>NZ_JBHXDN010000070.1:0-50666 GCF_042726075.1 Kitasatospora sp. NPDC127035 | reverse complement strand
GCCCTCCCGAGGGAGGGCGGACCGGGGCCCGTCGGCGTACCGGATCAGCCCTGCGGCGTCAGCGCCACGGTGTAGCGCTCCAGCTCGGCGGCCAGCTCGGCCGGCACCTTGGCGTGCAGCAGCGTGCCGTCCGCGGTGTGCTCGGTGGCGATCAGCTCGCCCTCGGCGTGCACCCGGGAGACCAGGCCGCCCTGGGTGTACGGGACGAGGACGTGCACCTCGACGGCCGGGCGCGGCAGCTCGTCGTCGATGAGCTTGAGCAGCTCCTCCATGCCCTGGCCGGTGCGGGCCGACACCACGATGGCGTGCGGCTCGCGGCGCAGCAGCCGCTGGAGCACCAGCGGGTCGGCGGCGTCGGCCTTGTTGATCACCACGATCTCGGGCACGTTCTGCGCGTCGACCGAGACGACCACCTCGCGGACGGCGGCCAGCTGGGTCTCCGGCTCGGGGTGCGAGCCGTCCACCACGTGCAGGATGAGGTCGGCGTCGGCGACCTCCTCCATGGTGGAGCGGAACGCCTCGACCAGGTGGTGCGGCAGGTGCCGCACGAAGCCGACGGTGTCGGCCAGGGTGTAGACCCGGCCGCTCGGCGTCTGCGCCCGGCGCACGGTCGGGTCGAGGGTGGCGAACAGGGAGTTCTCCACCAGCACGCCCGCACCGGTGAGCCGGTTGAGCAGGGAGGACTTGCCGGCGTTGGTGTAGCCGGCGATGGCGACCGACGGCACCTGGTGGCGCCGGCGCTCCTGCCGCTTGGTGTCGCGGCCCTTCTTCATGTCGGCGATCTCCCTGCGGAGCTTCGCCATCTTCTCGCGGATCCGACGACGGTCGGTCTCGATCTTCGTCTCACCGGGACCACGGGTGGCCATGCCGCCGCCGGACGAGCCGGCGCCGCCACCACCCATCTGCCGGGAGAGCGACTGACCCCAGCCGCGCAGGCGCGGAAGCATGTACTGCATCTGCGCGAGCGAGACCTGCGCCTTGCCCTCGCGGGACTTGGCGTGCTGGGCGAAGATGTCGAGGATCAGGGCCGTCCGGTCGACGACCTTGACCTTGACCACGTCTTCCAGGTGGATCAGCTGGCCGGGGGTGAGCTCACCGTCGCAGACGACGGTGTCGGCCCCGGTCGCGGCGACGATGTCGCGCAGTTCCTTGGCCTTGCCGGAGCCGATGTAGGTGGCGGCGTCGGGCTTGTCGCGGCGCTGGATGACGCCGTCCAGCACCTCGGAGCCGGCCGTCTCGGCCAGGGCGGCGAGCTCGGCGAGCGAGTTCTCCGCCTCCTCGACGGTGCCGTCGGTCCAGACACCGACGAGCACCACGCGCTCCAGGCGGAGCTGTCGGTACTCGACCTCGGTGACGTCCTGGAGTTCGGTGGAGAGGCCGGCGACGCGGCGCAGCGCGGCACGCTCGCTGCGGTCGTACTGGTCGCCGTCGTAGTGGTGGCCGAGGTCCTCGTCGATGGCCGCGAGGTCCTCGTCCATGAGGGCTTCCGCCCGCAGACCGTCCGTGCGGCGCGGGGCGTCGGCGTGGTCGCGGGTGTCGAACGTGGAGGTCATTCTGTCCTTAGGCTGCTGGTACGGGTGGCCTGTGCGCGACCGTACGGACGGTCGTGCCCGGAGTCTGCCCAGCTGCCGCCCCGTCTACCACTCGGGCGAGGTGTGAGCTACCCCTCGGGACCGAGGGACCGGCTGAGACTCCTCTGCCCGGTGAACGCCGCGGTCCGGCCGTGAATTCCCCATGATGTTCGCACGCCCGGTGCGGACCGGTCATCCCCATTTTCCGGCGGCGCGTCGCCCGGCGAGTCCGCCGGCCCCTCCCGCACGGCCTCCCCCGGCGCCCCGCCCGCCGGGGTCCGCCCTCCGCCGCCGCCCGCCGGGGCGTGCGGACGGCTGACGTCGTACACGCCGGAGACCTTCAGCATGGCCCGGAGCACGGCGGCGAGCGAGGCCGGGTCGGGCAGCTCGACGGTGTAGGTGTGCCGGACCCGGAGTTCCTGCGGCGGCTCGACCTCGGCGGAGACGATCCCGACCCCCTCCTCCGAGATCGCCGCGGTGAGGTCGGCGAGCAGGCGGGGCCGGTTCAGCGCCTCGGCGCGCAGGGTGGCCCGGTAGCCCGCGGGCGGCGCGCCCGGCCGCCAGTCGACCTCCAGCGCACCGCGGCCGTCGGCCCGCATCCGCTCCCCCGCCGGACAGCCGGCCCGGTGCACGGCGACCGCGCCGCCCCGGATCGGGTAGCCCGCGATCGCGTCGGGCGGTACGGGGGTGCAGCAGCGCGCCAGCCGGACCGGAGCACCGGGGCGGCCGGCCACGGTGACCGGGGCGGCCGGCCGGTCGGGGGCGGCGCGGTGCGCGGGCGGCGCCGGCTGCCCGGCCGAGGGGCCGGTGCGGACCACCGGACGGCGCGGCGGGTGGTCGGCCAGCCAGCGTTCGATGGCCAGCCGGGCCGCCGGGGTCCGGACGTGCGCCAGCCACTCGGGCGCCGGGCCGGACGGTTCGGCGCGGTGGCGGCCGGGCCCGGACGGGGCGCCGTCCTCCCGGCCGGGCGTCCCGGCGCCGTCGGGCGTCGCGGACCCGGCGGGCGCCGCGGGCTCGTCGGTGAGGATGGCCACCCGGTCGCCGTCCCGCAGGACGGTGGAGAGCGCGGTGAGCCGGCCGTTCACCCGGGCCCCGATGCAGCGGTGGCCGGTCTCCTCGCCGAGCAGGTACGCGGCGTCCACGCAGCTGGCGCCGGCCCTCAGCTGAAGCGTTTCGCCGTGCTCGGTGACGACGGTGATCTCGCGGTCCCCGGCCAGGTCGGCGGTGAGCGCGGACCAGAAGGCGTCCGGGTCCGGGGTCTCCTGCTGCCACTCCAGCAGTCGGGAGAGCCAGCCGGGCCGGGCCGGGTCGGTGCGGTCCAGTTCGTCGCCGCCCTGGTCGCCGCCGCCCGGCTGTCCGGGGTCGCCGAGCGCGACCACGCCGGTCTCGGCGACCTCGTGCATCCGCCGGGTGCGCACCAGCACCTCGACGACCTCGCCGCCGGCCAGCGCCACCGCGGTGTGCAGGGACTGGTAGAGGTTGAACTTGGGGGCGGCCACGAAGTCCTTGAACTCGCCGGGCAGCGGCGTCCAGCAGGTGTGCAGCTCGCCGAGCACGGCGTAGCAGTCGGCGTTCTCCTCGACCACCACCAGCAGGCGCCCGAAGTCGGCCGGCTGCGGCCCCTGCGGCCTGCCGTCCGGGCCGGGCGCGGCGGCCCGCTTGAGCAGGACCCGGTGCAGCGAGACGCCGTGCCGGGGGCGGACGGTGACCTCGGCGGCGATCCCGGCCTCGGCGAGCTGGCGGTCCAGGGCCCGGGCGAACGGCTCCAACAGGGTGTCCTGGCCCGCCTCGTGGCGGGTGAGCAGGGCGCGGGCGCGGGTGTGCTCCTCGGGGTGCAGGGTGGCGAAGACGATGTCCTCCAGCTCCGCCTTGAGCACCTGGATCCCGAGCCGTTCGGCCAGCGGGATCAGCACGTCCCGGGTGACCTTGGCGATCCGCACCTGGCTGGCCGGCTTCATGTGCCGGATGGTGCGCATGTTGTGCAGCCGGTCGGCCAGCTTGATCACCATGACCCGGACGTCGTCCCCGGTGGCGACCAGCATCTTGCGGAAGGTCTCGGCCTCGGCGGCGGCGCCGAAGTCGACCTTCTCCAGTTTGGTCACCCCGTCGACCAGGTAGGCGACTTCGGGCCCGAACCCGGCGCCCACCTGCTCCAGCGTCAACTCGGTGTCCTCCACGGTGTCGTGGAGCAGCGAGGCGACCAACGTGGTCGTCCCGGCGCCGAGTTGGGCCAGGATCATGGTGACGGCGAGCGGGTGGGTGATGTAGGGCTCGCCGCTCTTCCGCTTCTGCCCGCGGTGGCTGGCCTCGGCCAGCCGGTAGGCGCGCCCGAGCAGGCCTAGGTCGGCCTGCGGGTGGTGCCGCCGGTGCGCCTGGACCAGCGGTTCGAGGGCGTCCGGCACCGGCGGGCGGTCGGTGGCCAGCAGCGCGGCCCGGCCGGCCCGGCCGAGGGCGGCCCGGCCCAGCCCTCCGAGGGGCCGTCTGGGCCCGGCCTGCCGTGCGGTCGTCGGCTGCCCCGCCAGGGGCTGCCCGGCTTCGATGGTCATCGGCACCTCCGGCAGCGGTCACCGGGAGCTTGGGCCGACCCGGTGGTCCATGCTACCGAGCAGAGCACGTTCCGCGATGCCCTGCTTCCCGTCCGTCATCGGTATCACCCGAACGGGGGGATTCGGCCGCATACGGATTGGGCAAACCTGCCGACCACACCGCCCGACGCGACCGGCTCCGCACTGCCGTGCGGGTGTCACCCCTCCCGTGTGGCCGTCAGACCGGGCTCCAGCTCGCCACGGGCCACGATCACCGCCGGACCGGTCTTCTCCACCCGGCCGTCCGGGTACTCCGTGATCATCAGCCGGCCGCCCAGGACGTCCACCGTGTAGGTGACGGCCTCGCCGGTGACCGCCGGGTCGACGCCGTCCCGGCGGGCGGCGGCCACCGCGACGGCGCAGGCGCCGGTGCCGCAGGAGCGGGTCTCGCCGGAGCCGCGCTCGTGCACCCGCATGGCGACGTGGCGCGGGCCCCGGTCCACCACGAACTCGACGTTGACGCCCTCCGGGTAGGCCCCCTCGGGGCTCGTCGCAGGCGCGGCCAGCAGGTCGCCGGCGTGGTCCAGGCTCTCGACGAAGGCCACCGCGTGCGGGTTGCCCATGTTCACGTTCAGGGCCGGCCAGCGCCGCTCGCCGACGGCGACCTCGATCCCGTCCGGACCGGGCAGCACCGCGCGGCCCATGTCCACGGTGACCTCGCCGGGCGTGCCGTCCTCGGCGTCCTCGGCGATCCGCACCGTCCGCACCCCGGCCCGGGTGGCCACCGCCAGCTCGCCCGGCTCGGCCAGCCCGGCCTCGACCAGGTAGCGGGCGAAGACCCGGACCCCGTTGCCGCACATCTCGCCGATCGAGCCGTCCGAGTTGCGGTAGTCCATGAACCACTCGGCCCGGTCGGCCAGGCCGGCCGCGGCCGGGTCGGCGGCGGAGCGCACCACGCGCAGCAGCCCGTCCCCGCCGATCCCCGCCCTGCGGTCGCAGAGCGCGGCGACGGCGCGCGGGCCGATGTCCAGCCGGCCGTCCGGGTCGGGGACGATGACGAAGTCGTTCTGGGTGCCGTGCCCCTTGAGGAAGGGAAGGCCGACGGGCTGAGCGGAGGAGGCGGTCACCCTCCCGATGCTACCGAGCCGGGCCGGACGGCCGCGCTCCGGTTCCACCGGGCGGACGGACGGGCGGGGCAGCACGGGACGGACGGGCCGCGCGGACGAACCGGACGGCCGCACCCGGGCCCTACCGACCGGAGAGCCGGACCACTCGCCACAGGGCCAGCGCGCAGGCGGCCAGCACGATCAGCGTGTAGATCACGATCGACTTCCACCCGGCCCGCTCGCCGGTGCCGCGGCGCGGCAGACCCGGCCACTTGTAGCCGGCGTGCCGGGCGGCCATCGCGCCCCAGCCGACCGAGGCCGCGGTGAGCAGCAGGCCGAGCATCCCGATCATCGCCGACCCGGCCCCGGCCGAGCCGAACGCCAGCGGGAAGGCGAACATCAGCGAACCGGCGGTGGCCAGCAGGGCGATCGGCAGGGTCTGCCACCAGCGGAGCCGGCGGCGCGGGCGGATCTCACGCTCGTGCACGGCACCGGCCGGGGCGCTGTCCAGCGCCGGCAGCGCGACCGCGTAGGAGGTGGGTGCGTCGAGGCCCGGCAGGACCGGCAGATCGGGCAGCGTCGAGGCGTCGAGGCCGTCGGCCTGCGCGGTGGCGGCACGGCCGCTCCGCTGTCCGGCGCTCTGGCCGGTTTCGGGGCCGGTACCCGTCGACACGCGGCCTCCCCTGACAGTTCGACACGAGTGCGAACTCGCGGCCGGGCACGATCGGCCGCCCGGCCGATCCCTTATGGCATCGATGATGGCATGTCCAGGGGGGCGTTCCGGGCCTGACCGGGGTAGACGGGTGATCCGTGGCCATCACGTGATCCGGCCGTGACCGCCGGGTCGTCCTGCACGCCCGTCTGCGCGCGCAGCTGCACCGCCGGGTGGCCGGAAACCGCCTATCGGACGGCGGGTTCCTGACGGTCGATCAGCTCCAGCGAGCGGCCGAGCAGCTCGACCGGATCGGTGCCGGCCGGGCGGGCGAGCCAGTGGATCCGGTCGTCCCGGCGGAACCACGACTCCTGTCGCCGGGCGAACCGCTTGGTGGCCCGGACGGTCTCGGCGCGCGCCTCGTCCTCGGTGCACTCCCCCGCGAAGTGGTCCAGCACCTGCTGGTAGCCGAGCGCCCGGGAGGCCGTCCGCCCCTCCCGCAGGCCGGCCTTCTCCAGCTCCCGCACCTCGTCGAGCAGCCCGGCCTGCCACATCCGGTCCACCCGCAGGGTGATCCGCTCGTCCAGCTCGGGCCGGGGCACCGCGACGCCGATCTGCACGGCGTCGTACACGGCGGTGTTCGTCGGCAGGTTGGCGGTGAACGGCTGCCCGGTGATCTCGATGACCTCCAGCGCGCGGACGATCCGCCGGCCGTTGCCGGTCAGGATCGCCTCGGCCGCGGCGGGGTCCAGTGCGGCCAGCCGCCGGTGCAGCACGTACGGGCCGGCTTCGGCCAGTTCGGCCTCCAGCCGGGCGCGGACCTCCGGGTCGGTGCCGGGGAACTCCATCTCGTCGATCGCCGCCCGGACGTACAGCCCGGAGCCGCCGACCAGGACGGGGGTGCGGCCGGCCGCGAGCAGCCGGTCCATCACGGCCCGGGCCGACCGCTGGTACTCGGCGACGCTGGCGGCCTCGGTGACGTCCCAGATGTCCAGCAGGTGGTGCGGGATCCCGCCGCGCTCGTCCGTCGTGAGTTTGGCGGTGCCGATGTCCATGCCCCGGTAGAGCTGCATCGAGTCGGTGTTGATCACCTCGCCGCCGAGCGCGCGGGCGACGGCGACGGCCAGGTCGGACTTGCCGGCGGCGGTCGCGCCGACGACCGAGACGACGCGGGGCCGGCCGGGCTCGACGGGGCGGGCGGGCGGGGCGGTGGGGGAGCTGCTCACCGGTCAAGTCTGCCAAAAACGGCGACCCGCCGACGGCCCTCCCCGGCCGGCCCGTCCGATCGGGCGACCATATGACCGATTACCTCCGTTTTCGGCCGCGCCGGGTCCTTGCGAACGGTTCGCCCGCGACGGACGTTGTGAGGGAAACGGACGAGGAAGGGTGAGGCGTCATGGGTCTGATGGACAACCTCAAGGGCAAGGCCGGAGAGCTCAAGGACAAGGCCGGCGAGTTCGCCGGCAAGCACAGCGCGCAGATCGAGCAGGCGGTCGACAAAGCCGGCGGCGCGATCGACAAGGCCACCAAGGGCAAGTACGCCGAGAAGATCGAGCACGGCACCAGCAAGGCCAAGGGGGCGGTGGACGACTTCGCCCACAAGCCCCCGGCGTCCGGCCCCGACGCCCCCGCCGGCGGCACCCCGGGGCCGACCGTCTGACGGACGCCCCCGCCCGGAGGGTCAGCTCCAGGCCGCGACCAGGTAACCCACCCCGTACGGGGCGTCCTGGTAGCCCAGCCGCCCGGTCAGGCCGGCGCCCTCCGCGGCGCCGGCCAGGACCTGCCAGGGGGCCCGTCCCTCGGCCTTCAGCTCGGCGGCCAGGTCCGCGTCCAGCGCGGCCAGCGCCGCGGTGTCCGCCGACCCCAGGGCCCGCGCCGACGCGGCGTCGAACCCCTCGGCGCGCTCGTCCAGGTAGCCGGGCGCCTTGACCGAGCGGCAGGCGCTGCCGTCCCCCATCACCAGCAGCCCGACCCGGTCGGCCAGCCCGGCCAGGCCCTGTCCCAGCCCGAGCATCCGGTCGGCGGGCGCGTCGGCGGGCACCGCACAGGCGTGGGTGGGCACGGTCACCCCGGCCCGCTGCAGCAGCCAGGCACCGACGGTCAGCGCGGGCGCCAGCTCCGGACCCTCGGCCCGGCCGCCCGGCAGCGCGGCCACCAGCGGCACGCCGTACCGGTGGAAGGAGCCGGCGCCGCCCTCGGTCCACACCTCGGGCTCGGGGCCGGTGCCGACCACCACGAGCAGGTCCGGAGCGGCGGCGAGCACCGCCGCCACCGCCTCGTCGCAGGCCGCGCGGAGCGGCTCCAGTTCGGCGGCCGCCCCGGCGGCGACCTCCGGGACGAGCAGCGGCGGGCAGGGGCAGACGGCGGCGGCAACCAGCATGTGGATCACTGTAACGAACAACGCGAGCGGCCCGGCCGGATCCGTGATCCCGCCGGGCCGCCGCGCGCGGAGCTCGCTCAGTCGCCGCAGCAGCCGCCCGCCGGGGCGGCGAGCGGCAGCGCCGCCGGGGCTCCGACGGACGGCAGGCCCAGCATCACGCCGGCCGGCTTGGCGGCCGGCCGGGCCTGGCGCTTCTCCCAGGCGTCCCCGGCCCGGGTGCGGCGCACCGCGAGAGCCGGCCCCTCGGCCAGCAGGTGGTGCGGGGCCGCGTAGGTGATCTCCACCGTGACCATGTCGCCGGGCCGGACCGGCCCCGACGGGCGGGTGAAGTGGACCAGCCGGTTGTCGGGGGCGCGGCCGGAGAGCCGGTCGGTCTTGTCGTCCTTCTTGCCCTCGCCCTCGGCGACCAGGACCTCCAGGGTGCGGCCGACCTGCTTCTTGTTCTCGTCCCAGGAGATCTCCTCCTGGAGGGCGATCAGCCGGTCGTAGCGGGCCTGGACGACGGCCTTGGGGATCTGGTCCGCCATGTCGGCCGCCGGGGTGCCGGGGCGCTTGGAGTACTGGAAGGTGAAGGCGTTGGTGAAGCGGGCCTCGCGGACCGTGTGCATGGTCTGCTCGAAGTCCTCCTCGGTCTCGCCGGGGAAGCCCACGATGATGTCGGTGGAGATGGCGGCGTCCGGCATCGCCTCCCGCACCTTGCGGATGATGCCCAGGAAGCGCTCCTGCCGGTACGAGCGGCGCATCGCCTTCAGCACGGTGTCCGAGCCCGACTGCAGCGGCATGTGCAGCTGGTGCATCACGTTCGGGGTCTCGGCCATCGCGGCGATCACGTCGTCGGTGAAGTCGCGCGGGTGCGGCGAGGTGAAGCGGATCCGCTCCAGGCCCTCGATCTGCCCGGCGGCGCGCAGCAGCTTGGAGAACGCCTCGCGGTCGCCCAGGTCGGAGCCGTAGGCGTTGACGTTCTGGCCGAGCAGGGTGACCTCGATGACGCCCTCGTCGACCAGCGCCTCGATCTCGGCGAGGACGTCGCCGGGGCGGCGGTCCTCCTCCTTGCCGCGCAGCGCCGGGACGATGCAGAAGGTGCAGGTGTTGTTGCAGCCGACCGAGATCGCGACCCACGCGGCGTACGCGGACTCGCGGCGGGTGGGCAGGGTGGAGGGGAAGGTCTCCAGCGACTCCAGGATCTCGACCTGGGCCTTGCGCTCGACCGCGGCCCGCTCCAGCAGCGCCGGCAGGTGCCCGATGTTGTGGGTGCCGAAGACCACGTCGACCCAGGGTGCCTTGCGGACGATGGTGTCGCGGTCCTTCTGGGCCAGGCAGCCGCCGACGGCGATCTGCATGCCCTTGTGACGGGTCTTGACCGGTGCCAGCTGCCCGAGGTTGCCGTACAGCTTGTTGTCGGCGTTCTCCCGGACCGCGCAGGTGTTGAAGACGACCAGGTCGGGGTCGCCCTCCTGCCCGGCCTTCACGTACCCGGCGTCCTCGAGCAGCCCGGAGAGCCGCTCGGAGTCATGGACGTTCATCTGGCAGCCGTACGTGACGACCCTGTAGCTCTTCGATCCGCTGTCACCGCTCACCCGACCAGGGTACGGGCAGCCGCGAACGACTTTCCCCTCCCGTTCGCCGCATGCGCCTGGCACTATCCCTGCATGGCCCCCGACACCCGCACCCACCTCGGCAGCGCCGTCCGCACGGCGGCCCGCCGCCCGCTCTGGCGGGTGGCGATGGTGCTGGTCCTGGTGGCGGCGGGCCTCAGCGGCTGGTGGCTCTCGGAGAGCCGCTCGCCCGGTTACCCGCAGGGCGACACCGGTTTCGCCACCGGGGTGAAGCGCGGGGTGTACGACCGGTACGGGCAGCTGCTGGAGACCCACGTCGCCAAGGCGATGCCGGGGGTCCGGCTGCGGCTGGACAACTCGGAGGGGTCGATCGACAACCTGGCCCGGGTGACCAACGGCCGCGACGACTTCGCGATCGCCACCGCCGACGCCGTCGCCCAGTACTCCGGGCCCGGCCGGGAGAAGCTCCGGGCGATCGCCCGGCTCTACGACGACTACCTCCAGCTGGTCGTCCCGGCCTCCTCGCCGGTCCGCCGGACGGCCGACCTGAAGGGCCTGCGGGTGGGCGTCGGCCAGTCGCTGTCCGGGGTCAACCTGGTCACCCGGCGGCTGCTGGCCGCCGCCGGCCTGGACCCGGACCGCGATATCAAGCCCGCCTTCCTGGGCATCGGCGACGCGGCCGACGGCCTGCGGGCCGGCGAGCTGGACGCGTTCTTCTGGTCCGGCGGACTGCCGACCAGCGCGCTGACCGACCTGTCCGACCACGTCCGGATCAGGATCGTGCCGCTCGGCGACCTCGCCGAGGCGGTCCACAAGGTCGAGGGCGGCGGCACCGACGCCTACCGCGCGGCCACCATGCCGAAGGGCACCTACCCCAACGCCGAGCCCAAGGACGCCGTGGCCACCGTGGCCGTCCCCAACCTGCTGATCACCCGGGCCGACGTCGACGACGACCTGGTCCAGGGCATGACCGGGGCGGTGATAGACAGCCGCGACCAGATCGGCGCCCAGGTGCACGCCGCCCAGCTCGTCGACCTGCGCACCGCCGTCTACACCGACCCGCTCCCGCTGCACGAGGGCGCGATGCGCTACTACCGCTCGGTCAAGCCGTAGCGGCCGCCCCGGCTGCCGCCGGGGCCGGGGCGGGGCGCTCTAGAGCTGCTTCCTGGTCGCCCGCGGCACCGCCAGGGTGACCGCCAGACCGGTCGGCACGACCGCGCCGAAGGTCAGCGAGCCGCCCGCCGCCTGGAGCAGGGTGCGGGCGATCGACAGCCCGAGGCCCGAGCCGTCCACGTTCTGGTGGCGCGCGCTGCGCCAGAACCGGTCGCCGGCCCGGGCCAGTTCCTCCTCGGTGAGGCCCGGCCCCCGGTCCGAGACGGTCACCGCGACCTCGTCACGCCGTACCGCGACCAGCACCCGCACCCGGCTCCCGTCCGGCCCGAACTTGATCGCGTTGTCGAGCACCGCGTCCAACGCGCTCCCGAAGCCGATCGGATCCGCCAGGCCGAGCGCCAGGGCCGGTCCCTCCCAGGCCAGCTCGATCCCGCGCTGCGCGGCCACCGGCCGCCAGGCGTCGGCCCTGGCGAGGGCGAGCACGGCGAGGTCGGTCGGCTCCGGCTCGGGGCGGGCGTGCTCGGCGGTGGCCAGCCCGAGCAGGTCGTCCAGCACGCGGGCCAGCCGGACACCCTCCTCGCGGACCCCGCCGAGCTCCTCGTCGTGCCCCTCGGGCAGCTCCAGGCCCAGCACCTCGACCCGCAGCAGCAGCGCCGCCAGCGGGTTGCGCAGCTGGTGCGAGGCGTCCGCGACGAAGGCCTTCTGCTGGTCGAGGGCGAGCACCACGTGGTCGGCCATCTCGTTGAACGACCGGGCCAGCCGCTGCAGCTCGGGCGGTCCGCCGCCGGGCGCCACCCGGGCGTTCATCCGGCCGGTGGCGATGTCGTGGGTGGCCCGGTCCAGGGTGCGGACCGGGCGCAGCACCCATTCGGTGAGCCGGCCGGCCAGCAGCACCGCGACGATCATCGCGGCGGCCTCACCGGCTCCGATCACCAGCCAGCGGTGCAGGACGCGGGTGCGCAGCGCGCCGGTCGGGGACTCGCTGAGCACTACCGCGACCACGTCGCCGTCCCGGACCACCGGGGTCGCGACGGTGAGCGTCCGGTCCGGGGTCCACGGCCAGACCTGGGGCGGGTTGTGGCTGCGCCGGCCGTCGAGCGCCTCCTGGAAGGCCTGCTCGCCCCAGCCGGCGACCGGCACCCGCCAGTCGGCCGGGGCGACCGCGATCGGCATGCCGTCGCGCTGGAAGATGCCGATCCGCACCCCGTACAGCTCGTGGTAGCGGACCACCTCGTTGCCCAGGGCGTGCCGGCGGCTGAGGTCGCCGGGGGCCGGCTGCGGGTCGCCCTTGAGCGCGGACTCCAGGCCGGACACGCCCGAGGTGGGCAGGTCCTGGGCGAACCGGGCGGCGTCGTCCAGGCGGTCGACCACCACCCGGCTCTGCTCGGCGGCCGCGACCGCGGCGGCGAGCGGCAGTCCGAGCGCGGCGAGGACGCAGAGCATCAGCGCGATCAGGATGCCGAGAAGGCGGGTGCGCACGTGCGGTCAGTGCTCCGCGCGGGCCGGGGGCGGCGTCTCGGCGACGGCGGCCGGGGACTCGGGGATCAGCCGGTAGCCGACGCCCCGGACGGCCTCGACCAGGCCGGGCAGGGCGAGCTTGGTGCGCAGCGAACCGATGTGCACCTCAAGGGTGCGGCCGTTGCCCTCCCAGCCGCTGCGCCAGACCTCGCTGAAGATCTGCTCGCGGCGGTAGACCACGCCGGGGCTCTGGGCGAGCAGCGCCAGCAGGTCGAACTCCTTGCGGGTGAGCGGCACGTCCCGGCCGTCCACGCTGACCCGGCGGCGCTCGCGGTCGATCACGATGCCGCGGGACTCCAGCGGGCCGCGCTGCTGCGGCACGGCGTCCGGCGCGGGGGCGGCGACGGCGGCCGGCGCGGTGCCGCGGCGGGCCACGGCGTGGATCCGGGCGAGCAGCTCGCCCATGTCGTAGGGCTTGGTGACGTAGTCGTCGGCGCCCAGGTTGAGGCCGTGGATCCGGGAGCGGATGTCGGCGCGCGCGGTCACCATGATCACCGGTACGCCGCTGCCGGCGCGGATCCGGCTGCACACCTCGAAACCGTCGCGGTCGGGCAGTCCGAGGTCGAGCAGGACCACCCGGTAGGGCTCGTTGCCGTCCGGTACCAGCGCGTCGAGCGCCTCGTGGCCGCTGCGGGCGTGTCTGACCTGGAAACCGTGCCGGCCCAGCACCGCGACGAGTGCCGCGGCCACGCGTTCGTCGTCCTCCACGAGCAGTAGTCGCATCTCGGTTCTTCCTCCTCTCCCCGACGTTCCCGGGGGTCTTCTCGTGGTCGCCACGGCCCCCCTCCCGGGCAGGTCCCGGTCCTGCGCAGTATGGGCCAGCCGGGGCCCGGGCGCCAGGCTCGACCGGCCGCCGGAACCCGTTGGGACGGGGAGCGGCGGGGCGGGCGCCCGCTGTCACCGCGGCCCGGCGGGGCCGTCACAGGGGGCGCCGGACGCTGTCACTGTGCCCGTACAGGGCCCCGGTGAACAGTCCGCACCCGTCGTGTGGCCGGATCGTGATCCTCAAGTTCCGCTCAGATCGGCTGACGTGACACCGTCAGGGCTCCTATGGTCAGCCCACCGAGGGCTGCGGCTCCGCCGGCCGCGGCCCTCGGGATTCCTACCACCATTGCCGCCCAAGGGAGTTCGCCTCCCCTGGGCCGACACGAGGGAGCAGGCGCGATGACCACGAGCCTCACCAAGGACTCCCGCGCCGACGCCGCTCCTCTGGTGGTCCTGCGCAATGTGAACAAGCACTTCGGCGCACTGCACGTGCTCCAGGACATCGACCTGGAGATCGCCCAGGGCGAGGTGGTGGTCCTGATCGGGCCCTCCGGCTCGGGCAAGTCCACGCTCTGCCGGACGATCAACCGGCTGGAGACCATCGACTCCGGCACGATCTCCATCGACGGCCGCCCGCTGCCCGCCGAGGGCCGGGAGCTCGCCCGGCTGCGGGCCGAGGTCGGCATGGTGTTCCAGAGCTTCAACCTGTTCGCGCACAAGACCGTGCTGGAGAACGTGGTGATCGGGCAGGTCAAGGTCCGCGGCATCGCCCGGGACCAGGCCGTGCGGACCGCCCGGGAGCTGCTGGAGCGGGTCGGCGTCGCCGCGCAGGCCGACAAGTTCCCGGCCCAGCTGTCCGGCGGGCAGCAGCAGCGCGTCGCGATCGCCCGGGCGCTGGCGATGAACCCCAAGGTGATGCTCTTCGACGAGCCCACCTCGGCGCTCGACCCCGAGATGATCAACGAGGTGCTGGAGGTCATGCGCCAGCTGGCCGCCGACGGCATGACGATGGTCGTCGTCACCCACGAGATGGGCTTCGCCCGCTCCGCCGCCAACCGGGTGCTCTTCATGGCCGACGGCCGGATCGTCGAGCAGAACACCCCCGAGGCCTTCTTCACGGCGCCCCGGTCGGACCGCGCCAAGGACTTCCTCTCGAAGATCCTGCACCACTGACCCGCCGGGCCGGCTCCGGCCGCCGGCGGCACGGGCGCCGCCGCCGGCCCGCCTGCCGCAAACGAACTTCCCTCCGCCAGAGCCCGGTTGAACCGTGGCCAAGCCCCAGGAGAGCTACCCTCATGAGGACTCGTCGCACCTTCGCCGTCGCGCTCTGTGCCGTCGCGCTCACCGCCACCGCCGCCTGCGGAAAGGACGGCACGCCGGGCGCCGACAAGGCGAGCTCCGGCAGCAGCTCCGCGCCGGCCCTGCCCACCTACGCCGTGAAGTCCGACGTCAAGGTGGACTCGCCCGCCCTGGCCGAGGCGAGGAAGCGCGGCCAGCTGATCATCGGCGCCAAGTCCGACCAGCCGTTCCTCGGCTGGGAGGACCTCGCCACCAACGACCGCAGCGGCTTCGACATCGAGATCGCCAAGATGGTCGCCGCCGACCTCGGCTTCACGCCGCAGCAGATCAAGTGGCAGACCCTGGTCTCCTCGCAGCGCGAGCCCGCGATCTCCAAGGGCCAGATCGACTTCTACGTCGGCACCTACAGCATCAACGACGAGCGCAAGAAGTCCGTCTCCTTCGCCGGCCCGTACTACATCGCCGGCCAGGACCTGCTGGTGAAGTCCGACAACACCACGATCACCGGCCCGGAGTCGGTCAACGGCAAGAACGTCTGCACCGCCACCGGCTCCACCTCGATCAAGAACATCCAGCAGTACTCGCCGAAGATCACCCAGTTCGACACCTACTCGGCCTGCGTCGAGAAGCTGATGTCCGGCGAGGTCGACGCGGTCACCACCGACGACGCCATCCTCAAGGGCTACGCCTCCAAGTACGCGCCCAAGCTCAAGGTGGTCGGCAAGCCGTTCACCAAGGAGAACTACGGCGTCGGCCTGAACAAGGACGACAAGGCGCTCCGCGACGCGATCAGCGACGCGCTCAAGGCCCACCAGGACAACGGCGACTGGAAGAAGGCCTACGACGCCACCCTCGGCCTCTCCGGCTCGACCGCCCCGCAGCCGCCGCCCCTGGAGCGCTACTGACCCCCGGTCGCCGCCGGCCCCGTCCGGCGGCGACCACCCTCCCCCGGACCACCTGAATCACCGACCCCCTGAGAGGAGGGCCGCCGGATGGGATTCCTGTTCGAGGACGGCAACTTCGCGCTGTTCCGCGACGGCTTCCTGCAGACGATCGAGCTGAGCGCGCTCAGCGCGCTGCTCGCCCTGCTGCTGGGCACCCTGCTGGCGGCCTTCCGGGTCTCCCCCGTCCCGGTGCTGCGCGGCTTCGGCACGGCCTGGGTGACGCTCTTCCGCAACACCCCGCTCACCCTGCTGTTCTTCGCCGTGACGTTCGGGCTCCCGCCGCTCGGCGTGCACTTCGACCACCTCACCTTCGCGGTGCTGGCCCTCGGCGGGTACACCGCCGCGTTCGTCTGCGAGGTGCTGCGCTCGGGCATCAACACCGTGCCCCTCGGCCAGGCCGAGGCCGCCCGCAGCCTCGGCATGACCTTCGGCCAGACCCTCACCCAGATCGTCCTGCCGCAGGCGGCGCGGACCGTACTGGCCCCGATGAGCAGCGTCTTCATCGCCCTGCCGAGGAACTCGGCGATCGCCGGCGCGTTCAGCGTCAGCGAGCTGTACAGCGCGCAGCAGACCTTCTCCGAGGACGGCTACTCGATCTTCGCGATCTTCTTCTGGGTGGCCTGCGCCTATCTCGCGATCAGCGCCACCATCGCCCTGCTGTTCCGCTTCCTGGAGACCCGACTGGCGGTGGCCCGATGATCTCCCTCTTCACCCGCCCCTCCACGGCCAGCGTCCTCTACGACGCCCCCGGCCCGCGGGCCCGTTCCCGCTACCGCGCGTTCGGCGTCCTGTCGCTGCTCGCGATCGCCGGCCTGCTCTGGTACGCCGTCACGGCGCTCGCCGACAACGGCCAGTTCGAGGCCGAGCTCTGGGACGCGTTCGCGTACAACACCATCCAGCAGCGGATCGTCGACGGCCTGCTGGCCACCGTGGAGGCCTTCGCGCTGGCCGCCGCGGGCTCGCTCGCCCTGGGCGCGCTGCTCGCCGCCGGACAGCTCTCCGACCACCGGCCGGTGCGCTGGGCGGCCGTCTCCTTCGTCCAGTTCTTCCGGGCGATGCCGCTGCTGATCCTGATCGTCGCGCTCTACTACGCCTTCTTCGCCAAGGAGCCGATGTGGGCCCTGGTGCTCGGGCTCACCCTCTACAACGGCTCGGTCCAGGCCGAGATCATCCGCAGCGGCGTCAACGCCGTCCCGCGGGGCCAGGGAGAGGCCGGATACGCGCTCGGCCTGCGCAAGAGCCAGGTGATGACCACCATCCTGGTCCCGCAGGCGGTCCGCTCGATGCTGCCCACGATGATCGGCCAGCTGGTCGTCACCCTCAAGGACACGTCGCTCGGCTTCATCATCACCTACCCCGAGCTGTTGTTCGTCGGCAAGGCCATCGCCACCCAGCCGCTCAATGCCGCGGGCTTCCCCTACATCCCCGTGGTGCTGGTGATCGGGCCGATCTACATCGCGATGTGCCTGCTGCTCACCGCGCTCGCCCGGTGGATCGAGGCACGTGGCCGACGCGGCGCGAACCGGCGCACTTCAGCTGCTGCTTGACGGACACGCAGGTGAACTGTTGCATTGCTCTTCGTGACACCATCCGGGAGCATCCACGCGGCATATGACGCCACCCCGTCGACCTGCCCCTGCCCGGAGGTCCCCGGCCGCGCCGCACCGGACCGTCCGTGCCCGGAGGTCCCGGCATGGACCCGGTGATCGTGGTCGGGGCCGGGCCGGTCGGCCTGGCCCTGGCCCTCGCCCTCGCCCGGCACGAGGTGCCGACCGTCGTCCTCGACGAGGGCTCCGGGCTCTCCCCCGAGAGCCCGCGCAGCGTCGTCCTCGGCGCCGACACCGCCGCCCTCCTGAGCCGGATCGGCTACCCCCGGGCCGTCGCCGACGCCGCCCGGTGGGACGCCTTCACCATCTGGCGACGCCGCCAGGAGGTGCTCCGGATCGACCTCGCCGACACCCCGGTCCTGCACCTGCCCCAGCACCGGCTCCAGCGCGGCCTGCGGGACGCCCTCACCGGCACCCCCCTGGTCAGGCTGGTCCCGCTCAGCCGGGTCACCCGGCTCGACCAGGACCGCGACGGCGTCAGCGTCCACACCCGCAACCCGCAGGACGGCACCGAGACCTGGTGGCGCGGCAGCCACCTCGTCGGCTGCGACGGCGCCCGGTCCACCGTCCGCAAGCTCCTGAAGATCCGCTTCCCCGGCCGCCCGGCCGTCGACCGCAGCGCCATCGCCACCGTCCGGGTCGACCTGCCGTTCACCGAGCCCCGGCTGCACCGCGAGCCCCCGTGGCGCGGCGACCGCGAGGCCTCCGCCCGCCCGCTGCCGCACGGCGTCTGGCGGCTGGACTGGCGGCTGCCCCCCGGCCGGCCGGCGCCCGCCGAGACGGTCGACCCGCACGCCACCTGGCCCGGCATCGTCACCGGCGACACCCTGCTCACCCGGGTCACCGCCACGCTCACCGGCTGGTGCGGCGAGCTCCCCCGCTTCGACCTGCTCGCCGCCGCCGACCACACCGCCCAGCAGCGGCTGGCCGCCCGCTTCCGCAGCGGCCGCTGCTTCCTCGCCGGCGACGCCGCCCACCTGCACGGCGCACTCGGCATGCAGAACCTCGCCGACGGCCTGCGCGACGCCGACAACCTCGCCTGGCGGCTCTCCCTCGCGTGGCACCTCCACTCCGGCGGCCCCCAGCCCGGCGGATCCCTCCTCGACGGGTACGAGTCCGAGCGGCGCGGCGCGGTCGGCGCCCGGCTGCGCGCGGTCGACCAGGCCATGCCACTGCTGCGCCCGCTGCGCGGCTGGCAGGCCACCCGCCGCTCGCTCTTCACCGGCTCGTTCCGCAAGCACGCGCCGATGCTCGCCGACGGCCAGCTGGGCACCGGCCGGTTCGGCGGCGTCCCCGCCTACCCGGCGGCCCCCTCCGGCGTGCCCGGCCGGGTCCCGGTCCAGCGCGGCGCGCGCGGCACCACCACGCTCAGCGAACTGCTGCCAGCCACCGCCCCCGGCGTGCTCGTCCCGGACCTGCCGGTACTCGCCGCCGACGGCACCCCGGACCAGTTGCACGCCCGCCTCGGCACCCACTTCCTGCTGCTGCTGGTCGCCCCCGGTACCACCGTCTGGTCCGCCGAGCACTGGCTGGGAGCCGGGCTGATGCCCCGGCTGGCCGAGGTCGCCGCGTCGCTGCCGGTGCCGGCCGCGGTCCTGGTCACCGAGGCCTACCCGGGGGCCGGACCGCACACCGTCCTGCTGATCCGGCCCGACGGGCACCTGGTCGGGGTCACCCGGGGCGCAGCGGCCGAGGACCTCCGGGCCCTGGCCGACGGGGCCCGGGGCGGTCCGGCCTCGCTGACCGGCGGAGAGACCGAGCCCGAGGCCGTCACCGAGCCCGACGCCGAGCCCCGGTCGGGAGCCGGTTCCGCGGCCGAACCCGCGGCCGGGTCGGAGCCCGAGCCGGCCGCCGAACCTAGCGGGCCACCTCGGTGACCCGGCTCTCCCGGACCACCGTGACCCGGATCTGCCCCGGATAGGTCAGCTCCTCGGAGACCTTCCTGGCGACCTCACGGGCGATCACCTGCGCCCGGAGGTCGTCCACCACCTCCGGCCGGACCATCACCCGGACCTCCCGGCCGGCCTGCATCGCGTACACCGCGGCCACGCCGTCGTGCGCCCGGGCGATCTCCTCCAACCGCTCCAGCCGGCGCACGTACGTCTCCGACGACTCCCTGCGCGCGCCGGGCCGACCGCCCGAACAGGCGTCGGCCGCCTGGGTGAGCACCGCCTCGACGGTCCGCGGATCCACCTCCCCGTGGTGCGCCGCTATCGCGTGCACCACGTCCGCCGACTCGCCGTGCCGCCGGGCGAGGTCCGCGCCGACCGCCGCGTGGCTCCCCTCCACCTCGTGGCTGAGCGCCTTGCCGATGTCGTGCAGCAGCGCCGCGCGGCGCACCGGTTCCGGGTCCACCCCCAGCTCGGCGGCCATCAGCCCGGCCAGGTGCGCCGACTCCACCAGGTGGCCCAGTACGTTCTGCCCGTACGAGGCGCGGTAGCGGAGCGTGCCGAGGGTGCGGACCAGGTCCGGATGCATCCCGCCGATCCGCACGGCCAGCAGCGCGTCCTCGCCGGCCCGCACGCAGCGCCGCTCGACCTCCTCACGGCTGCGCTCGTGGACGTGCTCGATCCGCAACGGGTGGATCCGGCCGTCCTCGACGAGGTGCTCCAGGGTGAGCCGGGCCGCCTCCCGGCGGACCGGGTCGAAGCAGGAGAGCTGCACCACCGCCGGGGTGTCGTCGATGATCAGGTTGACGCCCGTGACGGCCTCGAACGTCCGGATGTTCCGGCCCTCACGCCCGATCACCCGGCCCTTCATCTCCTCGTTCGGCAGCCGGAACGACGACACCGCGGTCTCGGCGGTCTGCTCGGCCGCCAGCCGCTGGATCGCCCCGGCGACGATCCCCCGGGCCCGCTGCTCACCCTCGTCGCGGGCCTCGCGCTCGATCTCCCGGACGGTGACCGCCGCCTCCCGGCGGGCCTCGGACGCCGCCTCGCGGACGAGTTCGGCGCGGGCCTGGTCCGCCGAGAGCCCGGCGGTCCGCTCCAGTTCCTCGGCCCGGCGGCGGACCAGTGCCGCCGCCTCGCCCCGGGCCCGCTCCAACGCGGCCGAGCGTTCGGCCAGTTCGCCCTCGCGCGTCCGGAGCCGGTCGAGCTCCTCGGTCAACCGCTCCTCGCGCCGGTCGAGTTCGGCCCGGAGCCGGGCGGCCTGCTGCTCCGCCCGCTGCCTGGTCCGCTCGGTCTCGGCGGCGTCCCGACGCCGCACGTGCCGCAGACGCCCGACGGTCAGCCGGACCGCCACTCCGACGACGGCCACCACGGCGACGGCCGGCAGGACCGCCACCAGCGAGGAGGTGGCCGATCCGGCACTCACCGCGATCCTCATCCTGCCCACTCCCCGTCCCGTGGCGGCACGACGCCCGGGACCAACCGCGCGGCCGGTCCCGGACCTGCCTGGTCACGGAGGCGACCGGGCGACCGGCCGGGGGCGGCCGAGGAATGATCGATGTGCTCCCGCACTGAGTGCGAGGCTAAGCGCGGGTCACGAAACGGTCAAGACTGGCTTGGTAGTCGGCCGACCCCACGATCCGCCCGGAGCCGACCGGGCGTCAGTCCCCGGTGTCAGTCCCGGGCGTCAGTCCCAGGCATCGGACGGTCCGTCCCCTTCCGTTCCGGCGTCCACCGACTCCGCGGGCTCCTCCTCGTCCAACGCCGCGCGGACCACCCGGAAGGCCAGGCCCTCGGAGTAGCCGCGCCGGGCCAGCATGCCGACCAGCCGGCGCGTCCGGGCCTGCCGCTCCAGGCCCCGGGTGGTCCGGAGCCGGCGGTCGACCAGGGCCCGGGCCGCCTCGGTCTCGTCGTCGTGGTCGAGCTGGGCGAGGGCCTGCTCGGCCTGCTCCCCGGTCACTCCCCTGGTCCGCAGCTCCTGGGCCAGCGCCCGACGGGAGAGTCCGCGGACGGCGTGCCGGGATTCCACCCACGCCCGGGCGAAGGCCGCGTCGTCGATCAGACCGACCTCCTCCAGCCGGGTCAGCACCTCCTCGGTGACCTCGTCCGGGATCTCCCGTTTGCGCAGGGCGTCGGCGAGCTGTTTGCGGCTCTTGGCCGCGCCGGTGAGCAGCCGCAGGCAGATGTCCCGTGCCCGCGTCGCGGGGTCGACGGACTCCTCCGCCCGGGAGCGTCGCGCGTCGGCGCCCGGCGCCTCGCTCGGCTCCGACCGCCCGGCCCGCCCACGGGACCGCCGCCCGGACGCGGGCCGCCCGGCGGAGGGCGCTGCGGTCCGGGACGCTGCAGATCGGGCCGGGGCGGCCACACCCCCGTGACCGGCCGCCCCGGCCCGGCTCTCCCCGGCACCGGGGCCGGAGCTCTCCTCCTCCAGCGCCGAGCGGCGACGGCGCCGCCCTGCGGGCAGCTCGGAGGCCGTGACCAACCCGAGGTCGCCCGCGTCCGCCGGGCCGTCCGCCGCTGCTCGACCGGACGGCCGCCGGTCCGCCGCCCGGGCCGGCGGCGGTGCTGCCGGCGCGGGGTCGGCCACGGCCGCGAACCAGTCCGGCGGGCCGTCGTCATCGTCGTCCGGGCCGTCCACCGGCGCGCTGCCCGCCGGCCCACTGTGCTGCATCAACGGATCAGGCCTTGGCGGCCGCCGCCGTCTTCTTCGCCGCTGCCGTCTTGGCGGCGGTCGCGGTGATCGGCTTGGCCCCGCCCTCGGCGGTGTCCGCAGCCTCGGCCTCGACCGGCTCCGCCGTCTTCGGGCCGATGCCGAGCTTGCTCTTGATCTTCCGCTCGATCTCGTCGGCCAGCTGCGGGTTGTCCTTCAGGAAGTTGCGGGCGTTCTCCTTGCCCTGGCCGAGCTGGTCGCCCTCGTAGGTGTACCAGGCACCCGACTTGCGGATGAAGCCGTGCTCGACGCCCATGTCGATCAGACCGCCCTCGCGGCTGATGCCCACGCCGTAGAGGATGTCGAACTCGGCCTGCTTGAACGGCGCGGCGACCTTGTTCTTGACGACCTTGACCCGGGTGCGGTTACCGACCGCCTCGGTGCCGTCCTTCAGGGTCTCGATCCGGCGGATGTCGAGACGGACCGAGGCGTAGAACTTCAGCGCGCGGCCACCGGTCGTGGTCTCCGGCGAGCCGAACATGACGCCGATCTTCTCGCGCAGCTGGTTGATGAACACCGCGGTGGTGTTCGACTGGTTCAGCGCACCGGCGATCTTCCGCAGTGCCTGGCTCATCAGCCGGGCCTGCAGGCCGACGTGCGAGTCGCCCATCTCGCCCTCGATCTCCGCGCGCGGGACCAGCGCGGCGACCGAGTCGATGATCACCAGGTCGATCGCGCCGGAGCGGATCAGCATGTCGGTGATCTCCAGGGCCTGCTCGCCGGTGTCCGGCTGGCTGACCAGCAGGGCGTCGGTGTCCACGCCGAGCTTCTTGGCGTAGTCCGGGTCGAGCGCGTGCTCCGCGTCGACGAAGGCGACCGTGCCGCCGGCCCGCTGGGCGTTGGCCGCCAGGTGCAGGGTCAGCGTGGTCTTGCCGGAGGACTCGGGACCGTAGATCTCCACCACCCGGCCGCGCGGGATGCCGCCGACGCCGAGGGCGACGTCCAGGGCGGTGGACCCGGTGGGGATCACGTCGATCGGCTCGTTGGCCTTCTCGCCCAGGCGCATCACCGAGCCCTTGCCGAACTGCCGCTCGATCTGGGCGAGTGCGGTCTCAAGAGCCTTCTCGCGGTCCGTGCCTGCCATGGCTTCCACCCTCGGGTTCTGTGCTGTGCGCTTCATCGTCATCGACGCTAGCGCGTCCCACTGACAATCGACCCTGACCGGGCTCGGCCTGGGGAAAACTCTTCGCCGGAGAGTACAAAGAACAAGTGTTCGATTCAAGCCGAAGCCGTTCGGCCTACTCGCCCCGCTTCCCCCCGCCCTCCTTGCCGTCCCCGCCCTTCGGTCCCTGACCGGCACCGGGCCCCGCGCCGGTGCCCCGGTCCGACCCGGCGCCCTTGTTCGAGCCGGCGTCCTTGTTCGAGCCGGCGCCCCTGCCCGCGGCGCCGTCCGACCCCCCGCCGACCATCCGCCGCAGCCGGCGGGCCGCCTCCCGGCGCAGCGCCCGCCGCAGCCGGCGCTGCTCGCCCCGGTCGATCCGCGGGTCGGTCGCCACCTCGTAGCGGCGCACGTACGTCCCCACGAAGCCCTGCAGGGTGGCTGCCGCCGGGATGGCGATGAGCGCGCCGACCGCGCCGAGCAGCGCGGCCCCGGCGATCACCGAACCGAACGCCACCGCCGGGTGGACGTCCACCGTCTTCGCCGTGATCCGCGGGTGCAGCAGGTAGTTCTCGATCTGCTGGTAGACCACCACGAACGCGAGCACCCAGAGTGCGTCCACCGGCTCCACGGTGAGCGCCACCAGCACCGGCAGGGCCCCCGCCAGGTAGGTGCCGATGGTCGGCACGAACTGCGACATGACGCCGACCCAGATCGCCAGCGCGGCCGCGTACGGCAGGTCCACCACGGCGAACATCACCCAGTGCGCGAACGTCGACGCCACGGCGAGCAGCGCCCTGGAGTAGAGGTAGCCGCCGGTCTTGGCCAGCGCGATCTCCCAGGCGCGCAGCACCTCGCCCTGCTTGGCGGGCGGCAGCAGCGAACAGACGGTCCGTCGCACCCGGGGGCCGTCGGCGGTGAAGTAGAAGGTGAAGAGGCCGACGGTGAAGGCCTGGAACAGTCCGCCGATCAGGGTCGAGGAGACGCCCCAGACGTTGTCGGCGGCCTGCTGGGCGTAGGTCTCGATGGCGCCGGAGTCCTTGAGCAGCTTCTTCTGCAGCTCGTCCAGCGAGAGGTCCTGGTTGAAGGTCCGGTTGATCCAGTCGATCAGGCTGTCGAGCAGGTGCGGCAGGTCCCCCGCGATCTTCGCCACCTGGTCGACCAGCAGGGTGCCGAGCGCGGCCAGGAAACCGCCCACCGCGATCGCCACCGCGACGAAGACCAGGAAGGTGCCGACCCCCCGGCGCACCCCGCGGGCCGCCATCCGGTCGACCGCCGGCTCCAGGGCCAAGGACAGGAAGAAGGAGACCAGCAGCATCACGAAGAGGTCGATCAGCTGGTGGAACGCCCAGTCGGCGAGCTGGAACAGCCCGACCATGAGCAGTGCCAGCACCATGGCCCGGGGCAGCCAGCGCGGCATCCCGGAACCCCAGAGACCGTCGGTGGCGGTCCGGGGCGGCGAGGCGGGCGGGGAGCCCGCGGCCTCGTCGGCGACCTGCGCCGACCTGTCCGAATTCTGCGGTTCTGCACTGCTTTTCACCCGCACAGTCTGACCCATGTCCGACGCCCGTTCGAGCATCGGGCCGGAATCAGCGGAGAACCGCGGAGACTCCCTGGGTCTCGCAGACCACCCGCCAGACGTCCTTGGCCTCCCAGCCCGCCTCCAGCGCCTGCCGGACCGTCCGACCGCCCAGCTCGCTCATCACGTGGTCGGTCGCGAAGGACTCGGCGTACACCTCGCCGAAGTGTGCGTGCGTCCGCCGCCAGAACTCCGTCAGCCTCATGCCCACCAGTATCCCGGACCGGCCCGCCGTCAGGCCCGCCGGTCCGCCGCCACCAGTGCGTACTCGACCTCGCCGTACTCACTGCCCGGGATCGCTTCGGGGTAATCCTCGTGGAAGGTCCGGACGTAGGAGAGCCCGGACTTCTCCATCACCCGCCGCGATCCGTGGTTGACCGCCATCGTGTAGGCCACCACGCGCTCCACCCCGAGCTCGGTGAATCCCCGGTGGATCAGCGCCCGGGCGCCCTCGGTGGCGTAGCCGTGCCCCCAGGCAGCGCGCCGCAGGCGGTAGCCGAGCTCGACCTCGGTGCGGTCGCCGTCCGGCGGCCGGAACTCGAACCAGCCCAGGAAGGCCCCGCCCGTCCGCTCCTCGGCGGCCCACCAGCCGAGGTCGCCGTACCGGCGGTAGTGGTCGAAGTACAGCGGCAGCAGGGTGTTCTCGACGACCTCGCGCGGTGTGGCCCGGCCACCGGTGAGGTAGCGCATCACCTCGGGGTCGCCGTCCAGCTCCTCCAGGTGGTCGGCGTCGGCGGCGGTGAAGCGGCGCAGCACCAGCCGCTCGGTGGTGAGGAAGACCTCCATGGTCCGATCCTCACCCACCCCGCCCCGCCCGTCACCCGGTTTTCCGCACCTCACGCCCCTGCCGCGCCCCCGGCACCCGCCGGGGACCCGCCCGGCCCGCGACCTCGCCCCCGCGCGGCCCGCCCGCCGCGTCAGCGCGGCAGCGTCAGCGTCCCCGCCCCGTAGTACTGCCGGTCGCCGCAGGCGTGCGGGCCGGGCGGGCAGGCGGCCGCCGCGGTGGCGGCCAGCAGGTCGGCGAGCCGGCCGGCGTCCCAGTCCGGGTGGAGCGCGGCGGCCACCGCGACGGCGCCCGTGACGTGCGCGGCGGCCATCGAGGTGCCGGCCAGCGCGGCGTAGCGGTCGCCGGGCCAGTCGGAGACGACCGCCCCCTGGGCGCCGCCGTCCGGGTCGCCGCCGGGCGCGGCCAGCGAGACCCTGCCGCGTCCGTGGTTGGTGTACGCGGACGGACGCCCGTCCCGGTTGACGGCGGTCACCGTGACCACGCCGGGCAGCTCTCCGGGCAGCCGCACGCACTCGGGGCCGACGAACCGTGACTCCGCCGGGCCGGCGGTGCGGTCGTTCGGGCTGCGCTCGTCGGGGCGGGGGGCGCCGAGGTCCTGGCCGTCGTTGCCCGCCGAGGCGACCACCACCGCACCCCGGCGGCGGGCGTAGTCGGCCGCCCGGCCGACGGCGGCGGTCAGCGCGGCCTGGTCGCGGTCGTCGGGGCAGTTGTACTTCCACGGGTCCGCGAAGTAGCTGTTGTTGATCGCCCTGGCGCCGTGGTCGGCGGCCCAGAGCATCCCGCAGACGATGTTCTCCGCGTAGTACTGGCCGAGCGGACCGAGCAGCCGGACCGCGGCGATCCGGACGCCCGGCGCGACCCCGCTGACGCCGCGGCCGTCCCGGGCGGCGCCGACGATCCCGGCGACGTGCGTGCCGTGGCCGCTCTCGCCGACCCCGTCGTCGGGCCGCCAGGCGCCGGTGCGGGCGTCCGGGCGGCCGTCGGCGCAGGAGGCGGAGGCCTTCGGGTCGACGGCGGCGCGCAGGTCGGGGTGGGTGTCGTCGACGCCGGAGTCCAGCACCGCGACGAGCACCTTGCCGAGGGCCCCGGCGGCGGGGGCGTCCGGGCCGCCCAGCAGGTTGGGGGTGGCGTCGCCGCCCGGGCCGGCGGCGGCGCCGAGCAGGGCGAGGTTCCAGGCGTCGTGCTCGCCCGGGTCGGCCACCGTGGCGGTGGTGTCGTCCCGGCCGTCCGCGCTCCCCGCCCGCACCGTTCCCGCGCCGAAGTCGCCGGCCCCGTCGAGCGACCGGGGCGGCCCCGGCACCGGCGCGGTCCTGGTCGCGCCGACCGCGGCCACCCCGGGCCGGTCCCTGACCTTGCCGGCGAAGCCCCCGGCGGCGTACGCGAGGACGGCGCCGATCTGCGGGTACTCCTGAACCACCTCTCCGCCGGCCGCCCGGGCCTCTCCCGCGGCCAGGGCGGCCCCGGCGGCGTCCGCCTGCTCGGCGAGGACCAGGTAGCTGAGGTACGACCGGCCGGGCCCGGAGACGTACGGCACGGCGCCGCCCACCACGAGCGCGGTGAGCAGCATGGCGAGCAGGACCCGGAAGGGGCCCCGCACCCGGCGCCGGGCGGCCGGGCCGGTACGGGCGGTCCGGACGGGGACGGGGACGGGACCGCGGCCGGACGGGTCCACCTGCGCCATGGCACGGTCTCCGCTCGTCGGTCCCGGTGGCCGGACGCGGTCGGGCGGCCACCGGAGGGCTGGTCTTCACAAGGGCATCGCAGGTCTGAACCATCACCATATGGTCGGATTGTCTGTTTTGCCCGATCAGCTCCACCGAACGGCCACACACCCGCCGTGCCGTCTCCGGGTCCCCCCTCTGTCAGTGGCACCCGGCACCATGGGGGCATGGCGCCGCAGACCCAGACACCGTCCCCGTCCGACCCGCTGGCCGGCTTCGCCCCGGCCACCCGGGCCTGGTTCGGCGCCGCCTTCTCCGCCCCGACCGCCGCCCAGGCCGAGGCCTGGCGCGCCATCGGCCGGGAGACCGACGTCCTGGTCGTGGCCCCCACCGGCTCCGGCAAGACGCTCGCCGCCTTCCTGTCCGCGCTGGACCGGCTCAGCTCCGTCCCGCCGCCCGACGAGGCCGGGCGCCGCTGCCGGGTCCTCTACATCTCGCCGCTCAAGGCCCTCGCGGTCGACGTCGAACGGAACCTCCGCGCCCCGCTGGCCGGCCTGCGGCAGGCCGCCGTCCGGCTCGGCCTGCCCGAGCCCGACGTCCAGGTCGGCATCCGCTCCGGCGACACCCCCGCCGCCGACCGCCGCCGCTTCGCCACGCACCCGCCGGACATCCTGATCACCACCCCCGAATCACTCTTCCTGCTGCTCACCTCGGCCTCCCGCGAGGCGCTGCGGGGCGTCGACACGGTGATCCTGGACGAGGTGCACGCCGTCGCGGGCACCAAGCGCGGCGCCCACCTGGCGCTCTCCCTGGAGCGGCTGGACGCGCTGCTGGACCGCCCGGCCCGCCGGATCGGCCTCTCCGCCACCGTCCGCCCGGTCGAGGAGGTGGCCCGTTTCCTCAGCCCCGGGCGCGGCGCCGTCGTCGTCCAGCCGCCGTCCACCAAGGAGTTCGACCTCTCCGTGGTGGTGCCCGTACCCCACCTCGACGACCTGCCCGCCTCCCCCACCGCCGGCAGCGCCTCCGACGACGACCCGGCCCGGCAGAACTCGATCTGGCCGCACGTCGAGGAGCGGATCGTCGACCTCGTCCAGGCGCACCGCTCGACCATCGTCTTCGCCAACTCCCGCCGCCTCGCCGAGCGGCTCTGCAACCGGCTGAACGAGATCGCCCTGGAGCGCGCCACCGGCGCCGCCCTCCCCGAGGACCACGCCCCCGCCCTCCTGATGGGCGGCTCCGGCGCCGCCAAGGGCGCCCCGCCGGTGATCGCCCGCGCCCACCACGGCTCGGTCTCCAAGGAACAGCGCGCCCTGGTCGAGGAGGAGCTCAAGGCCGGCCGGCTGCCCGCCGTGGTCGCCACCTCCAGCCTGGAGCTCGGGATCGACATGGGCGCCGTCGAACTGGTCGTCCAGGTCGAGTCCCCGCCCTCGGTCGCCTCCGGCCTGCAGCGCGTCGGCCGGGCCGGCCACCAGGTCGGCGCCGTCTCCACCGGCGTCGTCTTCCCCAAGTACCGCGGGGACCTCGTCCAGTCCGCCGTGGTCACCGAACGGATGCGCACCGGCCGGATCGAGGCGCTGCGCATCCCCCGCAACCCGCTGGACGTACTGGCGCAGCAGCTGGTCGCCATGACGGCGATGGAGATCTGGCAGGTCGACGAGCTGCTCGCCGTGGTCCGCCGCGCCGCGCCGTTCGCCTCCCTGCCCCAGTCCGCCTTCGACGCCGTGCTCGACATGCTGGCCGGCCGCTACCCCTCGGACGCCTTCGCCGAGCTGCGGCCCCGCCTGGTCTGGGACCGGGTGGCCGGCACCGTGACCGGCCGGCCCGGCGCGCAGCGGCTCGCCGTCACCTCCGGCGGCACCATCCCGGACCGCGGCCTGTTCGGCGTCTTCATCGCCGGGGCCGACCCCAAGAAGGGGGGCGGACGGGTGGGGGAGCTGGACGAGGAGATGGTCTACGAGTCCCGTGTCGGCGACGTCTTCACCCTCGGCACCACCTCCTGGCGGATCCAGGAGATCACCCACGACAAGGTACTGGTCACACCCGCCCCCGGTGTCCCGGGCCGCCTCCCGTTCTGGAAGGGCGACTCCCTCGGCCGCCCGCTCGAACTCGGCCGCGCCCTCGGCGCCTTCACCCGCGAGCTCGGCGCCCTCGACACCGAGGCCGCCACCGCCCGGCTCCGCGGGGCCGGCCTGGACGACTGGGCCGCCGGCAACCTGCTGGCCTACCTCGCCGAGCAGCGCACCGCCTGCGGCCACCTCCCCGACGACCGCACCATCGTGGTCGAGCGGTTCCGCGACGAACTCGGCGACTGGCGGATCGTCATCCACTCCCCCTTCGGCGCCCAGGTGCACGCCCCCTGGGCGCTCGCCCTCGGCGCCCGGCTGCGGGAGAAGCACGGCCTCGACCCGCAGGTGATGCACGCCGACGACGGCATCGTGCTCCGTCTCCCGGACGCCGACCTGCTGTCCGTCGACTTCGACTTCGGCAACCCCGCCGGGCGGCCTCCCGCCGACGACGCCCCGGTCGGCGCGGACGCCGCCCTGTTCGAGCCCGGCGAGATCGAACAGCTCGTCACCGACCAGGTCGGCAGCTCCGCCCTGTTCGCCTCCCGCTTCCGCGAGTGCGCCGGCCGCGCCCTGCTGCTCCCCCGCCGCAGCCCCGGCCGCCGCACCCCGCTGTGGCAGCAGCGGCAGCGCTCCGCCCAGCTCCTGGAGGTCGCCTCCGAGTACGGCTCCTTCCCGATCGTCCTGGAGGCCGTCCGCGAGTGCCTCCAGGACGTCTTCGACGTCCCCGGCCTGGTCGAGCTGATGGGGGACCTCGAATCCCGCGCCGTGCGCCTGATCGAGGTCACCACCACCGAGCCCTCCCCGTTCGCCCGCTCGCTCCTCTTCGGCTACGTCGCCCAGTTCCTGTACGAGGGGGACTCCCCGCTCGCCGAACGCCGGGCCGCCGCGCTCTCGCTCGACTCCCGGCTGCTCTCCGAACTCCTCGGCCAGGCCGAACTGCGCGAGCTCCTCGACCCGGAGGTCCTGGCCGAGCTGGAGGCCGAGCTCCAGCGGCTCACCCCCGAGCGCCGGATCAAGGACGCCGAGGGCGTCGCCGACGCGCTGCGTCTGCTCGGCCCGCTCACCGAGGCGGAGCTGACCGCCCGCGGCGCCCAACCGCTCTGGGCCCTGGAACTGGAGTCCGCCCGCCGGGTGATCCAGGTCCGGATCGCCGGCGAACGGCGCTGGGCCGCCATCGAGGACGCCGGGCGGCTGCGCGACGCCCTCGGCACCCCCCTCCCGGTCGGCGTCCCCGAAGCCTTCACCGAACCGGTCAAGGACCCGCTGGGCGACCTGCTCGCCCGGCACGCGCGCACCCACGGGCCGTTCACCGCCGCCGAGGCCGCCGACCGCTTCGGTCTCGGCACCGCCGTGGTCACCGGCACCCTGCACCGGCTCACCGCCGCCGGCCGCCTGGTCCAGGGCGAGTTCCGACCGGTCGAGGGCCACACCGCCGCCGTCGAGTGGTGCGACACCGACGTGCTGCGCCGGCTGCGCCGTCGCTCGCTGGCCGCCCTGCGCCAGGAGGTCGAACCCGTCCCGCCCCGCGCCCTGGCGGCCTTCCTGCCGCAGTGGCAGCACCTGGCCGGCCACCGGCTGCGCGGCCCGGACGGCCTGCTCCGGGTGGTCGAGCAGCTCCAGGGCGCCGCGCTGCCCGCGTCGGCCCTGGAGAAGCTGGTCCTCCCGGCCCGGCTCACCGACTACTCCCCCGGCCTGCTGGACGAGCTGATGGCGGCCGGCGAGATCGGCTGGACCGGCGCCGGCGCCCTGCCGGGCAAGGACGGCTGGATCAGCCTGCACCTGGCCGAGAACGCCCAGCTGCTGCGCCCAGAACCGATCCCGCCCACCGTCACCCCGGTGCACACCGCGCTCATGGAGGCACTGGCCGGCGGCTACGGCCTCTTCTTCCGCCAGTTGGTCGCACACCTCCCGGACACCCCCGAGCAGGAGCTCGTCGAGTCGCTCTGGGACCTCGTCTGGGCGGGCTACGTCAGCAACGACACCCTGGCGCCGCTGCGCGCCCTGCTCGGTTCGGGCCGGACGGCCGGGTCCACCGCGCACCGGGCGCCCCGGGCCGTCCCGCGCGGACGCTACGGCGGCGCGGGGCGCCCGTTCGGCCGGGCCGGCGGCGCGCTGCGCAGCGGTCCGCCGACGGTCGGCGGACGCTGGTCGCTGCTGCCCGCCTTCACCACCGAACAGACCGTCCGGGCCACCGCCCAGGCGCAGAGCCTGCTGGACCGGCACGGCCTGCTCACCCGCGGCGCGGTGGCGGCCGAACGGGTCCCGGGCGGCTTCGCCGGGGTGTACCGGGTGCTCGCCGCGATGGAGGAGCGCGGGCGGACCCGCCGGGGCTACTTCGTGGAGGGGCTGGGCGGTGCCCAGTTCGCCATGGAGGGCGCGGCCGACCGGCTGCGGTCGGTCAACGGCCGGCTGGAGCGCACCCGGGCCACCGAGTGGCCGGCCGCGCCCTCCGCGGAGCCGCCGCAGGCCCTGGTGCTGGCCGCCGCGGACCCGGCCAACGCCTACGGCGCCGCACTGCCCTGGCCCGAGCCGCCGGCCGGTGCGGGCGGCACGGGGGACGGCGCCGCGACCCGGGCACACCGCCCGGGCCGGAAGGCGGGCGCCCTGGTGGTCCTGGTCGACGGCGAGCTGAGCCTCTACGTCGAACGGGGCGGCAAGTCGTTGCTGGCCTGGCCGGAGGACGCGTCGACGCTCGCCACGGCGACCGCCGCGCTGGCCACCGCGGTCCGCTCGGGGGCGCTCGGCAGCGTCACCGTCGAACGGGCGAACGGCACGCCCGCCCTCGGCTCGGACCTCGGTGCCGCCCTGGAGGAGGCCGGCTTCCACGCCACCCCGCGCGGCCTGCGCCTGCGGCCCTAGGCACCGTCCCCGTCACCGCCCGGCCCCGGTCCCGGCCCGCCGCCCGCCGCCCGCCGGACACACGACGAGGGCCGCGGCGCCGGTTTCCCGGTGCCGCGGCCCTCGTCCGCGTTCGTCCTCACCCGACCGGAGACTCCGCCTCCGCCCGGGCCGTCGGCTCACCCGTCCGGCGCCTCGCCGGGCCCGTGGCGTTCCGGTCGGCGTGGACCGGGATCAACCCGAGCCCCCAGCCGCCGGCCGCCAGCAGGACCGGCACCGCACCGTCGGGCAGCTGTCCGGGGGCGGCCAGCAGCCACCAACCGAGTCCGCCGGCCAGGACCGGCAGACCACGGCGGACCGGCTGCGGCCACCGCCGCCGGAGCCGTATTCGGGCCCCGGTACGCGTACGCGCCACCACCGTTCTCCGCACGACCGCCCTCCTTCGCTCGCCCCGGGCACCAGGCGCCCGGGTGTCGAGGCCGGATCAGGCGGCGACCACGTCCATCGCGGCGGCCTTGGGCGACATGTTCGCCCGGTCGGCGCCGGGGGCGGGCAGCTGTACCGGTTCGAGCACCGGCCTCAGCAGTTCACCTTCGGAGAGGGTGGCCATCGCCGCAAGTTCGGCGAGCGACAGTTCGTCGCTGACCTCGCGCATGACCTCGGACATCCGGACGTCGAGTGCGTCGCAGATGGCGGAGAGCAGCTCCGAGGAGGCCTCCTTCTGTCCCCGCTCGACCTCGGAGAGGTAACCGAGCGAAACCCTGGCGGCTGCCGACACCTCGCGGAGTGTGCGGCCCTGGCGCTGGCGCTGCCGACGCAGTACATCGCCCAGTAGGCGACGAAGCAGGATCATCGGTGCCTCCCTCCTCGGACTGCGGATCGAGATGTCACGCCCCCACCGTACCGCCTTGCCCGCTTCGCGTGCGGGGACCATGGTCGTGTTCACTCTGGGCTGCAAGGCTGTCCCCTCCCCAATTTCGGTGTCGCACCCGGGTCTGCGGGCACCTCGTCGTACCCTCCGGGCGGCACCCGGCTACCGCCGCGCCACTCGTTCGCCACCTGGTTTCTGCCCATCCGGGCCCACTGATGTAACACGATCCTCCAGCCGCACGATGCCCGTACGCCAGTTCGGCAGATCTCGGTTCGGTGGAGATCTCGGCGGACGGAACCGGCGGCGCTGCGGCGGCACCTCGACGGCACCGCCGCTGCGGGACGTCGGGCGAGCGGCGGGAGCGGCGGCGGACGAGGACTCAGTGCGTGGGCGTACCGGACGGAAGCCGCCCGACGAGCAGCTCCAGAGCGGCGGTCACCGCCCCGTGACGGATTGTGGCACGCTCTCCCGACAACCGTGGCGAAGTGACCAGACTTCCCCCGGGGCCGGCGACCGCGAGGTACACCGTGCCCACCGCCTGTCCGTCCTGCGGGTCCGGACCGGCCACCCCGGTCGTCGCGACCCCGTAGGTGGCACCCAGCAACTTCCGTACGCCCTCGGCCATCTGCCGGGCGACCACCGGGTGGACCGGCCCGTTGACCTCCAGCAGGCCCTCGTCGACCCCGAGCACCGAGGCCTTCAGCTCGGTCGCGTACGCGGTCACCGAGCCCCGGAAGGTGGTGGACGCCCCCGGGACGTCCACCAGCGCGGCCGCCAGCAGCCCGCCGGTCAGCGACTCGGCGACGGCCACCGTCCCGCCCTCGGCCCGCAGTGCGGCGTGCGCCCGCTCCGCCAGCCCGTAGTCCGCCGGTCCCTGGTCCGCCGACCCGCCGACCGCAGACCCGCCGACCGCAGACCCGCAGTCCGTCGGCCCCCGGTCCGCCGGCCCGTCCGCGGCCCGCCCACCGGGCACCGGTCCGGGCCCGGACTGCCCGGACCGCCCCGCGTCCCCGGACTGCCCGGGCACCGCCTGCCCGCCCCCGGCGGCCGTCACTGAGTCGGTTCTGCCGTCCGTCGCAGCTCTGCCACTCATCCCGACGTCCCTCCCTCGCACCCCCCGGGCCCGCCCCGGAGTACCCGCCATTGTGCGCCCGGCAGCCCCCGCAGCCCCCCGCCTCGACCGGCAAAAGTCGGAACGGCCCCGCCGGGACGGGAACCGTCGCCGGCGGGGCCGCGGCACTCCGTCCGGGGTCTCAGCGCTCCGTACGGGCCGCCGCGAGGCCCTCACGGCGCAGCCGCAGCGCCTGGCCGACGTAGTCCAGCGCGGTACCGACGGTCAGCAGCACCGCGAGCCCCATCAGCAGGGCCCGGGCGGTGGCCAGCCAGCCGGTGAGTTCCAGGACGTACATGCCGACCGCGATGCCCTGGGTGAGCGTCTTCAGCTTGCCGCCCCGGCTGGCCGGGATCACGCCGAAGCGGATCACCCAGAACCGCATCAGCGTGATGCCGAGTTCGCGGGCCAGGATCACCACGGTGATCCACCACGGCAGGTCGCCCAGCACCGAGAGGCCGATCAGCGCCGCGCCCATGATCGTCTTGTCGGCGATCGGGTCGGCGATCTTGCCGAAGTCGGTGACCAGGCCCTTGCGGCGGGCCAGCTCCCCGTCGAACAGGTCGGTGATCATCGCGACGGCGAAGGACGCCCAGGCGACCGAGCGCCACTTGGGGTCGTGGCCGCCGTCGGCGAAGAGCAGCGTCACGAAGACCGGCACCAGCAGCAGCCGGAGCATCGTGAGCATGTTGGCGATGTTCCAGATCCCCGGCTCCGGGGGCACCGCGGCCTCCGGTCTGCCCGGGTGGGCCGCGGCCGGGGCGCCGGGCCCGTGGGTCATTCCCCTGCTCCGGGTGCCCGGCGGACGCGCACCTGCTCCAGCGCCTCGGCGACCAGGTCGACGCCCTCGCTGGCGACCACCCGGGCGCGGTAGAACCCGCCCACCTCGGGGCGCTCGACGCCGGTGAGCGTGGTGAGACCGTCCGTCTCGGGCGCCTGGTGGGCCGCGCGGCCCTCGACCAGGTCGCCGTCGACCGACTCGACCAGCACCTCGATCTCGGTGCCGATCCGCTGCTCGGCACGCTGGGCGGTCATCTCCTCGGCGAGCCTGCTGAGCCGGGCCAGCCGGTCCGCGACCACGTCCTCGGACAGCTTGTCCTCGAAGCCTGCGGCCTCGGTGCCGTCCTCGTCGGAGTAACCGAAGACGCCGATCGCGTCCAGCCCGGCGTGCGTGACGAACCGTTCCAGCTCGGCGAAGTCCGCCTCGCTCTCGCCGGGGAAGCCGACGATGAAGTTCGACCGGGCGCCGGCCTGCGGGGCCTTGGAGCGGATCGTCCCGAGCAGCTCCAGGAACTGGTCGGTGGAGCCGAAGCGGCGCATCCGGCGGAGCACCGCCGGGGCCGAGTGCTGGAACGAGAGGTCGAAGTAGGGCACCACGCCCTCGGTGCCGGTCATCGCGTCGATCAGCCCGGGGCGCATCTCGGCGGGCTGCAGGTAGGAGACCCGGACCCGCTCGACGCCGTCGGTCTCCGAGATCTCGGTGAGCAGCGTCTCCAGCAGCCGGATGTCCCCGAGGTCCTTGCCGTACGAGGTGTTGTTCTCGCTGACCAGGACCACCTCGCGGACGCCCTGCTCGGCCAGCCACTGGGCCTCGTGCAGCACGTCGGAGGGACGGCGCGAGATGAACGAGCCGCGGAAGGCCGGGATCGCGCAGAACGAGCACCGCCGGTCGCAGCCGGAGGCGAGCTTGACGGAGGCCACCGGGCTGTCGTCCAGCCGCTTGCGCAGGGTGCGCGGCCCGGAGGCCGGGGCGAGGCCCTCAGGGAGGTCCTCGGGGGCCCCGTGGCCGGGCAGGGCGACCTCGGCGGCGGCGGACTGCCGCTCGACCGGGCTCAGCGGCAGCAGCTTGCGGCGGTCGCGGGGGATGTGCGGGGCGTGGTGGCCGCCGGAGAGGATGGTCTGCAGGCGGTCGGAGATGTCCGAGTAGTCGTCGAAGCCGAGCACGCCGTCCGCCTCGGGCAGGGCGTCGGCCAGCTCCTTGCCGTACCGCTCGGCCATGCAGCCGACCGCGACGACCGCCTGGGTGCGGCCGTGGCCCTTGAGGTCGTTGGCCTCCAGCAGGGCGTCGACGGAGTCCTTCTTGGCGGCCTCGACGAAGCCACAGGTGTTGACGACGGCGACGTCGGCTTCGGCGGCGTCGTCCACGAGCAACCAGCCGTCGGCTTCCAGTCGCCCGGCGAGTTCCTCGGAGTCCACCTCGTTGCGGGCGCATCCGAGCGTGACAAGGGCGACAGTACGGCGTTCAGGCATAGGGCCAAGATTAACGCGCGGCCGCCGGAGCCGTTCGCCCCGGAGGCCGCGCGCCTCGGTTCACGGGGTCCGGACCGGGCCGGACGCCCCCTGCGATCAGCCCGCCTGCGGGTCGCCCGGGGTGTACGTGACGTGCACCACCTGGCCGTTCTTGCCCGCCGGGCCGAGGTCCTTGCCGTTGACGTACACGTGCACGGCGCCGGCGTTGCCGATCACCAACTTGATCTGCTTGGGGTCGGTGAAGGTCTGGTCCTGACCTTCCTCGATGTTGTTCTGGTACAGCGACTTCCCGTTGCCGTCGACCGCCGAGACCCAGCTGGTGTCCTTCTCGGCGACCAGCTTCACGGTGACCTTGTCGGCCGGGGCGGCGGCGATCGCGGCGGCGCTGGGCACCGGCGCGGGCGGCTGCACGGCCGGGGTCGGCACGGGGGCCGCCGGGGCGACCGAACCGGTGCCGGAGCCGGCGGGCAGCGGGGCGCTGGCCGAGCCGGTGGTCGTGCTGCCGCCGGTCTTGCCGCTGACCAGGTTGAAGCCGATCAGCCCGACGACCGCGACGATCGCCGCGACCATCGCCGCCGTCCAGTTCGGCCGACCGCGACCCGGGACCTTGATCGGGCCGCTCTCGATCAGCTGGGTGGGCCGCCGGGAGGCCGGGGAGCCACCGTGGTCGGCGTCGTACCGGGCGACCAGCGCCTCGCCGTCCACACCGACGACCTGGGCGATCGAGCGGATGTGGCCGCGGGCGTAGAAGTCGCCGCCGCACCGGTCGAAGTCGTCCTCTTCGATGGCATGCACGAGTGGCACCCGGACCCGGGTGGCGGTACTCACCTGATCCACCGTGAGTCCGGCCTCGATCCGGGCGGCGGACAGCACCCGGCCGATGCTCGGCGCATCGGCCGTCTGTTCCGCCGCGCCGGGGGGCGGCGCGGACGACGGGGCGTTCTCGCGGTCGGGGGACTTGCCGATGGTCACGGTGCACGCCTTTCGAGCGGTGGGCCACCTGCTGGGGAACAGTCTAGGGGCGGGGGCGGATCGTTTCTCAAGCGGAACAGGCCCGAATGCGCGCGGCCGGCCCGACGCGGGGCCGGGCGTGCACTGACCGCCCGTCAGTACGGGGGGTCACCGCCGCCGGAGCGCCCGCTCCCGGCCGCGCATCCGGTGTGGCTCATGGGACGCGGTACGCACCCGATCGGTTCCGCACCGCTCGCCTACCCCTCTCCGAACGGGTGAACACCCCTCGGACGGGCCGGACCGGCGAGGGGCGACGGCCCCCGCGGCGACCGGGTTCCCGGGGTGCGGAGCGGCGCGGAACCGGTGGGTGCCCGCTGCTCCGCCCGGGCGGTCCGTCACCCCCGGATGGTGACGATGACCCCGTCCAGCTCGTCCGGCTTCACCAGCACGTCGCGGGCCTTGGAGCCCTCGCTCGGGCCGACGATCCCCCGCGACTCCATCAGGTCCATCAGCCGCCCGGCCTTGGCGAAGCCGACCCGCAGCTTGCGCTGGAGCATCGAGGTGGACCCGAACTGCGTGGAGACCACCAGCTCGGCGGCCTGGATCAGCAGGTCCAGGTCGTCGCCGATCTCCTCGTCGATCTCCTTCTTCGGCCCGCCGCCGACCGTCACGTCGTCCCGGTAGACGGCGGTCAGCTGGTCCTTGCAGTGGTTCACCACTGCGGCGATCTCCGCCTCGGTGACGAACGCGCCCTGCATCCGGATGGGCTTGCTCGCACCCATCGGAAGGAACAGCGCGTCGCCCTTGCCGATCAGCTTCTCCGCGCCGGGCTGGTCCAGGATGACCCGGGAGTCCGCCATCGCCGAGGTGGCGAACGCCAGCCGGGACGGCACGTTGGCCTTGATCAGCCCGGTGACGACGTCCACCGACGGCCGCTGGGTGGCCAGCACCAGGTGGATGCCGGCCGCTCGGGCGAGCTGGGTGATCCGGACCACCGAGTCCTCGACGTCCCGCGGGGCGACCATCATCAGGTCGGCCAGCTCGTCGACGATCACCAGCAGGTACGGGTACGGGGTCAGCTCGCGCTCGCTGCCGAGCGGTGGGGTGACCGTGCCGGCCCGGACCGCCGCGTTGAAGTCGTCCACGTGCCGGAAGCCGTACGCGGCGAGGTCGTCGTACCGCATGTCCATCTCGCGCACCACCCACTGGAGGGCCTCGGCGGCCTTCTTCGGGTTGGTGATGATGGGCGTGATCAGGTGCGGGATGCCCTCGTACGCCGTGAGCTCGACCCGCTTGGGGTCGACCAGCACCATCCGCACCTCGTCCGGGGTGGCGCGGGCCAGCACCGAGGTGATCAGGCAGTTGATGCAGGACGACTTGCCGGCGCCGGTCGCACCGGCCACCAGGATGTGCGGCATCTTGGCGAGGTTGGCCGTCACGGTGTGGCCCTCGACGTCCTTGCCCATGCCGACGACCAGCGGGTGGGTGTCCTCGGCGGCGGTGCGCGAGCGCAGCAGGTCGCCGAGGTTGACCATCTCGCGGTCCCGGTTCGGGATCTCGATGCCGACGGCCGACTTGCCCGGGATCGGGCTGATGATCCGCACGTCCGGGCTGGCCACCGCGTACGCGATGTTCTTGCCGAGCGCGGTGATCCGCTCGACCTTGACCGCCGGGCCGAGCTCGACCTCGTAGCGGGTGACCGTCGGGCCCCGGGTGAAGCCGGTGACCCGGGCGTCCACCTTGAACTCGGCGAAGACCACGGTGAGCTGGGCGACCACTTCGTCGTTGAGGGCGCTGCGGGCCTTGGCCGGGCCGCCACGCTCCAGCAGGTCGAGCGGGGGGAGCGAGTAGGTGAGGCCGGCGGAGAGCTGGAGCTGCTCCATCCGGACCGGCGCCGCGCCGTGCTCCTCGGCGGCGGCGAGGCCGCCGGTGCGGGCTGCCGGGACCGCGGGCTCCTCCGGCAGGGCGGTGCGGTCCTGCACCTGGTGCATCATGTCCGCCACCGCCGAGGAGGCGGGCACGCCGTAGACCAATGCGCCGTCCAGGTCGGCGGCGGCCCCGGCGGCGAGGTCCCGGGTCGCGTACGGGTCGACGGCCTCCTTCGCGAAGGGGTCCGGCTCCGCGGCCTGTTCCTCGGCCGGCTTGCGCCGTCGGCGGCGCCGGCGGGCGCCCACCTCGTCGACGGCGCCGTCACCCTCGGTGTCCACCGTGAAGGGCAGCGCCGACGGGTCGGCGTCCTCCGGCGGCTCGGTGGAGTGCTCGCGCTCCGGCGTACGCCCCCCGGAGACTTCGTCCTGGGGACCGGGCTCGACCACGCCAAGCCGGACGCCGACGCCGCGCACCCGCTCACCGATCCGGTTGACCGGGGTGGCGGTCGTGACCAGCAGGCCGAAGAAGGCGAGCAGCAGGAGCAGCGGCACCGCGAGCGCGGGCCCGGCGGCGGCCATCATCGGGGTGGAGGCGGCCCAGCCGACGATCCCGCCGGCCGTCCTTATCCTGGTCGCCCCGCTGCCCATCATGGGGGCGCCGCAGCCGATGTGGACCAGTCCCAGCACGCCGATCAGCAGGGTGGTCAGACCGATCATGATCCGCCCGTTGGCCTCCGGCAGCTCCGGGTGGCGCATCAGCCTGACCCCGACCACGGCCAGCAGGAACGGCACCAGCACGTCGAGCCGGCCGAACAGGCCGGAGACCACGTTGGTGGCGGCCTCGCCCAGCCAGCCCTGCGGGCTGAACCAGGTCCCGGCCGCCGTGACCAGGGCGAGCGCGAGCAGCAGCAGGCCGACGCCGTCCTTGCGGTGGGCCGGGTCCAGGTTCTTGGCCCCGTCGCCGAACCCGCGGAAGACCGCGCCGATGCCGTGGGCCGTGCCGAGCCAGACGGCGCGCACGGCGCGGAAGAGTATCGGCCTGGGCGCGGGGGGCGGCGCGGCGGCCGGCTTGGCCGCCGTCTTCTTCGCCGGGGCGGCCTTCTTGGCGGCCGCCTTCTTCACCGGCGCCTTGGCCGGAGCCTTCGCCGCGGCCTTCTTGGACGGTCCCGGGCTCGGGTTGCGTGCCGCGCTTCCGGGCGTGCGTGTGGCCATGGGTCAGCAGCCTACCGGGGTCCGCGACCTGTGCCCATGTCGTCGTACCGGGGCGGCGGAACGTGTCGCAGACACACCGTCACCCCGGTCGCGGTTCACCCGGAAGAAGGAACGGCGCGGCACTCTCGACGCCGCGCCCGGGGCTTCCTAGTCGGCGCCGGGGCGCAGGGCGTCCAGCGCGCGCCGCAGGCCGGCCAGCTTGCGCTCCAGGTGCGCCGCCGTGGCCGCCACCCCGCTGTCCTCGGTGCCGTCCAGCTGCTTGGTCAGCGCCTCGGCCTGCTCCTCCACCGACGCCAGCCGCGCCGACAGCTCGCCCAGCAGCGCACCGCCGAGGGCCGGCTCGGCGCCGCTCGCCTCCAGCTGGAGCCTGAGCAGTGCCGCCTGCTCCTTGAGCTGGCAGTTCTTCATGTACAGGTCGACGAAGACCGAGACCTTGGCGCGCAGCACCCACGGGTCGAAGGGCTTGGAGATGTAGTCGACCGCACCGGCCGCGTAGCCGCGGAAGGTGTGGTGCGGCCCGTGGTTGATCGCGGTCAGGAAGATGATCGGGATGTCCCGGGTGCGCTCGCGCCGCTTGATGTGGGCGGCCGTCTCGAAGCCGTCCATCCCGGGCATCTGCACGTCCAGCAGGATCACCGCGAAGTCGTCGGTGAGCAGCGCCTTGAGCGCCTCCTCACCCGAGGCCGCCCGGACCAGGGTCTGGTCCAGCGCCGAGAGGATCGCCTCCAGCGCGAGAAGGTTCTCCGGTCGGTCGTCGACCAGGAGGATCTTCGCCTTCTGCATCACGACGCGCCCTCCTGTCGCTTGCCTACCTGGGGAAGGCACCCGCGTACTGCCCACCACTACCCCGGTCATGCTAGCCGCACCCCCTCGCCCGGCACATCGCTCCGTCGCGTCTGGTTCCGGAACGGCACGCACACAGTGCACCGGCGCACGCTCACCAGCGAGTCGCCGCCCGGTCACTGTTCGCAACGATCGGTGACCCTACCCGGTTCCCGCCCCTCCCCGCCAGCAAACCGCCCGCCGCCACGGCGTGAACCCCGGAGCGAATCACGGAGTTCACGCCCCCGACATGCCGCCTACCGCCTCCGGGCGGTCAGCCACTCGTGCATCACCGCGAGCAGGTGGTCGGTCTCCACCGGCTTGGTGATGTGATCGGTGGCACCGGCCTCCAGGGACTTCTCCTTGTCGCCCTTCATGGCCTTGGCGGTCAGCGCGATGATCGGCAGGCCGGCGAACTGCGGCATCCGGCGGATCGCCTCGGTGGTCGCGTAGCCGTCCATCTCCGGCATCATGATGTCCATCAGGACCAGCGCCACGTTCTCGTGCTGCTCCAGCATCTCGATGCCCTCGCGGCCGTTCTCCGCGTACAGCACCGTCAGGCCGTGCTGCTCCAGCACGCTGGTGAGCGCGAAGACGTTGCGGACGTCGTCGTCCACGATCAGCACCTGCTCGCCGTCGAACCGGGTGTCCACCCGGGCCGAGTGGCGGATCGTCGGAACGGGCTCGACCGGACGGCCGCCGGCGGACCTGCCCTCGGCGGGCAGCGACTCCAGGGCCGCGGCGCGGCGGCGTTCGACCGCGCCCCGGCGGCGGACCTCGGCCAGCTCGCGCACCTCCTGGGCCCAGTGGTCGGCCGGGTTCTCGCCGACCGGCACCGGCGTCCCGGCGGGGGTCACCCCCACCGCGGCTCGCGGCATCTGGCCGGCCCCGGGAACGGCCTCCGGAGCCTCACTGCGCAGCGGCAGGTACAGCGTGAAGGTGGATCCCTTGCCGAGCTCGCTCTCGGCGTGGATCTCGCCGCCGAGCAGCCGGGCGATCTCCCGGCTGATCGACAGTCCGAGACCGGTGCCGCCGTACTTGCGACTGGTGGTGCCGTCGGCCTGCTTGAACGCCTCGAAGATCTCCCGCAGCTTGTTGTCCGGGATGCCGATGCCGGTGTCGGAGACCGCGAAGGCGATCAGCGGGTCGTCCGGCCCCTGGATCGCCCCGGCCTCCAGCAGCCGCTCCCGCACGTGCTGCGGGACGTCCGGGCCGGCCGGGGTGATCGAGAAGTCGACGGCGCCCGCGTCGGTGAACTTCACCGCGTTGGAGATCAGGTTGCGCAGCACCTGCTGGAGCCGCTGCTCGTCGGTGTGCAGGGTGACCGGGAGGGCCGGCGAGACCCGGACCCCGAACTCCAGGTTCTTGTCCAGCGCGACCGGCTGGAAGGTGGCCTCCACGTAGTCGACCAGCTGGACCAGCGCGATCCGGGCCGGCCGGACGTCCATCTTCCCGGCCTCGACCTTGGAGAGGTCGAGGATGTCGTTGATCAGCTGGAGCAGGTCCGATCCGGCGCCGTGGATGGTGTCGGCGAACTCGACCTGCTTCGGCGAGAGGTTGCCCTCGTTGTTGTCGGAGAGCAGCTTGGCGAGGATCAGCAGCGAGTTGAGCGGGGTGCGCAGCTCGTGCGACATGTTGGCGAGGAACTCGCTCTTGTACCGGGAGGCCAGCGCGAGCTGTTCGGCCCGCTCCTCCAGCACCTGCCGGGCCTCCTCGATCTCGCTGTTCTTGATCTCGATGTCCCGGTTCTGCTGGGCGAGTTGCTCGGCCTTCTCCTGCAACTCCTCGTTGGTGCGCTCCAGCTCCTCCTGACGCGCCTCCAACTCGGCGGACCGCATCGAGAGTTCGGCGGTCAGCCGCTGGGACTCCAACAGCAGGCCCTCGGTCTTGGTGTTGACGCTGATGGTGTTGACGGTGACGCCGATCAGGTCGGCGATCTGGTTGAGGAAGTCCAGTGCGACGGTGGTGAACGAGCTGAAGGTGGCCAGTTCGATCACGCCCAGCAGCCTGCCCTCGAACAGCACCGGCAGCACCACGATGTGGGCCGGCGAGGCCTCGCCGAGGCCCGAGGCGATCTTCAGGTACCCGGGCGGGGCCTCCTTGAGGATGATCGCCCGCTTCTCCACCGCCGCCTGGCCGATCAGCGACTCGCCGGGACGGAAGGTGGTCGGCATCGCCCGCCGCTGGTAGCCGTAGCTGCCGATCAGCCGCAGCACGGTGTCGTTCTCGTCGTCGTCCTCGGTGATCAGCTCCGCCGTGCGCCCGGCCGGCTGGGCGAGGAAGAAGGCGCCGTGCTGGGCCGAGACCACCGGGGTGAGCTCGGTCATGATCAGCGAGGCGACCGCCTCCAGGTCCCGGCGGCCCTGCAACAGGCCGGAGATCCGGGCCAGGTTGGTCTTGAGCCAGTCCTGCTCCTGGTTGGTGCGGGTGGTCTCGCGCAGGTTGGCGATCATCTGGTTGATGTTGTCCTTGAGCTCGTCGAGCTCCCCGGCGGCGTCCACGTCGATCCGCAGCGACAGGTCGCCCCTGGTCACGGCGGTGGCGACCTGCGCGATCGCGCGCACCTGCCGGGTCAGGTTGTTGGCCAGCTCGTTGACCGACTCGGTCAGGTCCTGCCAGGTGCCGTCCACGCCCGGCACGCGGGCCTGGCCGCCGAGCCGCCCGTCGGTGCCCACCTCGCGGGCGACCCGGGTGACCTCGTCGGCGAACGAGCCCAGCTGGTCGACCATGGTGTTGATGCTGGTCTTCAGCTCCAGGAACTCGCCCCGCGCGTCGACGTCGATCTTCTGCGACAGGTCGCCGCGGGCCACCGCCGTGATCACCAGCGCGATGTTCCGCACCTGGCCCGTCAGGTTGTTGGCCATCAGGTTGACGTTGTCGGTCAGGTCCTTCCAGATCCCGGCCACCCCCGGCACGCTCGCCTGACCGCCCAGGGTGCCGTCGGTGCCCACCTCGCGCGCCACCCTGGTCACCTCGACCGCGAACGCGGACAGCTGGTCGACCATCGTGTTGAGCGTCCCGGCCAGCGCCGCGACCTCGCCCTGGGCCTCGATGGTGATCTTCTTGGAGAGGTCACCGCGGGCCACGGCGGACGCCACCTCGGCGATGTTCCGCACCTGGCCCGTCAGGTTCGACGCCATGAAGTTCACGTTGTCGGTCAGGTCCTTCCAGATGCCCGACACCCCGCGCACCCGGGCCTGGCCGCCCAGGATCCCCTCCGTACCCACCTCGCGCGCCACCCGGGTGACCTCGTCGGCGAACGCCGACAGCTGGTCCACCATGGTGTTCACGGTGGTGACCAGCTCCAGGATCTCCCCGCGCGCATCGACGGTGATCTTCTTCGAGACGTCCCCGAGCGCCACCGCCGTGGTCACCTCGGCGATGTTGCGGACCTGGCTGGTCAGGTTGTTGGCCATCAGGTTGACGCTGTTGGTCAGGTCCTTCCAGGTGCCGGACACCCCGGGCACGCTCGCCTGGCCGCCGAGGATGCCCTCGGTGCCGACGTCCCGGGCGACCCGCGTCACCTCGTCGGCGAAGGCGCTCAGCTGGTCCACCATCGTGTTGATGGTGTTCTTCAGCTCCAGGATCTCGCCCTGCGCGTCCACCTGGATCTTCTGCGACAGGTCGCCCCGGGCGACCGCGGTGGTCACCTGCGCGATGTTCCGCACCTGATCGGTGAGGTTGTTCGCCATGAAGTTGACGTTGTCGGTCAGGTCCCGCCAGACCCCGGCCGCGCCGGGTACCTGCGCCTGACCCCCGAGCCGACCCTCGGTGCCCACCTGACGGGCCACCCGGGTCACCTGCTCGGCGAAGCCGGAGAGCTGGTCCACCATCGTGTTGATGGTGCTCTTGAGCTCCAGCATCTCGCCGCGCGCGTCCACCTCGATCTTCTGCGAGAGGTCGCCGCGCGCCACCGCCGTCGTCACCTGCGCGATGCTGCGGACCTGGCCGGTCAGGTTGTCGGCCATGAAGTTCACGGAGTCGGTGAGGTCGCGCCAGACCCCGGCGACGCCCGGCACCTGCGCCTGGCCCCCGAGCCGGCCCTCCGTCCCCACGTCCCGGGCCACCCCGGTCACCTGCGCCGCGAAGCCGTTCAGCTGGTCCACCATCGTGTTGACGGTGTTCTTCAGCTCCAGCATCTCGCCGGCCACCTCGACCGTCACCTTGCGGGAGAGGTCGCCCTTGGCCACCGCCGTGGTCACCTGCGCGATGTTCCGCACCTGCGCGGTCAGCCGGCCGGCCATGGTGTTGACCGAGTCCGCGAGGTCCTTCCAGCTGCCGGACACGCTGCGCACCTTGGCCTGGCCGCCGAGCTTGCCCTCGGTACCGACCTCCCGGGCCACCCGGGTCACCTCGTCGGTGAACTCCGACAGCTGGTCCACCAGCCCGTTGACCGTCCGCCCGATCTTCAGGTACTCGCCGCGCAGCGGGTGACTCACCCCGTTGCTGTGCAGCGAGCGCAGCTCCATCTTCTGGTCCAGGTCGCCCTCGGCGATCGACGCCAGCACCCGGCCCACCTCGGCCATCGGCCGCGCCAGGTCGTCGATCAGCGCGTTGCAGTTGTCGACCGCCGCCATCCAGGCGCCCTCGCCCGCACCGGTCTCCAGCCGCTCGTTCAGCCGGCCCTCCCGGCCCACCGCACGCCGCACCCGCGCGAGTTCACCCGTCAGGTGCTGGTTCCGCTCGGCGACCTCGTTGAACACCGCGGCGATCTCCGCCAGCGGACCGTCCCCCGGCACCGTCAGCCGGCGCCGGAAGTTGCCGTCGCGCATCGCCGTCAGCGCCGACAGGAGCTTGCGCAGCTCGGCCGGCTCGGCACCGCGGCTGTGATTGGCACGCCGGCCGGCCGCGCTCCGCGGCGCGGCCCCGGAGCGTCCGCCACGCTGGGCGGGCGGCGTCGTACCGGTTGCGTCCTTGGTGGCCGAACTCAACGGGCCCCTCCCAAATGGTGAACTGTCCGGCACCGCGCGACCGCGCCCCGGACGGGCCCGGCACCGGGTACCGTCCCGGTGACGTCCCGGTGACCCGCACGCGGACCACCGGCACCCGCAACGACCGTACTGCTCGGACCGGACACCGCGGACCCCCCAGTCTGGCAGTACTCGCGCCGGGTATAAGGCCGGTTGCGCTCGGTTGGTACCGCCCCGGCCGAAACAGGTGGTCAGAATCACCCTCCGGTGCCTGTTTCGACGCCCCGCCCCCACGGGGAACCAAGCGGAAAGTAGGGTGGAGCGCTGCACCGGGCCGCGCCCCGCCCCGAGCCGCCGCCCACCCCGTCGGCGCACACCGCGAGCCGGCGCCGCACACCGGACAGCCAGGGCCAGAGCAGAGGAGACGTGGCAACGTGGTCACCGCGCGCGCAGCCGCCACCTTCGAACCGGTGGGTCGGTCGGCCTCCGCCGCCCGCTCGTTCGTCCGCGACGCCCTGTTGGGCTGGGGCCTGCCCGAGGTCGTCGACGACGCCGTGGTGCTGGTCAGCGAACTCGTCACCAACGCCGTCGTCCACGCCGGCACCGCCGCCGAGGTCTGTTGCCTGCGCGAGGCGGACACCGTCCGGATCGAGGTCACCGACCACCACCCCGAACGCGGCCTGCCCACGTTCGCCGACGTCCCGGCCACCGCCTCCGACCACTACGCCGACCCCGACGGCGAGGGCGGCCGCGGCCTGCTGATGTGCGCCGCCCTCGCCGAACGCTGGGGCGTCGAGTACGGCGCCGGCCGCAAGACCGTCTGGTTCCGCCTCGCCCTTCCCGCCCACGTCGCCGGCACCCGCTACGCCGTCCCCGCCACCCCCGGCAGCGAACTGCCCAGCAGCAGCGGCCCGGTCCACGTCGCCGTGGTCCAGCTCGACGACGACGGCCGCGTCCTCGCCTGGAACCCCGACGCCGAGGCGCTCTTCCAGCACCCCGCCGACACCGTGCTCGGCCGTCCCTGGGCCGACCTCGCCGTCTGGCCCCAGACCCCCGGGCTCGGCCTCGCCGCCACCCTCCGCCTCGCCCGGTGGGAGGGCGGCTACGCCCTGCGCCGCGCCGACGGCTCCACCGTCGACGTCTACGGCGTCCAGGTCCGCCTCCGCGACACCGACGGCACACCCTCCGCGCTCTGCCTGCTCGTCCTCGACGACGACCGCGCCGTCCTGCGCTCCCCCGCCCGGGCCCTGCCCGGCGAGAAGCCCGAGACCGCCGCCCGCCTCGACCTGCTGGCCGGCCTCGGCTCCGGCGAGGACCTCGACACCATGCTCCAGCACACCGTCGAACGCGCCCGCGACCTGCTCGACGCCGACGCGGCCTACCTGCTGCTCACCACCGACGACGAGACCGAGTTCGAGGTCCGCGCCGCCACCGGACTCACCTCCGGCCACCGCCGGCACAGCCGGTTCCCGGTCGACACCGGCAACCGCTACGACTCGCCCCGCCTCCCCTCCGTCCACGAGGACCTCGCCTCCCGGCCCACCGGCCTGCCCGTCCTCGGCGGCAGCGGCATGCGCTCCCTGCTCACCGTCCCGCTCAAGGTCGAGGGCCGGCTCATCGGCTCGCTCGGCATCGCCACCGCCGCACCCGGCCGGTACGACAACGAGGACGCGCTCCGCCTGCAGTTCGCCGCCGACCGGCTCGCCCTGGCCGTCGAGTCCACCCGGCTCACCGAACTCGAACGGCTGCGCCGCGGCTCGCTCTCCTTCCTCGTCGAGGCCTCCGACCTGCTGGCCGGCACCCTGGAACACGAGCAGACCCTCGCCCTGATGGCGCAGATGGCCGTCCCCACCCTCTCCTCCTGGTGCGCCGTCTACACCAACGGCGACCACGGCGCCGCGGCCTCGCTCGCCTTCGTCCTGCACGAGGACGAGGACCGCATCGACCCGCTGCGCGCCCTGCTCGACAAGACCCCCGCGCCCGACGCCGGCCCCACCCACGGAGCCCGCTTCTGGACCGCGCCGACCGACACCGCGCGCGGCAACGGACTCGCCGACAGCCCCGACCTGTCCGGGCTCCTGGGCGAGACGGTCGTCCTGCCGCTGACCGCCCGCAACCGCGTGATCGGCCTGTTCGTCCTCGGCACCCCGACCGGTGTCCGGTTCCGCCAGGAGGTCCTCGAACTCGCCGAGGACCTCTCCCGCCGGGCCGCCCTCGCCCTCGACAACTCCCGCCTCTACTCCGAGCGCACCGCCACCAGCCAGGCCCTCCAGCGCAGCCTGCTGCCACCGGACCTGCCGGAGATCCCGGGCGTCGAGGTGGACGTCTACTACCAGGCGGCCGGCGAGGGCAACGAGGTCGGCGGCGACTTCTACGACCTCTTCCCGATCCGCGAGGGCACCTACGGCTTCGCCATCGGCGACGTCTGCGGCACCGGCCCGGAGGCAGCCTCCGTCACCGGCCTCGCCCGGCACTCGCTGCGCCTGCTCGCCCGCGAGGGCCTGGACGCCCCGCAGGTGCTCAGCCGGCTCAACACCGCCATCCTGGACGAGGGTTCGCGCAGCCGCTTCCTCACCCTGCTGTACGGCGAGCTGACGCCCCTTCCGGACGGCAGCACCGAGCTCTCCCTGGTCTGCGCCGGCCACCCGCTGCCGCTCCGCCTGCGCACCGACGGCCAGGTCGACCGCGCCGCGACCCCGCAGCCGCTGCTCGGCGTCATGGAGGACCTCGAACTCACCGCCGAGCGCCTGGTGCTCCTGCCCGGCGAGGTCCTGCTGTGTGTCACCGACGGCGTCACCGAACGCCGTGAGGGCCGGCGGATGCTGGGCGACGACGGCCTCGCCGAGGTGCTCACCGGCTGCACCGGGCTGACCGCGGGCGCGGTCGCGATGCGGGTGCAGCGGGCGGTCGAGCGGTTCGCCCCCGAGCCGCCGTCCGACGACATGGCGATCCTCACCCTGCGGGTCCCCACCCAGCGCACCGCCTGAGCCCCACCCGGGCTCGGGTCCGGGCCGGGTTCGGGTTCTGTCGGACGGTGAACGATCCCTGGCTGACGGCGTCACAAATTGTGCGATTCACAAGGGTACAAGCCCGCTCACCCTGGGTACACCGATCTCACCGGGGAATCCCCCGGCGGGGACGTGACCAGCGGCTCTCCGCTGGCCCAGCATTCTGATCGCAGCCGTCGCACGCTCCAGCCGTGCGCCCTCGGCGCGATCGCGCGCATCCACCTCATCGAAACTCACCCGAGTTCACTGCGCCCTGCGCGCGCCCAGAGTGAAAGGAGCCTCCGGTGAGCAACGAAGCTACCGGGGCACTGAACGCCCGCTCAACCGGCGCCGACGCGGGTAACCTCGGTTACCTCGCACTCGGCCTGACTCTCCTCGCCTACGGCCTCCTCTCCACCGGCATCTTCAGCGGCACCGCCGTAGGGGACTCGGCCCGTCTCGCCCACGTCGTCGGCGGTCTCACCCTCTTCATCGCCGGTCTCTGGCAGTTCCGCGGCGGCGAGGGCTTCACCGGCACCGCCTTCACCAGCCTCGGTGCCTTCTGGGCCACCTGGTCCACGGCCTCCGGCGCCCACAAGAACGCGGCCGGCCTGTTCCTGCTCCTGTGGGCCCTGCTCGCGCTCACCCTCACCGCGGCCAGTTGGAACGCAGGACTGTTCAGCCGGGCCGTCTACGGTCTGCTGACGGTCTCGCTGCTGCTCTCCGCCCTCGCCGTCTTCAACACCTCCGGAGGCCTCGCCAAGGCCGCCGGCTGGGTCGCAGCAGCCTCCGGGCTGACGGCCTGGTACTGGGCCACCGCGTCGCTGACCAACAGCGCGTGGGGCCGGGACGCCCTGCCCGTCAAGTAACGGCAGGGGTGCCGGTGGTCCGGACCCACCCCCCACGGGGCCCGGCCCACCGGCACATCACGCTTCACCCCCGCCCGCCGTCGCCCCGGCCGCCACCGCCGCCGGGGCGACGCTGCTGCCCGGCGACGGCTCAACCGCCCGCGGACACCCGCTCCGGCTCGGCCGCGGACCGCACCGCAGCCTCGCGCCGGGCCCGCCGGCGGGCGACACCGGCCTGGGCCGCGTACGCCAGCAGCAGGATCGCCACCGCCACCAGGCCGTCCGCCCAGAAGTGGTTGGCCGTGACGACCACGACCGTCACCGTCAGGACCGGGTGCAGCAGCATCAGCCAGCGCAGCGGGCTGGGCGACACCTTGATCACGGCGACCGCCACCAGCACGCACCAGGCCACGTGCACCGACGGCATCGCCGACAGCTGCGCCGCCTTGACCACCCCGGCGACCGCTCCCCCGTACACCGACTGCCCGTACTCCGCCGCGACGTCCACGAAGCCCTCCTGCGGCAGCATCCGGGGCGGGGCCACCGGAATGAACTGCACGGCCAGGCAGACCGCCGTCGTGACCACCACGGTGGTCCGCACCCACGCGTACCGCTCGCGGTGCCGCAGGAACACCCAGACCAGCACCGCGATCATCACCGTGAAGTGCATCGCCGCGTAGTAGTAGTTGGCCAGCCTCACCAGCACCGGGTACGGCGTCACCGCCTCCTGCCAGGCCGCTTCGTCCGGCAGCCCGAGTGCCAGCTCCGTCCGGTGGATCCAGCTCGCCCGGTCCAGCGCGTGTTCGGTGCTCATCAGCGAGAGGCTCCCGACCAGCTGCCAGAGCGCGAACAGTGCGAGCAGGGTGCCGGCCTCCCGCAGGACCGCCGAGACCGCCCCCCGACGGACCCGGGCGGCCGCGTACGAGCCACCGTAGAGTGCGACCGCGGCGCCCCCGGCGGACTCCCAGGTAAGGGTCAGGTTCTGCAACGGTTCGTGCCTCTCCACCGGGCTTGGACGTGGTGGAGAGACGTTAACGCAAAAAGACCCCCTCCCGAACGGGAGGGGGTCTTTTTGGAATGATTGTTCGGCGGCGTCCTACTCTCCCACAGGGTCCCCCCTGCAGTACCATCGGCGCTGTGAGGCTTAGCTTCCGGGTTCGGAATGTAACCG
>NZ_JBHXDN010000069.1:39437-50905 GCF_042726075.1 Kitasatospora sp. NPDC127035 | reverse complement strand
GTGTGGGGCGGGGGGGGGGGGGGGGGTGGTGCTCGCCCGGGGGGGGTGTCCCCCCCCCCCCCCCACGTCCGGCTCCGGAACGACCCGGAGACGGGCGGGGCGAAGGCCCCGCCCCGAGCAGGCCCGGAGGCGAGCGGGCGACACCCGCCCCGAGCCGAAGGGCCGCGCCGGTGCCGAGAGGGAGAAGCGAGGAAGCGACGAAGGAGCGCGGGAGCGCCGACCGTCGGCACCGGACCGAAGCGGCCCGGAGGCGAGCGGGCGACAGCACGTGTTGCGGGACACACGGGGAGATGCACCCGTCGGGCCTGGGCAGGTTGGTTACCGGCGGGTAGCATGACGGTGAAGCAGCGCCGCTCACGTCCCCTCGTGCGACGGACGGCGGCAGCCTGCCCACCTCAACCTGTTGGTCCCTGGGAGGAGAAGCCCCCGTGCCTCGTACCGCGAGGGACGTCGTCTTCGTCGATGGCGTCCGCACCCCGTTCGGCAAGGCCGGCCCGAAGGGCATCTACCACGAGACGCGCGCCGACGACCTGGTCGTCAAGTGCATCCGGGAGCTCGTGCGCCGGAACCCGAACCTGCCCGTCGAGCGCATCGACGAGGTCGCCGTCGCGGCCACCACGCAGATCGGCGACCAGGGTCTGACGATCGGCCGCACCGCCGCGCTGCTGGCCGGCCTGCCGAAGTCCGTCCCCGGCTACTCGATCGACCGCATGTGTGCCGGCGCGCTGACCGCCGTCACCGCGACCGCCGGCGGTATCGCCTTCGGCGCGTACGACATCGTCGTGGCCGGTGGCGTCGAGCACATGGGCCGCCACCCCATGGGCGAGGGCGTCGACCCGAACCCGCGCTTCGTCTCCGAGAAGCTCGTCGACGAGTCCGCCCTGTTCATGGGGATGACCGCGGAGAACCTGCACGACCGGTTCCCGCACATCACCAAGGAGCGCTGCGACGCCTACGCCGTGCGCTCGCAGGAGAAGGCCGCCAAGGCGTACGCCAACGGCGACATCCAGCCCGACCTGGTGCCGATCTCGATCCGCAACACCAACCCCGAGGTCGGCGAGACCGGCTGGGGCCTGGCCACCGTGGACGAGCCGCTGCGCCCGGGCACCACGATGGAGAGCCTGGCGGGTCTGAAGACCCCGTTCCGCCCGCACGGCAACATCACCGCGGGCAACTCGGCCGGTCTGAACGACGGCGCCACCGCCTCGCTGCTGGCCGCCGAGGACGTGGCCGAGGAGCTCGGCCTGCCGGTCAAGATGCGGATGGTCTCCTACGCCTTCGCGGGCGTCGAGCCCGAGGTGATGGGCATCGGCCCGGTGCCGGCCACCGAGAAGGCGCTGGCCAAGGCCGGTCTGACCATCGACGACATCCAGGCCTTCGAGGTCAACGAGGCCTTCGCCGTCCAGGTGCTGGCCTTCCTGGACCACTACGGGATCGCGGACGACGACGAGCGGGTCAACCCGTACGGCGGCGCGATCGCCTTCGGCCACCCGCTGGCCTCCTCCGGCGTGCGCCTGATGAACCAGCTGGCCCGCCGCTTCGAGCAGCGCCCGGACGTCCGCTACGGCCTCACCACGATGTGCATCGGCTTCGGCATGGGCGGCACCATCATCTGGGAGAACCCGCACTTCGAGGGTGGTAAGTGACCATGAGCACCACGACTGAGCTGCTGACCCGCGGCGCCGAACTCTTCCCCGGCGAGGTCGTCACCACCGCGCACGTCCGCCACCTGGACCTGCCGCTGCAGGCCGGCCGGCTGGCCCTGATCACCCTGGACAACGGCTTCGACCACACCAAGCCGACCACCTTCGGCCCGGGCTCGCTGCTCAAGCTGAGTGCGGCGCTGGACCAGGTCGAGGCGGAGGCCGCCGAGGGCACCGTCGTCGGTGCGGCGATCACCGGCAAGCCGTTCATCTTCGCGGTCGGCGCCGACCTCAAGGGCGTCGAGCTGCTCAAGGAGCACGCGGACGCGCTGGCCATCGGCAAGGGCGGCCACGAGGTCTTCAAGCGGATCGCCGCACTGCCCGTCCCGACCTTCGCGTTCTACAACGGCGCGGCGATGGGCGGCGGCGTCGAGGTCGGCCTGCACTGCGACTACCGCACGGTGTCCGCGGGCGTCCCGGCGTTCTCGCTGCCGGAGGTCTTCCTCGGCCTCGTCCCCGGCTGGGGCGGCTGTACCGTCCTGCCGAACCTGATCGGCCCGGCGAAGGCCGTCAAGGTCATCATCGAGAACTCGATGGCGCAGAACAAGCAGCTCAAGGGCAAGGACGTGTTCGAGCTGGGGATCGCCGACGCGATCTTCGAGCCGGCCGACTTCCTGGAGCAGTCGCTGCTCTGGGCGGCCCGTGTCCTCAAGGGCGACGTGACCGTCGAGCGCGAGGAGATCGACCGCGGCAAGGCCTGGGACGACGCCGTCGCCTGGGGCCGTCTGGTCGCCGACGCCAAGGTCCACGGTGCGGCCCCCGCCGCCTACCGGGCGCTGGACATCATCGCCCAGGTGAAGGACCAGGACCTCCAGGCCGGTTTCGACGCCGAGGACGCGGCCCTGGCCGACCTCATCATGGGCGGCGAGCTGCGCAGCGGCATCTACGCCTTCAACCTGGTGCAGCGCCGGGCCAAGCGCCCCGTCGGCGCGCCGGACAAGTCGCTGGCCCGCCCGGTCACCAAGGTCGGCGTCGTCGGCGCCGGTCTGATGGCCTCGCAGCTGGCGCTGCTGTTCGCCCGCCGTCTGGAGGTGCCGGTGGTCCTCACCGACATCGACCAGGAGCGCATCGACAAGGGCGTCGGCTACGTCCACGCCGAGATCGACAAGCTGCTCGGCAAGGGCCGGATCGGCCAGGACAAGGCCAACCGTCTCAAGGGCCTGGTCACCGGCTCGCTCGACAAGGCCGCCGGCTTCGCCGACGCGGACTTCGTGATCGAGGCCGTGTTCGAGGAGATGGGCGTCAAGCAGACCGTCTTCGCGGACCTGGAGAACGTGGTCTCGCCGACCTGCGTGCTGGCGACCAACACCTCCTCCCTGTCGGTCACCGAGATGGCCTCGAAGCTGAAGCACCCCGAGCGGGTCGTCGGCTTCCACTTCTTCAACCCGGTCGCGATCCTGCCGCTGCTGGAGATCGTCCGCGGCGAGCAGACCGACGACGTCGCGCTGGCCACGGCCTTCGGCGTCTCGAAGAAGCTGCGGAAGACCTCGGTGCTGGTCAAGGACGCCCCGGCGTTCGTGGTGAACCGGATCCTGACCCGCTTCATGGGCGAGATCCAGAACATCATCGACGAGGGCACCCCGATCGCCACCGTCGAGAAGGGCGTCGAGCCGCTCGGCCTGCCGATGTCCCCGATCGTGCTGCTGGAGCTGGTCGGCCCGGCCATCGCGCTGCACGTCTCGGAGACCCTGCACGGGGCCTTCCCGGAGCGCTTCACCGTCTCCGGGAACCTCGGCAAGGTGGTGAAGGCCGGCAAGCGCGGCTTCTACACCTGGGTCGACGGCAAGCAGATCCTCGACCCCGAGGTGCTGGAGCTGCTCTCCTTCGGCGACAGCGTGCTGACCGAGGAGCAGGTGCTCTCGCGGTCGCTGGAGGCCGTCGCGCAGGAGATCGGCCTGATGCTGGAGGAGGGTGTCGTCGCCGAGGCGCAGGACATCGACCTCTGCATGATCACCGGCGCCGGCTGGCCCTTCCACCTGGGCGGGATCACCCCGTACCTGGACCGTGAGGGCATCTCGGAGCGCGTGAACGGCAAGCCCTTCCTCGCACCCGGTGTGGCCTCGGTGCCCGCCTGAGGAGTGCACGACGGAGCCCCGGTGACCGACGGATCGGTCACCGGGGCTCTTCCGCGTGCCTGGGCTCCTCCGCGTGCCGGCGCTCCGTCCCGTGCCGGGACTGCCGGACCGGGCGGCGGCCGGGCAGGCCCGGCCCCGACCGCCGGGGGCGTCAGCGCTTGAGGCGGTAGACCACCGTGTCGGCGAAGACGCCGACCATCTCGTAGTGGGTGTCCAGCAGCGCCTCGATCTTCGGGATCATGCCGGGCTGGTACGGCGCGAGGCCGGAGTCGTCGACCACGACCTCGGGCAGGCCCTTGGCGATCTCCTGGTCGAAGGTCTGCCAGGCGTTGTCCACGGAGAACTGCTCGCCGACGTTGAGGCTGCTGTCCTTGCCGCCGCTGTAGTTGGTGAGGAATCCGGCGGTCAGGTACCGGGTGGCGGGCTTGCGGTCCGCGAGCCAGTACAGCTCCGGGTGCATGCCCCAGACCAGCACGGTGTCCTTGGGCGAGGTCTGGGCGGCGACCGCCGTGGCGACCTCGGTGGTGCGGCTGAGCCGCTCCCCCGGCCAGGCCAGCGCCAGGCCCCAGAAGACCGTGGCGGCGGCCGTGGTGTACACCAGGACAGGCTTCCAGCGGACCGCCGAGGTGGCGACCGCCCCGGTGCCCAGCAGCACCAGCGGGGGCATCAGCTGCAGGTAGTAGTGGCCGAAGAAGTGGAAGCCGACGCTGACCGCGATCACCGAGGACAGCAGCCAGACCCAGAGGTCCGTGGTGGAGCCGTGCTCCTCCCCGGCGACGGGCAGCGGGCGGTGGCGGTACTTCAACCAGAGCCGTCGGCCGACCGGCAGCAGGAAGCCGAGCCCGGCCCCGAGCAGGATCGCCGAGTTGCCGAGCGCCCGGCCGACCATCTGCAGCAGGGCGCCGCCCGCCGAGGCGTAGTCGCCGCTGCCGGTGACCACCCAGAAGAGGAAGCCCTTGGGCTTGGTGAGGATGACCGCGACCAGCGCTATCGGCAGCGTGAAGCCGAACCCGATCTTGAACAGGGCGGGCGGCCACCGGACGCCGCGCCGGCGGGCGTCCTGGTAGAGCATCCAGAGCACGGCCAGCAGCACCGCGCCGCCGGTCTGCTTGGTCAGCGAGCAGAGCGCCACCGCGATGCCCGCCGCCAGCCAGCGGCGCCGCTCGGCGTACCGGAAGGCGGCCACCATGGCGGGCAGCATGAAGACCTCGAAGGTCGCCGCCTGGGTGTCCTCCGGGGAGAGCCCGATGGAGACCAGCAGGTAGAGCAGCCCGGCACCGGCGCCGGCCCGGTTGCCCCAGCGGCCGCGGGCGATCGAGGCCAGCAGGATCGCGGTGACCAGGTGGGCGCCCACCGCCAGCGTGCGCAGCGGCCAGAGCGAGGCGGAGCCGAAGACCGCGAACGAGGCCTGGTAGAGCCAGGGCAGGAGCGGCGGCTTGCGGTCGACCACGGTGTCGTACAGGACGCCGCCGTCGGCGAGCATCCGGGCCTGGGTGGCCAGGAAGCCCTCGTCGGGGCTCCAGACCGGCCGGACGAAGGACGGGATGTGGGTGACGAGCGCGACCAGCGCCAGCAACGGCACCAGCCGCGTCCAGTAGCCGACGCGGACGCGCTCCCAGCCCTCGGCCGGGGGTACCCCCAAGGGCAGGCGCTCGGCGAGCGCGGTCAGGCGGGATCGGGTGGGGGTCGGCACGGATGACAACCTACCGGGCGGGATCGGCGCCGGAAGCGCCGGTCCCGCCTTTCGGTGCGATTATCAGCCCGATCCGTACCCGATCCGTACCTGATCCGTGCCGAACTGTTGCCGAGCCGTCGACGTCGGACGGCCGGGACGGCCCCGCAGGGCCCGGCCGACCCGCCCCCGCCCCGATCGGCCGGGCGGGTGACCCGGCCGGGTCGGCGGAGGTCGGTCAGGCCTCGACGGCGGCCACGTCCAGCTTGGAGACCAGCGCCGTCACCTGACGGGCGACGTCCGGGGCGGTGAGACCGATCTCGGCGAGGATCTCCGGCCGCGAGGCGTGATCCAGGAACTGCTGCGGAATGCCGAAGTCGCGCAGCGGCAGGTCCACGCCGGCGTCGCGCAGCGCCTGGGCGATCGCGGCGCCGACACCGCCGACCCGGCCGTTGTCCTCGACCGTGACGACCACCCGGTGCTCGGCGGCCAGGCCCGGCAGGGCCGGGTCGACCGGCTTGACCCAGCGCGGGTCCACCACGGTGGCGGTGACGCCCTGGGCGGCCAGCAGGTCGGCCACCTCCAGGCACATCGGGGCCAGCGCGCCGACCGAGACGATCAGCACGTCGGCGCGGCGGCCGTCGGCCGTCGGCCCGGCGGCGTCCGGCGCCGCCTCGCGCAGCACGTCCATGCCGCCGATCCGGCCGACCGCCGGGACGGCCGGACCGACCGAGCCCTTCGAGTAGCGGACCACGGTCGGGGCGTCCTTGACGTCGACCGCCTCGCGCAGCTGGGCGCGCACCTGGTCGGCGTCGCGCGGCGCGGCGAGCCGCAGGCCGGGGACGACCTGGAGGATCGACATGTCCCACATGCCGTTGTGCGAGGCGCCGTCGGTGCCGGTGACGCCGGCCCGGTCCAGCACGAAGGTGACGCCCAGCTTGTGCAGCGCGACGTCCATCAGCACCTGGTCGAAGGCGCGGTTCAGGAAGGTCGCGTACACCGCGAAGACCGGGTGCAGGCCGCCGGTGGCCAGGCCGGCGGCGCTGGTGACGGCGTGCTGCTCGGCGATGCCGACGTCGAAGATCCGGTCCGGGAACGCCTGCGCGAACGGGGCCAGGCCGACCGGGTGGAGCATCGCGGCGGTGATGCCGACGATGTCCTCGCGCTCGTGCCCGAGCGCCACCATCTCCTCGGCGAAGACCGAGGTCCAGTCCTTGCCCGCGCTCTTGATCGGCAGGCCGGTCTCCGGGTGGATCACGCCGACCGCGTGGAAGCGGTCCTCGTCGTTGTTCTCGGCGGCGTGGTAGCCGCGGCCCTTCTCGGTGAGGCAGTGCACGATCACCGGGCCGCCGAAGCCGCGCGCCTTGGTCAGCGCGGACTCCAGGGCGGTGAGGTCGTGGCCGTCGATGGGGCCGATGTACTTGAGGCCGAGGTCCTCGAACATGCCCTGCGGCGCGATGAAGTCCTTCAGGCCCTTCTTGGCGCCGTGCAGGGTCTCGAACAGCTGCTGGCCGACCACCGGGGTGCGCTGCAGCGCGTCCTTGCCCCAGGAGAGGAACCGCTCGTAGCCCTGGGTGGTGCGCAGGGTGGCGAGGTGGTTGGCCAGGCCGCCGATGGTCGGCGAGTAGGAGCGCTCGTTGTCGTTGACGACGATGACGACCGGGCGGTCCTTGGAGTCGGCGATGTTGTTGAGCGCCTCCCAGGCCATGCCGCCGGTGAGCGCGCCGTCGCCGATCACGGCCACCACCGGGTCGTGCTTGCCCAGCAGCTCGTTGGCCTTCGCCAGGCCGTCGGCGTAGGAGAGCACGGTGGAGGCGTGCGAGTTCTCGATCACGTCGTGCTCGGACTCGGCGCGGGAGGGGTAGCCGGAGAGGCCGCCCTTGATCCGCAGCTGCGAGAAGTCCTGGCGGCCGGTGAGCAGCTTGTGGACGTAGCTCTGGTGGCCGGTGTCGAAGAGGATGCGGTCGCGTGGCGAGTCGAAGACCCGGTGCAGCGCGATGGTGAGTTCCACCACGCCGAGGTTGGGGCCGAGGTGGCCGCCCGTCTTGGAGACCTCCGTCACCAGGAAGGTCCGGATCTCCTGGGCCAGGGTGGCCAGCTGTCCGGGCGTGAGCCGGTCGAGATCGCGCGGTCCCCGAATGCGGGTCAGCAGGGCCACCCGTTCCTCCTCGTTCAGTGTTCGCGGACCGCGAGGTCCGACGGGCGTCGCTGCCCGGTGCGGCGGCACTCCCCGCCGCCTCGCGGTCGGTGTCGACCGGTCGAGTCTAATCTCCGGCCGCCGGACACCGGGCGGGGCGTCCGGTGCCACCGGCCGGTACACGCCAGTCACCTCGACGGTCACTCTTTCGGGTGAACCGCAGAAACCGGCGTGTCGGCGCGCCCGGACGGGCCCGGGGCGCACCGCGCCCGGGACGGCCGTGACCCGGCCGCCGACGGGGAAGGGCGGGCCCGGGGGCGGCCGTCCGCGGCCCGAGGGCTCAGGGGCGGGCGGTGGCGGCCGGGGTCGGGCGGCCGAGTGCGCCGGACTCCCCCATCTCGCTCATCACCAGCGCGAGCGCGCCCAGCACCTCGGCGCGGCCGCCCAGGGTGCCGGGGACGACCGAGAGCTGGCGGGCGGCGCTGGGGATGGCGTAGCGGGCCACCGAGTCGCGGATCGGGGCGAGCACCAGCTCACCGGCCTCCGCGAGGTCACCGCCGAGGATCACGCGGCGCGGGTTGAGCAGGTTGCAGAGGGTCGCCACGCCGGTGCCGATCTGCCGGCCGGCGTCGGCGATCACCCGGCGGCACCCGAGGTCGCCCTGGTGGGCCAGCTCGACCACCCGGGGCAGCGAGAGCTCCGGGCCGAGGGTCGGCACGAGCAGGTTGAGCAGGTAGCGCGAGCCGACGAAGGTCTCCAGACAGCCCCGGTTGCCGCAGCGGCAGACCGGGCCGGCCTCGTCCAGGGTGATGTGACCGATCTCGCCCGCGGTGCCGCCCGGGCCGCGGTAGATCTGCCCGTTGACCACCAGCCCGGCGCCGACGCCGCTCGCCACCTTGATGTAGGCGAGGTCGCTCAGCCCGCGTCCCGCGCCCCAGACCAGCTCGCCGAGCGCGCCGAGGTTGGCGTCGTTGTCGACGTGCACCGGCATGCCCAGCCGCTGGGCCAGCTCGCGCCCGGGGGCGATCCCGGTCCAGCCGGGCAGGATCGCGGTCGAACCCAGCGCGCCGGTCTCCACGTCGATCGGACCGGGGACGCCCAGGCCCACGCCGATCACCTTCTCCGGCCGGAACCCGGCCTCGGCGAGGAGCCGTTCGACCAGGGCCTCGGCCCGGTCGAAGCCCTGCGCGGCCGAGACGTCGACGTCGATCGGGGCGCTCTCCTCGGCGAGCACCCGGTGCGCGAGGTTGCCGACCGCGACCCTCAGGTGGGTGTGGCCGAAATCGATCCCCACCACGATGCCCGCGTCCCCGCTGAGCGAGACGCTGCGGGCGCGCCGCCCGCCGGAGGAGGTGTCGGCGACCACGACGGTGCCGCTCTCCTTCAGTTCCCGGACGATGTTGGACACGGTGGCCGCCGAGAGACCGGTGCCGCGGGCGATCTCGGCCTGCGTCAGCGAGCCGGCCATCCGCACCGCGCGGAGCACCCGTTCCAGGTTGGCGCGGTGCAGTGAGGACTGCGAGCCCGGTGTGTCCGTGGACATGATCCACCCTCCCAAGGGCGCGGGGACCCCTCCGCCGGGCGTCCCCTTTCAAGTCCTGAAGCCTAGGGCCTGCGGCGAGGGGAGGGCGCGGTCATCCGTGAACGGGGAGGAGCGGCGCCGGGGCGGTGGCGGCCCGGGGACGGGTGAGGACTCCGGACAGAAACCGGAGCGGGACCGGGGAGAGGCTGGGGAGAGAGCGGGGAGAACGGGGGCGCAGGGCGCCCCGGCACCGGCCCGCCGGGCCCTGCGGGCGGACAACCGGCCGGTCCGACCCCAGGTCAGGGCCGCGGTGCACGGCGATACGGGCGCCAGGGACCGTCCGAAAACCGTCCCCCCGTACGATGGTGCCCAATCTCACCCGTCCCACCGGCCGCGGACGTGAACCGGCCGGGGGACGCTTCCAGACATGACGGGGCATCAGATGGCAGGGGATCACCCTACGCCGGGGGCGGGCGACACGCCCGGCGGCGGTCAGGACAACCGGGGCGTCTCGCTCGGGCGCAAGCCCGGTGGTGTGGACCCGGCGGCCGTGGCGGACCAGCAGACACAGCTCGACGGGTCGGCGGTGCCCGGGCAGGCGGCGCCGCCCGCACCGGCCGGCGCGCCCCCGGCACCGGGCACGCCGCCGGCCCAGCCCCCGGCCGCGGGCCAGGGCTACGCCTACGCGCCCACCGCCCCCGCCTTCCCCGCGCAGGGTCCGCCCCCGGGCGCCCCGGTCGGCCCGTACGACCCGAACGCGGGCCAGCAGTTCGGCGCCCCGAACGCGGGCCAGCCCTACGGCTACGCGGCCCCGCCGCCCGCCGACGGCGGCGCCGGGTACGGCTACCCGCAGCAGGGCGGCTACGGCTTCCCCGGTGCGCCGGTGCCGGCCGCGCCCAAGCAGCGCAACCCCGTGATGATCTGGGGCGGCATCATCGGCGGTGTGCTGGCGATCGCCATCGTCGCCGCGCTGATCGTGCTGTTCACCGACGACAAGAAGAAGAACGACGACCCGCCGGCCGCGACCGGCGGCACCAGCGGCGAGGTCACCGGCGGCTCCACCAGCGGCACGACCACCGCCCCCACCACCGGGGCCACCAGCAGCCCGACCACGGGCGGCGGCGGCAAGGCCGGTGCCTACAACCTCGCGTGGGCCGCCGAGAAGCCGGCCGCCGGGGGCAGCAGCTCGCGGCTGCTCGCCATCTGGGGCGCCGAGAAGACCGCGGTGCGCGTCGACACCACCAGTGTCCGGGGCATCAGCACGGTCGACGGCAAGGAGGCCTGGAACATCCCGGTGCCGGCCGGCACCAAGGAGTTCTGCTCCGCCTCGTACAGCACCAACGCCAAGCACATCGCCGCGATCTCGCTGAACACCGGTGACAGCGACTGCTCCACCATCGCCGCGGTCGACGTCGCCGCCGGCAAGCTGCTCTGGACGGTCAAGGTCGGCCAGCAGCGGATGTCCTCCCCGTCGCTGACCGTCACCGACAAGGTCGTCGGCATCGGCGCCAACACGGCCGCCGCGATCAACATCACCGACGGCACCCCGGTCTGGGCGTTCCAGCCGCGCGAGAAGGACTGCAGCGTCTACGGCACCGCCGCCGGCGCCCAGATCGTCGTCACCGACCGCTGCTACGGCCTCAACACCACCGTCAAGTCGCAGCTGGTGGTCGTGGAGACGGACAGCGGCAAGGTCACCTCGCCCGCGCCGATCACGCTCGGCGGCACCATCGAGCGGGTCGACAAGGTCCTCTCGGACCAGCCGCTGGTGCTGCTGGTGACGAACGGTCCGAACGGCGACTACATCCTGCCGTTCGACAAGACCAACAAGGCCGGCAACCAGATGTCGGTCAAGGAGCCCGGCTACGACAGCCTGCGGCTCAGCGGCCAGGCCGACGCGTTCAGCCTGAACGTGATCAGCGGCACGACCCTGTACGTGCAGACCAACCCGACCAAGCCGGCGATCAACGCGTACGACCTGAACACCGGCAAGCGGCTCTGGTCGACCACCGGTGACGCCAAGGACGGGCTGCGGCTGGTCTCCGGCACCGACAAGGACGGCAAGGTCCGGGCCATCCTGGACATGGGCTACGGCAAGGACGCCAAGCTGGTGACCCTCTCGCCGACCGACGGTGCGGCGACCGAGCTCGGCGCCATCATCGAAAGCAAGAACGTCGACCTCAACATCGGCCTCAGCCTCACCGAGTTCGTGATGCAGTCGGACGGGTCGCTGTACGGCTTCGGGCGCAGCAGCTCCGACGCCCCGGTGGCCAAGTACGTCAAGAAGTGACGCCGCAACGGTGATCCCGCCGGACACCCGGCGGGACGGGCGGGGCGGGGGTGGTCCACGGACCACCCC
>NZ_JBHXDN010000069.1:0-39427 GCF_042726075.1 Kitasatospora sp. NPDC127035 | reverse complement strand
CCGAAACTACTCCCCCCCACACGTGCTCACCGCCCCCACCCCGGCCGGCCGGGGCGGGGGGGGGCGGACCCACGCCCCCCCCCCGCCCCGCCTTCGTCGTCCCCCTCCGGCCCGGCCCGCCCCTCCCGTCCGACGGCCGCGGGCATATTCCTCCGGACCCGGCGGGCGGGCATGGCAGGATGCCAGGCATCAGCCTGACGAAGGAGTCCAGCGAGTGCCCGGCACCAACCTGACCCGTGACGAGGCCCGCACCCGGGCCGACCTCCTGCACGTGGACGCGTACGAGATCGAGCTCGACCTGAGCTCCGCCCGAGAGGGGGGCACGTTCCGGTCCACCACCGTGGTCCGGTTCACCGCCCGCACCCCCGGCGCGGCCACCTTCATCGACCTGGTCGCGCCGAGCGTGGAGGAGATCGTCCTCAACGGCGAGCGGCTCGACAACGCCAACTTCGCCGACAGCCGGATCGCTCTCCCGGGCCTCGCCGCCGAGAACGAGCTGCGGATCGTCGCCGACTGCGCCTACACCAACACCGGTGAGGGCCTGCACCGGTTCGTCGACCCCGTCGACGGCGAGACCTACCTGTACACCCAGTTCGAGGTGCCGGACGCCCGCCGGGTCTTCGCCTCCTTCGAGCAGCCCGACCTCAAGGCCGCCTTCACGTTCACCGTGACCGCGCCCACCGGCTGGGTGGTGGTCTCCAACTCGCCCACCCCGACGCCCGAGGGCGAGGGCGACAGCCAGGTCTGGCGGTTCGAGCCGACCGGCCGGATCTCCACCTACATCACCGCGCTGATCGCCGGCCCGTACGTCGGTGTCTTCGACGCGTACCGGAACGGCGACCAGGAGGTGCCGCTGGGCATCTACTGCCGTCCCTCGCTGCGCGAGTTCCTGGACGCCGAGGCGATCTTCGAGGTCACCCGGCAGGGCTTCGACTACTTCCAGGAGAAGTTCGATTTCCCCTACCCCTTCGCCAAGTACGACCAGCTGTTCGTCCCGGAGTTCAACGCCGGCGCGATGGAGAACGCGGGCGCCGTCACCCTGCGCGACCAGTACGTGTTCCGGTCCAAGGTGACCGACGCCGCGTACGAGGCACGCGCCGCGACGATCCTGCACGAGCTCGCCCACATGTGGTTCGGCGACCTCGTCACCATGGAGTGGTGGAACGACCTCTGGCTCAACGAGTCGTTCGCGACCTTCGCCGAGGCCGTCTGCCAGGCCGAGGCCCCCGGCTCCAAGTGGCCCAACTCCTGGACCACCTTCGCCAACCAGATGAAGACCTGGGCGTACCGGCAGGACCAGCTGCCGTCCACCCACCCGATCATGGCCGACATCAACGACCTGGAGGACGTCCAGGTCAACTTCGACGGCATCACCTACGCCAAGGGCGCCTCGGTGCTCAAGCAGCTGGTGGCGTACGTCGGCCAGGACGCGTTCTTCGAGGGCGTGCGGGCCTACTTCAAGCGGCACGCCTGGGGCAACACCCGGCTCAGCGACCTGCTCGGCGCCCTGGAGGAGGCCAGCGGCCGCGACCTCAAGGCCTGGTCCACCGCCTGGCTGGAGACCGCCGGCATCAACGTGCTCCGCCCCGCCCTCACGCTCAACACCGACGGCGAGATCGAGTCCTTCGCCGTCCTCCAGGAGGCCCCCGCGCTGCCCGCCGGCGCCAAGGGCCACGCCGTGCTCCGCCCGCACCGGATCGCCGTGGGCCTCTACGAGCTGAACGACGGCGCCCTGATCCGCACCGACCGGATCGAGCTGGACGTCGACGGCCCGCGCACCGAGGTGCCCGAGCTCACCGGCCGGCACCGCCCGGCCGTCATCCTGCTCAACGACGACGACCTCTCCTACGCCAAGGTCCGACTCGACGAGGACTCGCTGGCCGTCGTCACCGAGCACCTCGGCGGCTTCCCCGACTCGCTGCCGCGCGCCCTGTGCTGGGCCTCCGCCTGGGACATGACGCGGGACGGCGAGCTGGCCGCCCGCGACTACCTGACGCTGGCCCTCTCCGGCCTCCGGCGGGAGTCCGACATCGGCGTCGTCCAGTCGGTGCAGCGCCAGGTGCGGCTCGCCCTCGACGCCTACGCCGACCCGGCCTGGCGCGAGCAGGGCCTGTCCCGCTGGGCCGAGGCCGCCGAGGACCGGCTGCGCACCGCCGAGGCGGGCAGCGACCACCAGTTGGCCTGGGCCCGCGTCCTGGCCTCCGTCGCCCGGACCGACGGTCAGCTCGGCCTGATCGCCGGCCTGCTGGACGGCTCCGTCGAGATCGCCGGCCTGGCCGTCGACACCGAGCTGCGCTGGACCCTGCTGGGCCGGCTCGCCGCCACCGGGCGCGCCGACGAGGCCGCGATCGCGGCCGAACTCGCCCGCGACAACACCGCGGCCGGCCAGGAGCACGCCGCCAGCTGCCGGGCCGCCCGGCCGACCGCCGAGGCCAAGGCGGAGGCCTGGGCCTCGGTCGTCGAGTCGGACACGCTCACCAACTACGTGCAGGCGGCGGTGATCGGCGGCTTCCAGCAGACCGACCAGCGCGAGCTGCTGGCGCCGTACGTGGCGAAGTACTTCGCGGCGGTCAAGGACGTCTGGGAGTCCCGCAGCCACGAGATCTCGCAGCAGATCATCGGCGGGCTCTACCCGGGCCTGCTGGTCGAGCAGGCCACGCTGGACGCCACCGACGCGTGGCTGGACTCGGCCGACCCGGCGCCGTCGCTGCGGCGTCAGGTCGTCGAGGCGCGGGCCGGGATCGAGCGGGCGCTCAAGGCGCAGGCCGCCGACCGGGCGGCGGGCGCACGGGGCTGAGGTCCCGGCGCGGCCGACCGCCGTCCCCCCCTGCCTCCCGCCGCGGGCCTTCCCGGTGGCGGGAGGCAGGGGGCGGGGTCGGAGGCAGGGCCGGGGCGGGAGGGCGCACCCGGCGCGGGAACGCCCGAGGGGGCGCCGGACGTGGTCCGGCGCCCCCTCGGGGTCTTGCTGGGCTCTGTGGCCGGAAGGCCTGCGGCCGCTACTTCTTCTCCTTGCCGCCGCCGTACGGCAGCGCGGCCAGAGCGGCGATGATCACGAAGGACGCGATCGGGAGCACCACGAACAGACCGAGGGTCTGGGCGACGCTCAGGCCGCTACCCGGGTCGTCGCCGTCGTCCCTGGTGAGGGCCATGGCGGGCGACGACAGCAGCATCATCAGCGTGACCGTTGCGGTGACCGCGCCGGCTCGCAAAGCGTTCCTCTTGTCCACGATGCCAACTTACCCGCCACTTACGAGGGGCCGCTCGGCGGGGTCGGCCTTTCGGGCCCGGGCCCGGTCTGCTGCCCGACGGTCCGCAGCAGGTCAGCCAGGGCACCCGCGGCCGGAGCGGCGGCCAGCGCGTCCAGCGTGACCGGCCGGCCGGAGCCGTCCGCGACCGGAAGCCGCCAGTTCGGGTACTGGTCCCACGTGCCCGGCAGGTTCTGCGGGCGCGGATCGCCCACCACGTCCGGCAGCCAGACCCCGACCAGCTCGGCCGGGGTGTCCGCCAGGAAGCGGTACAGCGCGGTCGCCGAGAGCGGCTCGTCCTCCCCCAGCAGGCCCAGCCGGGCCAGCTCGGCCCGCCAGTCGGCCAGCTCGGCCGCCGCCTCCGCCTGCTCGTCGCCGAGCGCCCTGGCCAGCAGGCCGAGCCGGTGCCGCAGCTCCACGTGCTCGCCCGACAGCCGGGCGGCCGTCGACGGCAGGTCGTGCGTGGTCAGCGTCGCCAGGCTGCCCGGGCGCCAGCGCCCGGGCGGCAGGATCTCGCCCTTCGCCTGCCAGTCCCGTTCGAACCAGAGCACCGAGGTGCCCAGCACCCCGCGGGCCGCCAGTTCCTCGCGCACACCCGGCTCCACCGTGCCCAGGTCCTCGCCGATCACCGCCGTGCCGGCCCGGTGCGCCTCCAGCGCCAGCACCCCGAGCATCGCCTCGGCGTCGTAGCGGACGTAGGCGCCCTCGATCGGCGCGTGCCCGGCCGGCACCCACCAGAGCCGGAACAGGCCCATGACGTGGTCGATCCGGATCGCGCCGGCGTGCCGGGCGGCGGCGCGGATCAGCTCGGCGAACGGCGCGTAGCCGGCCTCCGCCAGCGCGTCCGGGCGCCAGGGCGGCAGGCCCCAGTCCTGGCCGTGCGCGTTGAAGGCGTCCGGTGGCGCGCCGACCGAGATGCCGGTGGCGAGGACGTCCTGCAAGGCCCACGCGTCGGCGCCGTCCGGGTGGACACCGACCGCGAGGTCGTGGACCAGGCCCACCGGCATGCCGGCGGTGCGGGCCGCCTGCTGGGCGTGCGCGAGCTGCCGGTCGACCTGCCAGGCCAGCCAGCGGTGGAAGCCGACCCGGTCGGCCGACTCGGCGGCCTCGCGGGCGACGTGCGGGGAGTCCGGGTGGCGCAGCCCCTTCGGCCAGGCGTGCCGGTCGGCGCCGTGCTTCTCGGCCAGGGCGTTCCAGACCGCGTACCGCTCCAGCCACGCGCCCTCGCGGGCCCGGTACGCCTCGAAGGCGGCCCGCCGGACCGCGCCGTGCTCCGCCGCGTACCGCTCGAACCGCGCGTACAGCAGCTCCAGCGCGCGGCGCTTGAGCGCCCACACCCCGTCGCGGTCGATCAGGCCGTCGTGCTGCAGCACCTCGGCCCGCAGGCGGGCGGCGCGCAGGACCAGCCCGTCGGCCTCGGCGCGGTCCTCGCCGGTCAGGTAGGCGTACTCGGGGACCGCCTCGACCCGCAGGTGGACGGGGTCGGCGAAGCGGCGGGACGACGGGCGGTAGGGCGACGGGTCGGACGGGACGGCGGGCAGGGCCGCGTGCAGCGGGTTGATCTGCAGGAAGCCCGCGCCCAGGCCGGCGCCGGCCCACTGGGCGAGGTCGGCGAGGTCCGCGAGGTCGCCCATGCCCCAGGAGCGGTCCGAGAGCACGGAGTACAGCTGGGCGAGGAAGCCCCAGCTGCGGCCGGGCAGCGCGGGGAGCCGCTCGGGGGCGACGATCAGGTGGGCGGTGCCGGTCCGCCGCTCGTCCCCGGTCCGCCCGGGGATCTCGGCCCGCAGGACGTGACGGCCGAGCGGCAGGTCGGCGGGGAGCCAGTGGGCGTGGCCGCGCGGGAGGTCCCAGCGGCCGCCGTCCTCCAGCTCGACGGTCAGCCGCGCGTCGGCGGGCACGTCCAGTGCGGTCCGCCGGCCCGCCCGGACCACCACGGTCGGGGGCAGCAGGCGGGCGCGCTGTTCGGTGCGGTGGTGCTCCAGCGCGGCCCGGGCGGCGTCGGGGGTGGCCGCGTCCACGCCGAGCGCGGCCAGCACCGCGACCAGCGTCCGTGCGCCCGCCGGCACTCCTCCGGGCCCGTACCGGGCGTCCACTGCGTACGCCTGGGCCAGCGCCACCAGCTCCGGCGGAGGAGGCGGCGCGTCCTGCGCCGGCACCTCCAGGCCGTCGGCTCCGTCACGGTCGAGATAAGCGGCCACTCGCGGCTCCTGCGATGTCTCGGCAACGCCCAGTCAGGACAGCCACAGTCCTACCCGCGTGACGCCCCGGCGACCCTGCGCGACACACGGACCCGGGGGTGGCGCGGGAGCACCGGGTCCGCCGGGGGCGCGCGCACGGGACGTCGGCCGGGCCTGCGTCCCGCTCCGGCGGGCGCGTTCGCGACCGGGGCTTTCGGTGCGGGGGCGAAGGGTTGGAGTCCGGGGTAAATCGGACAAAGTAGTCATACCCGTCGGCGACGTTGACACCGGGAGGGGTAGCTGGTGGGCTTTGGCGCGATGTGGTTCCTGGCGAGGAGGCTCCTGTGCAAGCCCGAGTGTCCGAGGTAGCCGGGCGGCGGCTGCGTCAGCAGCTGGAGCAGAGCCCGGCGCTGCGTGACGTGTTGCAGCACCCGGCGGCCCTCGCGGCGCGGCGGGCGACAGCACGGACCTGCCGTCAGCTGGCGCCGAGGACGGCGGACCGGCTGATCGCCGATCTCAAGGGGACGTCTCCGCTGCTGCCGTCGGTGCGCGCCGAGCGCGCGCTGGCCGCGCGGCCCGGGGCACCGAGCCGGCGGACCCTCCAGGTGGCGGCGACGCTGTCGGCGGCGGCCGTGGTCGGCGGACTGCTGGTGAGCGGTCCGGCCGCGTACGCGTACTCGCCGGGACCGGACGTGGTGAGCACCGCGAGCAACGCGGCGCAGACGCCGCTGGGCAACGTGAGCAACCCTCAGGTGTTCCCGCGTCCGCAGGAGATGGGCGTGGCCGGGAAGCCGGTCACCGTGCCGACCGGCGTCACCCTGGTGGTCTCGCCGAAGGCGGACCACGGTGCGGTGGACGCGGTGCACGAGGTGCTGGGCGTGGCCGGGGCCACCGTGATCACCCCGCGGTCGGAGCCCGGCACGCCGGTCGCCGGCGACCTGGTGGTGTACGTCGGCGGGCCCGCCGAGGGCGCGGGCGGCGCGACCGACCGGGTGCTGCGGGAGCTGACCGCGGCCGCGGGCGGCAAGGACACCGCGGCGCCGACCACGGCCGGGATGCCGGCCGGCGGGTACGTGCTGTCGGCCGGTCAGCTGCCGGTGCAGGGCGGCGGGACGTACGGCGTGGTGGTGCTGGCCGGCACCGACGCGGCGGGCACCTTCTACGCCGCGCAGTCGCTGCGCCAGCTGCTGGCCGTCGTCCCGGCCGGGCAGGGGCAGGCGCCGGGTGCGGCCGGTCTCGGGCTGCCGGGCGTCACGCTGCGGGACTGGCCGTCCGGCGCGCCGGTGCGCGGCACCGCCGAGGCGTTCTACGGCACCCCGTGGACCCAGCAGCAGCGCCTCGACCAGCTGGACTTCCTCGGCCGGGCCAAGCAGAACCTCTACCTCTACGCGCCGGGCGACGACCCGTACCGGCTCTCCCGCTGGCGGGACGCCTACCCGCAGGGGAAGGCCGACGACCTGCGGGCCTTGGCCGCCCGGGCCGCGCACAACCACGTGACGGCCGGGTACGCGATCGACCCCGGTCAGTCCTTCTGCTACAGCTCCGCGAAGGACGCGGACGCGCTGGTGGCCAAGCTGGACGGGCTGCGGAAGCTCGGCTTCGGCGCGTTCCAGCTGCAGTTCCTGGACGTCTCCTACGACGAGTGGCACTGCTCCGAGGACCGCGCGAAGTACGGCACCGGGCCGGCCGCCGCCGCCAAGGCGCAGGCCGAACTGGCCGGCCGGGTGCAGGACCGGCTGATCGCCCGCAACCCCGGGCTGGCCGCGCTCTCGGTGGTGCCCACCGAGTACCACCAGCAGGGCGCCACCCCGTACCGGACCGCGCTGGCCGCGGCACTGCCGGCGGGCGTCCAGGTCGCCTGGAGCGGGGTCGGCGTGATCCCGGAGCGGATCACCGGCACCCAGGCCGCCGACACCGCGAGCCTGTACGGGCACCCGCTGGTCACCATGGACAACTACCCGGTCAACGACGCCACCCCGGACCGGCTCTTCCTGGGGGCCTACACCGGGCGCGACACCGAGGTGGCGACCCGTTCGGCCGTCATGCTGACGGGCGCGATGCAGCAGCCGGTCGCCTCCCGGATCGCGCTGGCCACCGCCGGTGACTTCGCCTGGAACCCCGCCGGGTACAAGCCGGAGGAGTCCTGGCAGGCCGCGCTGCGCTCGCTGGCCGGTCCGACCGCCTCGGCCGCGACGCCCGCCGGCGCGGCCCTGGCCGCCGTCACCGCGCTGGCCGGCAACAGCGCCTCGTCGCCGCTCGCCAAGCAGGAGTCCGGCTACCTGCTGCCGCTGCTGGATCGGTTCTGGGCCACCGCCGAGCCGACCTCCGGCGTGGCGCCCGACCTCGCCCGGCTGATCGAGGCGGCCGCCCCGCTGCGGGAATCCTTCGCCGCGATGGCCGGCGCGCAGCAGACCCTCGCCTCGGCGCCGGCCACCGCCCAGCTGGCCGCCGAGTCCGCCTCCTGGCTTGCTCCGCTGCGCGACTACGGCCTGGCCGGACAGGCGGCCGTGGACATGCTGGTCGCCCAGCGGGGCGGCGACGGCGGGGCCGCCTGGAAGGCCAGGGTCGAGCTGAACAAGCTCCGCGAGCAGCTCGGCCAGAGCCCGGCGACGGTCGGCGCAGGCGTGCTCGGCCCGTTCCTGGAGCGGGCGCTGCGGGCCGCCGACACCTGGGCCGGCGTGCTCGACGGCGGCGTCACCCCGACCACCACCCTGGGCACCGCGCACGACCACCTCCCCGCGCTGATGACCGACGGTGTCGCCGACACGTTCTACTGGAGCTCGGCGCCGCCGCAGCCCGGCGACTCGGTCGGTCTGGACCTCGGCGACGGCCGCCCGGTCGGCAGCGTCACCGTGCTGATGGGCTCCTGGGGCAACGGCCCGGACGGCCAGAACGCGCTCGACGACTACCTGCGCGAGGGCGTGCTGGAGTACTCCACCGGCGAGGGCGGCTGGAAGCGGCTGGCCCAGGTGAAGAACCAGAAGTCCGTCTCCGCCCAGCTGCCCGCCGGGACCGTCGTCCGGGCGGTCCGGCTGCGTGCCACCTCGGCGCAGAAGACCGCGGTCGCGGTGCGCGAGTTCTCGGTCACCGCGCCGGACGAGGCACCGGCCAGCGTCTCCGGCGGCCCGGCCGCACTGCCCGGCTCCTCGGCCGCCGCGGTGCTGGACGGCAACCCGGACACCGCCTACCGGGCGGCCACCGCGCCGACCTCGCTGGACGAGCCGCTCACCGTCGAGCTGGGCGCCGCCCGGCCGCTGGACCGGCTGACCATCCTCACCGACCCGAACGTGCGTGCCTCCGCCGCCGTCGCGGTCCGGCGCGCGGACGGCAGCTGGGCGGAGATCGGCACCATACAGCCGGGCTGGAACGAGCTGTCGGCCGGCGGGCTGCCCGCCGACGCGTTCCGCCTGGCCTGGAAGCCGGGCGGGCAGCCTCCGGTGGTCAACCAGGTGATCCCCTGGTACGCGGACGCCCCGGCGGCCCGGCTCAGCCTGGCCGACACGGCGGTCGACGCGGTCATCGGGGCCGGCGCGCCCGTCCAGGCCCGGGCCACCGTCGAGGCCGGCCGGCCGGAGGGGGTGACCGGCGAGCTGCGGACGGAGGTGCCGGCCGTCGCCAAGGGGCTGACCGTGACGCCCGCGACCGGTGTGAGCGTGCCGCGCGGCGGCCGGGTCGGCGTCCCGCTGCTGGTCACCGCGGGGCCGGACACGCCGTCGGGCACCTACCAGGTGCCGGTGGTGTTCGTGACCGGGCAGACCAGCATGCGGCAGGTGCTCCAGGTGCACGTGGTGCCGCCGACCGGCGGGCCGGACCTGGCGATCACCGCCGAGGCGACCTCGTCGGCCGACGAGACGCCGCACTTCCCCGCCTCGGCCGTGGCCGACCAGGATCCGAAGAGCCGGTGGTCCTCGCCGGCCGCCGACGACGCCTGGGTGCAGCTGGAGCTGCCGCGGGCCGTCCACCTGGGCTCGGCGGTGCTGCACTGGCAGGCCGCGTACGCCGCCGCGTACAAGATCCAGGCCTCGGCGGACGGCCGTTCCTGGACCACCGTGGCGACGGTGGAGGACGGCAGGGGCGGCAACGAGACGGTGCGGTTCGACGCGCCGGGGGCGAAGTACCTGCGGGTGCAGGGCGTGGCCCGGGCCACCAAGTATGGCTACTCGCTCTGGGGCGTCGAGCTGTACGCCGTCGCCGCGGCGGCGGGGGCGACCCCGCCGGTGACACCGCCCCTCACGCCGCCGGTGACGCCTCCGGGCGGGCAGCCCGGCGGTGGCGGCCAGCAGGGCGGCGGACAGCAGGGCGGCGGACAGGCCGGCGGACAGCCGACCACGGTGCCGACCGCCCCGGCGACCACCCCGGCGCCGTCCGCCACGCCCACCGGGCCGACTCCGGCCCCGTCCGGCTCGACCGGCGTTCCGACGGGTCCGCCGGCGAAGCCGTAGCGGGGGTGCCGGACCGGGCGCGGGTTCCTGCGCCCGGTCCGCCCCCGCGGGCACGCACGGCCGCCCGGGCACGGGCACGCGGGGCCTGCGTGCGCACGGTGGGCGGGAGCGCGGCCGGGCCCGGCAACGCGGCGGGCCGCCGCGCTCCCCGTTTGCGGGGTGCGTGGCGGCCCATGAGGCGTACCGGGAAATCTGTCGGGCAAGCCCTTGTGGAGCGGTGGTCAGGCGGAGAGCGGTTCGGGCTGCTCACCGCGGCGGACGGGTGCGGAGTGGGCGGAGTGGGCCGAGTGGGCCGAGTGCGCCCGGCCGAGCGGCACCGGATGGGTGGCCTCGGTATGGTCGTGGTGTTCGTACTCGCCCCACTGCGGGGCGCGCAGCTGGTCGCCGCCGCCGTACGGCTCCAGGTAGGGCCGCCAGCGCGGATCCTTGATCCCGGTGCCGATGATCCGCCAGGCCAGGCCGGACGGCGGGGCCGGCGGGCGCTTCATCCGCCAGCCGAGTTCGGTGAGGTGGCGGTCGGCCTTGGTGTGGTTGCAGCGGCGGCAGGCGGCCACCACGTTGTCCCACCGGTGCTGGCCTCCCCGGCTGCGCGGGATGACGTGGTCGACGCTGGTGGCGGCGGCCCCGCAGTAGACGCAACGGCCGTGGTCGCGGGCGAACAGCGCCCGACGGGTGAGCGGGACGGGCCCGCAGAACGGGACCCGGACGAAGCGGGTCAGTCGGACGACGGACGGCGCCGGAAGGGCGCTGGTGGCGCTGTGCAGAGTGACACCCGAGTCCTCGAGGCTGACTGCCTTGTGATTGAGGACGAGGATGAGTGCGCGGCGCATCGATACGACGCCGAGTGGCTCGTAGGACGCGTTGAGGACCAGGACATGCGGCACGGATGCCTCCTTGGACGCCTGCGGCGCGTGGCTCGCGCCGGGACGAGCGGTTGGATCACACAGCGGGTGCGTGATCTCCCCCAGTGTCGCCTTACGCCTTTGTACGGCGCCACCACTCCTGTGTAACGGACCTGACGTGAACTCCGGATGTGGCTTCTGTCATACCCGGTATGCCCGGGGGAAGGGCGGGTTGCACCCCGGTGCCCGGAGGGTGCTCCGGGGCGCCCTCGCGGGGGAAGGCTGGGCCGGTCGGAGCAGCGGGGCGCACGGGGCGGGAACCGGTCGGACCCCGTCGGAGCAGCGCGGACGGCGGGCCCGGCCGGAGGGGGCGGCGGGGGTGAACCGCGGGGCGGGCGGGGCCGCGGGCAGCGCGCCGGGGCGTTGACGGGGCGTCCGTCCGGCCGCCGCGCGCCCTCGGAAGAGCGGTGGCCGGACCGTGGGAGAGCCGTGGGAGGGCGGTGCAGAGGCCGTCGGCGTGTCAGGGTGCCGGGTGGGCGGCGGATAGGGTAGAGCGGACGGTCCGCAGGCCAGGGGCGTGCCTCCCGGGTGTGCCTCCGCGGCGGCGGGCTGTGCCACGCACCCTGCAGGAAGGTCCCGCACGTGTTCAGGTCCGGTGCCGCCGGCCTCCTCGCCGACGCGTCCGTCACGCCGTCGGCCTCGACGCCGAACCCGTCCCCCAGTCCCACGGCCCCGGGGCTGCCGCAGCTCGACCTCAGAATCCCGACCAGCGCGCAGGAGGTCTCCGACACCACCCGGCAGGCCGCCAGCTGGTTCGACTCGCACTGGCAGGAGTGGCTGGCGAGCGGGGTCCGGATCGTCTTCATCGTCGTGCTGGCCCTGGTGCTGCGCGCGATGGTCCGCAAGCTGATCTCCCAGCTGATCGCGCGGATGGTCAAGCCCGGCGAGGGCGAGGACGAGCCCGGACGGCTGGGCGGGCTGCTGGCCAACACCGGGGTGGTCAACCCCGAGCGGCGGCAGCAGCGCTCGGAGGCGATCGGCTCGGTGCTGCGCAGCGTCGCGTCCTTCAGCATCCTGGGGACGGCCGCGCTGATGGTGCTGTCGGCGCTCGGGGTGAACCTGGCCCCGCTGCTGGCCAGTGCCGGTGTGGCCGGTGTGGCGATCGGTTTCGGCGCCCGCAACCTGGTCACCGACTTCCTCTCCGGGGTCTTCATGATCATGGAGGACCAGTACGGCGTCGGCGACGAGATCGACACCGGGGTGGCCACCGGCACGGTGCTGGAGGTCGGCCTGCGGGTGACCAAGCTGCGCGGCGCGGGCGGCGAGATCTGGTACATCCGCAACGGCGAGGTGAAGCGGATCGCCAACATGAGCCAGGGCTGGTCGACCGCCTCGGTGGACGTCCAGGTCGGGTACAAGGAGGACCTGCTGCGGGTCGAGGCGCTGATCCAGGAGACGGCGGAGGCCCTGGCCAAGGAGGCGCCGTTCGACGAGCTGGTCTGGGCGCCGTTCTCGATCCTGGGCGTGGAGTCGGTGGCCGTGGACTCGGTGGTGCTGCGGGTCGAGGCGCGGACGGCTCCGGGCAAGTCGCTGAGCGTGGCGCGGGCCCTGCGGCAGCGCCTGAAGGTCGCGTTCGACCAGGCCGGGATCAAGGTCAAGGAGGAGGTCGCGCCGGTCGCCGCCGATGCGGGCGCGGCCACCGGAACGGCCACCGCCGGGGTGGTGCTGACCACCGCGTCGGCGGCCTCGCCGGGCGCCGACCCGGCACCGCCGTCGGCGCTGGCCGACCCGAACTCGCCCCGCTACCAGGCGACGGCGCCGATACCGGCTCCCGTGAAGCCGGTCGACGACGCGGCCAAGGCGCCCTGACCGGGTAGCGGGCCGCCGCCCCGGCGGAGCCCGTGAACGAACGAGGGCCCCGTCTCCGCGCACGCCGGAGGCGGGGCTCACTGCTGCCCGGTAACGCTTCGGCATCCACCGGGGGAAGGGCCATTGACACCCTCGTGACGGGGACCGTACGGTCCTGTCTCAAGCGACTGGAAAGTTTCCTAACAGTTCGCCCGGGCCCGTCCGCCGGGCAGCCGACCAGCAGGAAGAGGAGGAGGATCTCCGCGTGACCAGGACCACCGCCAAGGCCCCCCTCGCCGGCACCCCCAGCCTGCTGCGCGCGATCAACGACCGCGCCGCCCTCGAACTGCTGCTGGAGAACGGCCCGCTCTCCCGTACCCAGATCGGCACGTTGACCGGACTCTCCAAGCCCACCGCCTCCCAGCTGCTGGCCCGTCTGGAGGCGGCCGGGCTGGTCCTGCCGGTGGGCACCACGGCGGGCGGACCGGGACCCAACGCGCAGCTGTACCAGGTGAATCCGGCCGCCGGCCACGTCGCCGGGCTGGACGTCACCAACAGCCACGTCCGGGTCGCCGTCGCCGACATCACCGGCTCCACGCTCACCGAGGACGTCGTCCCCACCAAGGGGTGGACGGCCGCCGAGACCGTCCCCCGGGTCGCCCGGGTGGTCGCCGACGCGACCCGGTCCGCCGGGCTGGCCGAGGGCAGCCTGCACACCGTCGTGATCGGCGTCGGCGGGGCGCCCGACCCCGGCACCGGCAAGCTCAGGTACGCCTCCCACCTGCCCGGCTGGCACGCGCCGCGGCTGGTCGAGGAGCTGTCCGGGGCGATCGGCGCGCCGGTGTCGATCGAGAACGACGTGAACCTGGCCGCCGTCGCCGAGCAGGCCTCCGGCGCGGCGCACGGGTTCGAGGACTTCGTCCTGCTCTGGGCCGGCGAGGGCACCGGCGCCGCGATCGTGATCGCCGGCCGCCTGCACCGCGGCTTCACCGGCGGCGCAGGCGAGGTCGGCTACATGCCGGTGCCCGGCGCCCCGGTGCTGCGGGACGTGCGCCGCCGCAACTCCGGCGGGTTCCAGGAGCTGGTCGGCGCCCCCGCCGTCCGGGCCCTGGCCCGGGAGCACGGACTCGGCGCGCCGACCGCGGAGGAGACGCTCGCCAAGGCGCTGCGGACCCCGGGCGCCGGCGACGCGTTCCTCACCGAGCTGGCGGGCCGGCTGGCCGTCGGACTGGCCGTGATCGTCGCCGTCGTCGACCCCCAGCTCGTGGTGGTCTCCGGCGGTGTGCCGACCGCGGGCGGCGAACGGCTGCGGGCGCTGGTCGAGGAGGAGCTGGCCCGGATCTCGATCGCCCGCCCGGAGGTCCGCAGCAGCACCCTGTCCGGTTCGCCCGTCCTGCTGGGCGCGCTGCAACGCGCGCTGGCGGCCGCCCGCGAGGCGGTCTTCTCCACCCACTGAGGTCCACCCGCCCACCGAAGTTCACACCAGCGACGCTCCCACCACGGACGCTTCCACCACCGGCGTCCGAACCACCGGCGTCAGAACCACCGGTTCAGAACCACCGGCGTCCGACCCATCGGCGCCCGAGTCACCGGCGCTCCCACCGAGCACCGCCTGAACCACCCGAACCACCCGGCTCCACCCGCACCACCCGCACCACCCGCACCGCTCGACCCCTGCACCCACTCTCCCCAACCCCCTACGCGGGACCCGAGGCAATGACGCCTGCCCGCGCACCCCCAGGAGGACCTCGAAGTGCACTCCACCACCTCCCGCAGAGGCCGCCGTACGATCGCCGCCGTCACCGGCAGCGCCGTCCTGGCCCTGCTGGCCACCGCCTGCACCGGATCCAGCGACGGCAGCGGCAGCGACGACTCGGCCAGCGGCAAGGACGTCACCATCACCTTCTGGCACGGCTGGAACCAGCCCGCCGAGGTGAAGGCGATCAACGACAACATCGCCGCCTTCGAGAAGGCCCACCCGAACATCCACGTCAAGACGACCGAGAACATCGGTGACGACAAGGTCAACCAGGCACTGCGGGCCGGTGGCGACGCCGCCCCGGACGTGGTCTCCTCGTTCACCACCAACAACGTCGGCATGTTCTGTTCGACCAAGGCCTTCGCCGACCTCAAGCCCTTCCTGGCGAAGGACAACATCGACCCGGCCAAGACCTTCCCGGCCGCGATGCTCAACTACACGCAGTTCCAGGGCAACCAGTGCTCCCTGCCGCTGCTCGGCGACGCCTTCGGCCTGTACTACAACAAGAAGGCCTTCGCCGACGCCGGGATCGCCGGCCCGCCGAAGACCTTCAGCGAGTTCGCCGAGACCGCCGCCAGGCTCACCCTCGCCGAGGGCGACAGCTACAAGCAGCTCGGCTTCATGCCGCTGTACCACGGCTACGAGTCGACCACCGAGCACTTCCTCGGCCAGTACGGCCCGAGCTACTTCGACGCCTCCGGCAAGTCCAGCATCGCCGCCGACCCGAAGGTCGCGGCGATGATGAACTGGCAGAAGGGCCTGGTCGACAAGCTCGGCGGCTACGACAAGCTGGACAAGTTCCGGGCCACCTTCGGCGAGGAGTTCAGCGCCAAGAACCCCTTCCACACCGGCCAGGTCGCGATGGCCATCGACGGTGAGTGGCGCACCGCCTCGCTCGCCGAGAACAAGCCGGACTTCGAGTGGGCGACCGCGCCGTTCCCGGTGCCGGACGACCAGGCCTCCACCTGGGGCCGCGGCTACCAGACCGGCACCATCATCGGCATCGCCAGCACCAGCAAGAAGCAGGCCGCCGCCTGGGAGCTGACGAAGTTCCTCACCACCGACACCGACGCGGTGGTCTCGTTCGCCAACGCGATCCACAACGTGCCCAGCACCTTCGCGGCGCTCGACTCGCCGAAGCTGATCAGCGACCCGAACTTCAAGACCTTCCTGGACATCGCGAAGAACGCGAACTCCAGCACCACGCCGGCCAGCGTCAACGGCGGCGGCTACATCGTCTCGGTGCAGAACCTCGGCTACGAGTTCGAGTCCGGCAGGCAGACCGATCTCGCGGCCGGTCTCGCGGCCACCGCCAAGGAGATCGACGCCGCCATCGCCCAGGCCAAGTAGCGCGGAACGGTTCACGGAGCTCCCATGTCACTCGCGTCCGACACCCGCAGGGGCACCGGACCGACCGACCCGGCGGCGCCCTCCACGCAGCACCTGCTGCGCCGGAAGCGCCGCCGGGAGGCGGCCCGCACCCTGGCCTTCCTCTCCCCCTGGCTGATCGGCTTCGCGGTCTTCTTCCTGTACCCGCTGATCTCCACGGTCTACTTCTCGTTCACCAAGTACAACGGCTTCGGCGCACCCGCCTTCAACGGCCTGAAGAACTGGGACTACGTCTTCAACGACCTCCCGGCCTTCTGGAAGGGCCTGCGCAACACCGTGTGGCTGGTCTTCATCATGGTGAGCCTGCGGGTGGCGTTCGGCCTCGGCATCGGGCTGCTGATCACCAAGGTCAAGACCGGTGCCGGACTCTTCCGCACCGCGTTCTACCTGCCGTACCTGGCACCGCCGGTGGCCGCGACCGTCGCCTTCGCCTTCCTGCTCAACCCCGGCACCGGACCGGTCAACCACTTCCTCGGCGAGATCGGACTGCCCCAGCCGGGCTGGTTCGCCGACCCGACGTGGTCGAAGCCCGCCCTCACCATGCTCGCCATGTGGGGCATCGGCGACCTGATGGTCATCTTCATGGCGTCCCTGCTGGACGTCCCGAGGGACCAGTACGAGGCCGCCGAACTCGACGGCGCCGGGCCGTTCCAGCGGTTCCGGTTCGTCACCCTGCCGAACATCTCGCCGATCATCATGTTCGCGGTGGTCACCGGCGTCATCCAGACCATGCAGTACTACACCCAGGCGATCGTCGCCGCGAAGGTCACCAGCGGCAACGCGGGCAACTCCGGGCAGCAGTTCGAACCGGGCTACCCGCAGGGATCCACCTGGACCCTGCCGCAGATGGTCTACAACCTCGGCTTCCAGCGCTTCAACTACGGCGCGGCGTGCGTCGTCGCCCTGGTGCTGTTCGCCATCTCGATGGCCGTCACCTCGCTCCTGCTCCGCCGCAAGTCCGGCTTCATGGCGAGCGACGACTAGCGGCCCAGTGAGGACACGATCATGACTCTCAGCTCCACCCTCACGGCGAAGGCCCCCGCGGAGGGGCCCGCCCGGCGCGGCGCCCCCGGCGCCGCGGCCCGCGCCGCCCGCCGCCGCGCGCTGCTCAACTGGGTGGCCGTGCACTCGCTGGCCGTCGCCGCCGCGCTGTTCTTCCTGCTCCCGCTCGTCTTCGCCTTCCTCACGTCGGTGATGACGGACAGCCAGGCGCTCACCACCGACTACTGGCCCACCTCCTGGGAGTGGGGCAACTACGCCAAGGTGTGGGACACCCCCGGCTTCCTCACCTGGTGGCGCAACACCCTGCTGTACGCCGGCCTCGGCACCCTGCTGACCATCGTCTCCAGCCTTCCGGTGGCCTACGCGCTCGCCAAGTTCCGCTTCCGCGGCCGCAATCTGGCGCTGATGGCGGTCATCTCGATGATGATGCTGCCGCCCCAGGTCACCATCATCCCGATGTACCTGTTCTGGGCGAAGGAGCTCGGGCTCAGCGGCTCGCTCTGGCCGCTGATCATCCCGATGGCCTTCGGCGACGCCTTCTCGATCTTCCTGCTGCGGCAGTTCCTGCTGACCATCCCCAAGGAGTACATCGAGGCGGCCCGGATCGACGGCTGCGGCGACCTGCGCACCCTCCTCAAGGTCGTCCTGCCGATGGCCAAGCCGGCCATCGCCGCCGTCGCCCTCTTCCAGTTCTTCTACTGCTGGAACGACTACTTCGGCCCGCAGATCTACGCGAGCAACAAGCCCGGCGCCTGGACGCTCTCCTACGGCCTGGAGTCCTTCAAGGGTGCCCACCACACCAACTGGAACCTCACCATGGCCGCCACGCTGCTGGTGATGGCCCCGGTGATCCTCCTCTTCTTCTTCGCACAGAAGGCCTTCATCGAAGGCGTGACACTGACAGGGGTCAAGGGCTGATGTCCACACTCAAGCTGGCCATCGTCGGCGGCGGTTCGACGTACACCCCGGAGCTGATCGACGGCTTCGCCCGGCTGCGGGACACCCTGCCGATCGGCGAGCTCGTCCTGATCGACCCGGCCGCGGACCGCCTGGAGCTGATCGGCGGGCTGGCCCGGCGGATCTTCGCCAAGCAGGGGCACGGCGCCGTGGTGACCACCACGACCGACGTCGAGGCGGGGGTCGCGGACGCCGACGCCGTCCTGCTCCAGCTGCGGGTCGGCGGGCAGGCGGCCCGCAACCAGGACGAGACCTGGCCGCTGGAGTGCGGCTGCGTCGGCCAGGAGACCACCGGCGCGGGCGGGCTCGCCAAGGCGCTGCGGACCGTCCCGGTGGTGCTCGACATCGCCGAGACGGTCCGGCGCACCAACCCCGACGCCTGGATCGTCGACTTCACCAACCCGGTCGGCATCGTCACCCGGGCCCTGCGGGAGGCCGGCCACAAGGCCGTGGGCCTCTGCAACGTCGCCATCGGCTTCCAGCGGCGGTTCGCCAAGCACCTGGGCGTCGACCCGGAGCTGATCCGGCTCGACCACGTCGGCCTCAACCACCTCACCTGGGAGCGCGGCGTCACCCTGCTCGACGCGCCCGGCGCCGCCGGTGGCCGGGAGGTGCTGCCGGAGCTGCTCGCCGGCTTCGGCCAGGAGATCGCCGACGACCTGCTCCTGCCCCGGCGGGTGATCGAGCGGCTCGGCGTCGTCCCCTCCTACTACCTGCGGTACTTCTACCAGCACGACCAGGTGGTGGAGGAGCTCAAGGTCAAGGGCTCCCGCGCCGCCGAGGTCGCCGAGATCGAGCGGCAGCTGCTGGAGATGTACGCCGACCCCGCGCTCGACACCAAGCCCGAACTGCTCGGCAAGCGCGGCGGCGCGTTCTACTCCGAAGCGGCCGTGCAGCTCATCGCGGCGCTGCTCGGCACCGACGGCGCCACCTCGGTCCAGGTGGTGAACACCCGCAACGACGGCGTCCTGCCGTTCCTGCCGGACGACGCCGTCATCGAGGTGCCGGCCGAGGTCGACGCGGCGGGCGTACGGGCCCTGCCGCAGCGGCCGGTCGAGCCGCTCTACGCCGGCCTGATCGCCTCCGTCACCGCGTACGAGAACCTCGCCCTGGACGCCGCCCTGCGCGGCGGCCGCGACCGGGTCTTCGACGCCCTGCTCGCCCACCCGCTGGTCGGCCAGATCGACCTCGCCGACCGGCTGACGGACCGGCTGCTCGCCCACAACCGCGAGCACCTCGCCTGGGCCTGACCCGCCCGGCCGAACTCCGGCCCGCACTCCGTGGGGGGTGCGGGCCGGGCCGCCGAGGGCCCGCCGGCCCTCCGCGAGGAGGCCGCGAGGAGACCTCCCACCCCCGGCCGGGACCAACCACGGCCGGGCCACGTACGAGCCGCGGGGACCTGATGACCCACCAGCCCGAACCACACCTGCCCGGCGTCCTCGCCATCGACGCGGGTAACTCCAAGACCGACGTCGCCCTCATCGGCGCCGACGGCACCGTCCTCGGCTCCGCCCGGGGTGGCGGCTTCACCCCGCAGAAGGTCGGCGGCGCCGCCGCCGTCGCCGGCCTGGCGCCGCTGGTCGAGCAGGCCGCCGCGGCGGCCGGGATCACCGCCTGGAACGGCACGCTGACCAGTCACGTCAGCGCCTGCCTCGCCAACGCCGACCTCCCGGTCGAGGAGGAGGCGCTGCGGGTGGCCCTGGAGTCCCATCCGTGGGGCGCCAGCAACACCGTCGTCAACGACACCTTCGGCCTGCTGCGCGCCGGGACCGACGGCCCGCGCGGCGTCGCCGTCGTCTGCGGCGCCGGCATCAACTGCGTCGGCCTGCTGCCCGACGGCCGCACCGCCCGGTTCCCCGCCCTCGGCGAACTGACCGGCGACTGGGGCGGCGGCGCCGGCCTCGCGCTCACCAGCATGTGGCACGCCGTCCGCGCGGAGGACGGCCGCGGCGGGCCGACCGTCCTGGCCCCGGCCATCGCCGAGCACTTCGGCCTGCCCAGCGCCGGCGCCGTCGCCGAGGCCGTCCACCTGGACCACCTGCCGTACGGCCGGCTGCACGAGATCGTCCGGGTGCTGTTCGCGGTCGCGGAGGGCGGCGACCGGGTCGCGCTGGAGCTGATCGACCGGCAGGCCGACGAGATCACCCGGCTCGCGGTCGTCGCCCTGCGCCGGCTGGAACTCCTGGAGGAGCCCACCCCGCTGGTGCTCGGTGGCGGCGTGCTCGCCTCGCGGCAGCCGCTGCTGATCGACAACCTCACCGCCCGGCTGGCGGAGGCCGCGCCGCTCGCCGAGCCGCGCGTCGTCGTCGCACCGCCGGTGCTGGGCGCGGCGCTGCTCGGCCTCGACCACCTGGCGGCGGGCGCCGAGGCGCAGGCCCGGGTGCGGGAGGCGTACGACACCGACCGGCCGGTGGCGGCGTAGCGCCCGGTCCCGACGCTTCCGCCCCCGCCGCACCGCTTCCGCCCTCGCCGCTTCCGTCCCCACAGGTTCCGCCCCCGCCGGGTCCGCACACCCGGCGGGGGCGGTCGTGCGTTCACGGCCGGGCGGCGCGGCGGGGCGTTCACGGCGGGGTGTTCACGGCGGGGCGGCGGGATCGGGCGGGTGGGCGGCGGACGGGCGGGTGGCGACGGGAGGGGTGGACGGGACGCTACGGCGCGGTAACCTGACGGACAGTCAGTTGCTCGGACCGGTCGACGGACCGGTCGAGCGAGGCGGCGCGGGGCCGACGGCCGGGGCGGGGTGGGACCGGAGAGGCCGGTGGGGCGACGGCACCAGGCGTTCACCGACCGGCCATCGGTCCAGGGGAAGTCCATCACCCGGGAGAAGGCTGCCGTCCCTAGCGTCTCCCGACGCACCGCCGACCGTCCCCCTCCTCTCACGAAGGGTCACCCCATGCCCGGACGCAGAGTCGTCGCCGCGGCCACCCTCGGCGCCATGACCGCCGGCGCGCTGGCCGTCACCGCCTTTTCCGGTGCCGCCACCGCGGCGGTCGGGACCACCACGTTCACTCCGGTGGCCGACACCTACGCGTACAGCAGCAACCCGAGCACCAACTACGGAACGTCCGGCCAGCTCGGGGTGGACAACAGCCCGGCCAAGCGGACCTTCCTGAAGTTCACCGTCTCCGGCCTCACCGCACCGGTGACCGGCGCCAAGCTGCGCATCCACACCGACGACGTGTCCGGTGCCGAGAGCGGCAGCGGCGGCACCTTCCGCTCGCTGAGCAGCACCACCTGGTCCGAGACCGGCCTGACCTGGAACAACCAGCCGGCCGTGGACGGCCCGGTGCTGGGCTCGATCGGCTCCGTCTCCCGCAACGCCTGGTACGAGGTGGACGTCACCTCCTACGTCCAGGGGAACGGCACCTTCGCCATCGGCGTGACCTCCGCGTCCAGCGACGGCGCCGACTACGACTCGCGCGAATCCGGCTCCACCGCACCGCAGTTGGTGATCACCACCGACACCGGCACGCCCTCCCCGTCGCCGACCGTGACCTCGTCGCCGACCGCCACGCCCACCGCCACCCCGACCCCCACCACCTCCCCGACCGGCGGCGCGGACCCGGTGCTGGTCGGCGCCGGCGACATCGCCAACTCCGGGAACGGCGACGAGGCCACCGCCAAGCTGCTCGACGGCATCCCCGGCACGGTGTTCAACGCGGGCGACAACGCCTACCCGGACGGCAGCGCCTCGGACTACACCAACTACTACGCACCGACCTGGGGCCGCCACAAGGCACGCACCAAGCCGGCGCCGGGCAACCACGAGTACAACACCTCGGGCGCCACCGGCTACTACAACTACTTCGGCGCCGCGGCCGGCACCGCCGGCCAGGGCTACTACTCCTACGACCTGGGCAACTGGCACGTCGTGGCGCTCAACTCGAACATCTCCACCAGCACCGGCTCCGCCCAGGAGCAGTGGCTCCGCGCCGACCTCGCCGCGAGCAACAAGCCCTGCACGCTGGCGTACTGGCACCACCCGCGGTTCACGTCCGGCTCCAACCACGGCCCGAGCACGTCCGTCGGCCCGCTGGTGCAGGCCCTGTACGACTACAACGCCGACGTGATCGTCACCGGCCACAACCACCAGTACGAGCGGTTCGCGCCGATGAACCCGGGCGGCGCGCTCGACACCACCCGCGGCATCCGGCACTTCGTGGCCGGGATGGGCGGCGCCAGCCACTACAGCTTCGGCACCATCCAGGCCAACAGCGAGGCGCGCAACAGCGACACCTACGGCGTGCTGAAGTTCACGCTGCACAACAACGGCTACACCTGGCAGTTCGTCCCCGAGGCGGGCAAGACGTACAACGACAGCGGCACCACCGCCTGCCACTGACGCCCGGCGCACCCCCCGAGCGACGACGCGGCCGGGACCTCCCCCGGCCGCGTCCCGCCGCTCCGCCGACCCCGCGCGGACCACCCCGCGCCGCCGTCCCGCGCCGACCGTCCCGCGCCGACCGTCCCCGTGCCGAGCTCGCACCGGCGAAAGGCCACCCGTGTACCTGTCCACCATCGGCCGCCCGGCCGCCGCCGATCCCCCCACCGATCCCCCCGCCGGCCCGAGGAAGCGCCGCTGGGCCCTGGTGGGCGGCAACGTCGTCGCCCTCGGGACGGTCAGCCTGGTGACCGACGTCTCCTCCGAGATGGTCACCGCCGTCCTCCCGCTCTACCTGACCGCCGCCCTGCACCTCGGCCCGGCCGCGTACGGGGTGATCGACGGTCTCTACGGCGGCGCGACCGTGCTGCTGCGCCTGGTCGGCGGCTTCGTCGCCGACCGGATCCAGCGCCGCAAGGTCGTCGCCGGGGCCGGTTACGCGATCTCCGCCGTCGCCAAGCTCGGCCTGCTCGCCGCCGGCTCCGCACCGGCCGCGCTCGGCCTGGTGATCACCGCCGACCGGGCCGGCAAGGGCCTGCGCAGCGCCCCGCGGGACGCCCTGATCACCCTCTCCGCCCCGGAGGGCTCGCTGGGCCGGGCGTTCGGCCTGCACCGCACCATGGACGCGGCCGGCGCCTTCGCCGGCCCGCTGCTCGCGCTGGCGGTCCTGGCCGCCGCCGGACAGGCCTTCGACGCGGTCTTCGTCACCAGCTTCTGCGTCGCCGCCTTCGGCGTCCTGATCCTGGTGCTGTTCGTCCGCGACCACCGCACCCCGATGCCCGCGGCCGGCGCGATCTCCGCCCGCGCCGCGCTGGGCCTGCTGCGGCAGGGCCCGGTGCTGCGGCTGGTGCTGGCCGCCGCGCTGCTCGGGCTGGCCACGATCGGCGACGGCTTCGTCTACCTGCTGCTGCAGCGGCGTTCGGACCTCTCGCTGGGCTGGTTCCCGCTGCTGGCGGTCGGCACCAGCCTGACGTACCTGCTGCTGGCCGCGCCGCTGGGCGCGCTCGCCGACCGGATCGGCCGCCTCCCGGTGCTGCTGGGCGGCTACGCGGCCCTGGCCGGCGCGTACCTGCTGCTGTACGGGCCGCTCGACGGGACGGGCGCGACGGTGGCGGTGCTGGCGCTGCACGGCCTCTTCTACGCGGCCACCGACGGCGTGCTGATGGCCCTGGCCGGGCCCCGGCTGCCCGAGGCGCTGCGGACCACCGGCATCGCCCTGGTGCAGAGCGGACAGGCCCTGGCCTACCTGGCCTCCTCGGTGCTGTTCGGGCTGGCCTGGCAGTACTGGGGGCCGGCCACCGCCAGCCGGGCGGCCGCGGCGGCCGTCGCGGTGGCGCTGCTGGGGACCGTCGTCCTGCTGTCCGGCGGTCCGCGCCGCCCCGCCGGCCCGGCCGCTCCCGTGACCACCTCCGACACCCCTGCGAAGGACCCCCGTTGAACCTCACCCCGCGCGCCCGGCTGCTGGCGATCGCCACCGCCGCCCTGCTGCTCGGCGGCGCCGCCACGACGTACACCCTGACCGCCGGCTCCGCACCGGGCACCGCCGCGACGGCCCCGGGCCGCGGCTCCGCCCCCGACTCCGACTCCGATCCCGACGGCGACCCCGGCGGCACGGCGGCCGGTCCGCGCATCCAGGTCCTGAGCAACGGCCTGCTCTCGTCCGTCTCCCGCCAGGACCCGGGCGGAAGCCGCGAGGTCGGCAGCCGCCGCTGCGAGCGCGCGTACGCCGCCGCCGGGACGGTCGCCTGCCTCGCCCCGGCCGGCGCCCTGGAGGGGCCCGAACTCGTCGTGCTGGACCGGGCGTCGAACGAGCGCAGGAAGGTCTCGCTGACCGGCCTCCCGAACCGGCTCCGGGTCTCCGCCAGCGGCCGGATGGTCTCCTGGACGCTCTTCGTCGGCGGCGACTCCTACGCGGGCAACTCCTTCTCCACCCGGACCGGCGTCCTCGACACCTCCGGGGGGCAACTCCTCAACACTCTGGAGGAGTTCACGATCACCCGGGAGGGCCGGCCGTACCGCGCCGCCGACGTGAACTACTGGGGGGTGACCTTCACCGCGGACGACAACCGGTTCTACGCGACCCTCGCCACCGACGGCCACCGCTACCTGGTGGAGGGCGACCTCGCCGCCCGGACCGTCCGCACGCTCGCCGACAACGTCGAGTGCCCGTCGCTCTCCCCCGACGGCCGCCGGATCGCGTTCAAGCAGGCCGTCGACGGCGACCCCGCCAAGGGCTGGCGCCCCGCCGTGCTGGACCTCGCCACGATGGCCGCCACCCGGCTGCCCGAGCAGCGCTCGGTGGACGACCAGCCCGCCTGGCTCGACGACGCCACCGTCGCGTACGCGATCCAGCGCTCGGACGGGGTCAACGACGTCTGGGGGGTACCGGCCGACGGTTCGGCGGCGCCCGCGCTGCTCGTCCCCGAGGCCAACTCCCCCGCCCCGCTGTCCTGACCGTGCGCCGTCCGCCCGCCTGCCCGCCGCCGTCCGGTTCCGCCGGACCGGCGGAACCGGCGGAACCGGCGGAGCGGAACCGGGTGTACGGATTCCGCGTGTACGGGGGGTGCCGTGTCCGGTCGTCTTCCTGGGAGACTCGCCCCATGACCGCCCCCCGTCGCCTCCTCCTCGCCGTGCTGCTCTGCTGTACCGTCACCGCCGGCCTGGCCGCCTGCACCCCGATCGACGAGGACCCGACGGTGGCGATGGCCTCGGACGACGACGAGGACACGGCCGACGCCGAGGACCTCGACGACGCGGCCCCGTGGGAGGACGGCACGGAGGAGGCGTACGGCGCCGCGACCGACTCCGCGCCGACGGCCCCCTCGCCCGAGTGCACCGACCTCTCGCTGAGCCCCGGCCACCAGGTCGTCCGGGTCGTCGGCGAGATCGAGGGCCGCCTCACCGCCCTCCCCACCCGGTACGTCTGCGACTCCGACGCCCCCGACGACGGCTCCTACGACCCGGTCGGCATCCCCACCGCCTACCCGCTCGCCGCCCGGGTGACCGCCACCCTCGTCGCCCTTGAGGACGGTGAGCCCGCCAAGGAGGTCCAGCTCCCCGTCCTCCTGGAGCACCTCGGCGACTGCCTGGCCGACCGTGAGCCCGACCCGCCGTACGGCTGCTACGGCGACACCTACGACATCGTCCTCGACGCCCGCGGTCGCATCACCCGCATCACGGAGCTGTACCGCCCCTGAGGACCCGAGGCGCCGGGGCGCTGCCCCTCCGCCCCGGACGGCGCCGGCCTCCCGCGGTGGCCCGTACCGGCCTCCGCCCACCGGGCTTGACCTCAAGTGGGGTTCACGTTGTCGGATAGGGCCCAGGCGGTGATCACCACCGCCGGCACGGCACGTGAGGAGGGGTTCGCCATGGCGAACGACGTACTGGTGGTGGGGGCCGTTCCGGCCGAGGTCAGGAACGCGGTGACCGGGGTGGTCGCCGCCCTGGAGAAGGCGTTCAACACCAAGGACGCGACCGCGCTGGGCGAGCAGTTCGGCGAGCAGGCCTCGTGGACCAACGCCCGCGGCCTGCGGCTCGACGGACGGACGGCGATCGCCGAGTTCAGCAGGCCGGCGATGGAGAGCTTCCTGCGGGACTCCTACGCCCGGTACGACGTGGTGAAGATCCTGGCGATCGCGGAGGACGTGGTCGCGGTGAACGTCGCCCAGACGCCCACCGACGCCGCGGGCGAACCCGTGGAGGGGGCGCACGGCGCCGCCCTCTACGTGGTGGCCCGCCAGGCGGACGGCTGGAAGATCGTGGCCGGTCAGAACAACGCGGTCGATGCCCCGTCCGCAGGGTGAGTGACGACCGGTCCCGAGCCGGGGGCCGCCTCCGATCCTTCGATCGTGCCAGGAGGCGGCCCCCTTCTCCCTCTTCTCCTACTTGGTGATCCTCGTGACCTGGCCCGCGCCGACGGTCCGGCCGCCCTCCCGGATGGTGAACCGCAGGCCCTCCTCCATCGCGACGGGCTGGATCAGGGTGACGGTGATCTCGACGTTGTCCCCGGGCATGACCAGTTCGGTGCCCTCCTTGAGGGTCACCACCCCGGTGACGTCGGTGGTGCGGAAGTAGAACTGGGGCCGGTAGTTGTTGAAGAACGGGGTGTGCCGGCCGCCCTCGTCCTTGGACAGGATGTAGGCCGTCGCCTCGAACTCGGTGTGCGGGGTCACCGATCCGGGCTTGATGATGCACTGGCCGCGCTCGACGTCCTCGCGCTTGATGCCGCGCAGCAGCAGGCCGACGTTCTCGCCGGCCCGCCCCTCGTCGAGCAGCTTGCGGAACATCTCGATGCCGGTGACCGTGGTCGTGGTCTTCTCCGGCTTGATGCCGATGATGTCGACGGTCTCGTTGACCTTCAGCACCCCGCGCTCGATCCGGCCGGTCACCACGGTGCCGCGGCCGGTGATGGTGAAGACGTCCTCGACCGGCATCAGGAAGGGGTGGTCGATGTCCCGCGTGGGCTGCGGGATGCTCTCGTCGACGGCCTTCATCAGACCCAGCAGCTTCTCGCCCCACTCCTTGTCGCCCTCCAGGGCCTTGAGGGCGGAGACCTGGACCACCGGGGTGTTGTCGCCGTCGAACTCGTACTCGGAGAGGAGCTCGCGGACCTCCAGCTCGACGAGCTCCAGGATCTCCTCGTCGTCCACCATGTCGGCCTTGTTCAGGGCGACGACGATGTACGGGACCCCTGACTGGCGGGCCAGCAGGACGTGCTCCTTGGTCTGCGGCATCGGGCCGTCGGTGGCGGCGACGACGAGGATCGCCCCGTCCATCTGGGCGGCGCCGGTGATCATGTTCTTGATGTAGTCCGCGTGACCCGGGCAGTCGACGTGGGCGTAGTGACGCGCCTCGGTCTGGTACTCGACGTGCGCGATCGAGATCGTGATGCCGCGCTGCCGCTCCTCCGGCGCCTTGTCGATCTCGTCGAACGGCGTGAAAGGGTTCAGGTCCGGATAGGCGTCGTGCAGGACCTTGGTGATCGCCGCCGTCAGCGTCGTCTTCCCGTGGTCGACATGGCCGATGGTGCCGATGTTGACATGCGGCTTCGTCCGCTCGAACTTCGCCTTCGCCACGCGCTCCTCCTCAGATGTCGGACCGGGGCGGAGAGCCATCGGCCGACCGCCTGCCCGCGCTGCTCATGGAAAGCGCGGGGCGCGGCCGTCGCACGCGGGGAGGGCGTGCCCCCGCCGCCGCGACCAGGAGTGACCGACCCCGCGCAGAGGGTAACCATAGCTGGCCGGGGGTGCGGCGGAGCCGGGACCACGCCCTCCGGCGGGCCCGGCCCCGCGGGCCCGCCGGTCCCGGCCCGGCCGTCCGGGCCAGTCGCCCGGGCCAGTCGTCCGGGCTAGTCGTCCGGGCCCAGGTCCAGGACGGCCTTGCCGAGGACCCGGCGCCCGACGAGCGCGTCCGCCGCCTCGTGGGCCCTGGTCCAGGAGCCGCGCCAGCCGATCTGCGGGGAGAGCCGGTCCGTCGCCACCAGGTGGAGCAGGTGACCGAGGTCGGCACCGACGGGCGTGCTGACGTTGAAGTTCTCCAGCCGACCGTTCGGGCTCTCGACGCGGGCCCGCTCGAAGTCGATGACGGTCGGCTCGCCGGAGGCCTTCCCGATCGCCTGGACGACGCCGCCGCGTTCGAGGCGGTAGAACGCCTCGGCCAGCTGGCTGCCGCCGACGTTGTCGAGCACGCCGTACACCGGCGCCGTCAGCTCCTCCGGGCCGTGCACGATCTCGGCCGCGCCCAGCTCCCGCAGGCCCTCCGCACGGGCCGGGCCGCCGACCGAGGCGACGACGTGCGCACCCCCCAGCGCGAGGAGCTGGACGGCGAAGCGCCCCACCCCGCCCGAGGCGCCGGTGACCAGGACCCGACGGCCGAGGACGGAGCCCAGGCGGCGGACCGCCTGGAGCGCCGTGACCCCGGCCACCGGGAGGGCGCTCGCCGTCCCGAGGTCGACGGCGTCGGGCACGACCGCCAGCTCGGCGGTGTCCACCGCCCGCAGCCGCGCCCAGGCGCCGCCCCACCCGAAGGTGACCACCCGGGCCCCGACGGGTGGACCCGATCCGTCGTCGGCCGACCGGACGACGACACCCGCCGCGTCCCAGCCCGGCACCGTGCCGGGTGGGGTGTCCGGCGACCGGTAGACGATCTCACCGAAGTTGAAGGAGACCGCGCCGACCTCGATCAGCGCCTGTCCGGGCCCGGGTTTCGGATCCGGCACCTCGGCGAAGCTCAGCTGCCGGGGGGCGTTCGGGTCGTGGACGAGTGCCTTCATGGCGGGCCCTTCAGTGCGGAGGATCGGAGGAGGGGGTGCCGCGGAGGAGGTGCCGCGGAGGGGGCCGCCACGATCGGCGGCCCCCTGGAGTGGCGCCGGGCGCCGCGGGGTCAGCGGGTGGCGCTCTCCGCGCCGTCGACCGGGCGCACCGCGACCGCGTCTATCTCGAAGAGCATCCCGGGCAGCGCCAGCGACGCGACGCCGCTGAGCGTCTGGGCGGGCAGCCGGTCGCCCCAGGCGGCGTGCAGGGCCTTCCCCAGCACACCCAGCTTCTCCAGGTCGTGGTCGACGACGTACGAGCCGAGCCGGACGACGTGCTCGAAGCCGAGGCCGACGCCGGCCAGCGCGGTGCGCAGGTTGTCGAAGGACCGCTCGACCTGGGCGGCGAAGTCGCCGGGGACGACCTGGCCGCTCTCGTCGGAGGCGTACTGCCCGCCGATGAAGACCGGTTCGCCGGGCGCGGAGGCGGCGTGGCTGTAGCCGAACGGCGTGGGGTCGTGCAGGCCGGCGGGGTTGGTGAGGGTGCGGTGGTCGTGGAGGTCACTCATGGTCGACGGTTCCTTCGGTTGTGGTGCGGTGGGTGCGACGGGTCGTTGTCGTGACGTCAGGTGCGGTGCTGCGCACGCCTTCCGGCGGTTCGGCGTCGACCCGGAGCCCTCCGGTGGCAACGCTCCGCGCGGCGGCGATCATCCCGGCGGGCGGTCCCCCCGCCCGCCGGGCTTCCTTCCGGCGGTCCTCCTCCGGGCGGTCCTCCTCCGGGCCGGTCATCCCTCCAGGCGGACGAGCATCTTGCCGGTGTTGGCGCCGCGCATCACGCCGAGGAAGGCGGCCGGCGCCTGCTCGATGCCCTCGACGACGGTCTGCTCGGTGCGCAGGCTCCCGTCGGCGAGCCAGCCGGCGGCCCGGCCGATCCACTCGGGGAAGAGGTGGAAGTAGCTGCTGACCAGCATCCCGCGCAGGTTCAGCTCCTTGGCCGCCGCCTGGAACAGGTTGTCGGGGCCCGGGGCCGGGCTGGTCGCGTTGTAGGTGCTGATCGCGCCGACGAGGGCGATCCGGCCGCCGGTGCGCATCGCGCCGATGGCGGCCCGCAGGTGGTCGCCGCCGACGCTGTCGAGGTAGACGTCGATGCCCTCCGGGGCGGCTGCGGCGAGCTGTTCGTCCAGCGAGCCGGCCCGGTAGTCGATCGCGGCGTCGTAACCGAAGTCCGTCACCAGCTTCGCTGCCTTCTCCGGGCCGCCGGCCGAACCGATCACCTTCGAGGCGCCGAGCCTGCGGGCCAGCTGCCCGGCGACGCTGCCCACCGCCCCGGCGGCGGCGGAGACGAAGACGACGTCGCCCTCGCGGACCGGGGCGATCTCGGTGAGCGCCGCGTAGGCGGTGAGGCCGGTGGTGCCCAGCACCCCCAGGTAGGCGGAGGCCGGGGCGAGGCCGGTGTCGACGACGGTCGCGGCGGCGGCGTCCAGGACGGCGTACTCGCGCCAGCCGAGGAAGTGGGAGACGGTCGCGCCGACCGGCACGGCGTCGGAGCGGGAGGCGACCACCACGCCGACCGCGCTGCCGTCCAGGGCCGCGCCGAGCTCGAACGGCGGGATGTAGGACGGCGCGTCGTCCATCCGGCCCCGCATGTACGGGTCCACCGACATCCAGGTGTTGCGGACGACGATCTCGCCCTCGGCCGGCTCGGGGACTGCGGTGCGGACCAGCTCGAAGGTGTCGGCGGTGGGCGACCCGACCGGGCGGGAGGCGAGCCGGACCTCGGCGGAGAAGGTGGTGGCGGGGGTCACGGTGGTCTGCTGGGTGCTCATGGCGGGCTTCCTCGTTCTTCGTCCGGTGCTGCCGTTTCCTGCTGACGAGGAAGACTCTGCCGGGGGCCTCGCACGATCGGCTGACGGTCCGCGCACGGCCGCCCGGCCCGTACGCACAGGGCCGCCCGGCGGGCGTGCGCACGGGACGTCGGACCGGCCGACTTCCGGTGCGGGAACCCTCGGCCCGGGCGTCCGGCGCGGACGCCCGCACGTCCGCCGGTGCGAAGGACGCCGGTGCGAACGACGCCGGTGCGGCGAAACCGGTCGACAGGAGCGGCCCGGGTGGCGGAGAGTCGGGAAGCATGACCGTGCTCCCCGAACTGCCGCCGCTCCCCGCCCGCTACCGGAGCCGGCCGGCCGCCGCCGACGACGCCCCGGCCGTCCACCGGCTGGTCGACGCCTGCGAGCGCGACCTACTGGGCCGGGCCGAGACCGGGTCCGACGACATCGCCGCCGACCTGGCCCTCCCCGACCTCGACCCGGCCCGCGACGCGCTGCTCGTGCAGGACGGCGACGGCGAGGTGGCCGGCTGGGCGTGGGTCCGCGGGGGCCGCCGGAGCCGGATCGACGTCCACCCGACCCACCGGGGCGCCGGGTTGGGCGGATGGCTGCTCGACTGGACCGAGGCGCAGGCCCGGCGTGCGGGCGGCGTACGGCTTGCCCAGGCCGTGGAGGACGGCGACCGGGCCGCCGTGGCACTGCTGCGCTCGCGCGGGTACCGGCCGTTCGTCTCCCAGTGGCAGCTGGGGATCGCACTGCCCGCCCGCCCGGTGGCGGCCGGGCCGCCGGACGGGATCACGGTGCGGCCCTTCGCCCCCGGTGACGAGCAGGCGGCCTACCTGCTCACCGAGGACGCGTTCGACGAGTGGCAGGTGCGGCGCAGCTCCTACGAGGAGTGGGCCCTGCGGACCGTCGGACGGGAGGCGTTCGCGCCCGCGCTCTCGCGGGTGGCCCTCGCGGACGGGGAGATGGTGGGCGCGGCGCTGTCGCTCGACGTGCCGGGCGGGAGCGAGGGCTACGTGGAACGGCTGGCCGTCCGCCGCGACCACCGGAACCGGGGCATCGCACGGCTGCTGCTGGGCGAGGTGTTCGGCGCGTTCCACCGGCACGGGCGGGAGCTGTGCACCCTGTGGACGCACTCGAACACCGGCGCGCTGCCGCTGTACGAGCGGGTCGGGATGACCGTCCGGCGCACCTCGTCGATGTACGGCAAGGTGCTCGACGAGGAGCCCGGGTAGGCGGGGGGCGGTGCGGCGTTCCGGCGTTCGGCCGCTCCACGGTTCCGGGATTAGGGCTCGGTGCGTAACGCCGGGGGGAGAATATGACGCCCAGTCATCGGAAAGTCACGCATTTCCGTGATTGATGCGCACCTGCAATTTCCGCACCCCACCCCCACGGACGGAACGCCGTAGCCGGTTCATCACGCTTCGCATTCGCACCGGGAATTCCCGGTGCGGCGCGCACCCTAGACGTCGAGATCGGCCTCGATCCGCTTGAGACCGTGCCGGGCGAGCGCCAGGTTGGCGCGCGAGCGGTCCAGCGCCAGGTAGAGGAAGAGGGATCCGTGGCTGCGCGCCAGCGGGCGGATCAGGTGGTACTGGGTGCCGAGGGTGATCAGGATGTCCTCGATGACGTCGTCGATCGACAGCGCTGCCAGGGCCCGTATCTTGGCCCGGACGACCTCGGTGTTGGCGGCTGCCGCGACCTCCAGGTCGAGCTGCTGGCCCCCGCCGAGGAACCCGAGTGACATACCGCTCTCGTAGTCGGCCAGAGCCACGCCGATGGCGCCCTCGATGGCCATCGCGTCCTTGAGTGCGTTGTCAATGTTCATGCGCTGTTCGTCCTTTGCGTGACTTCCGGGCAGAACTCCCGTGTGCGGGAACAAAGTAGCAAGAAGCCACCCTCGGTGGTCACCCCGCGGAAATGGTGGAATAAAGTACGCTGCCAACAGTTCGGAACGTGAAGGGGTACTGGTGCGCGCACTCGAAGCTTCCCTCTCCGACGTGCTCGACTCCCCCGGAGTCATCGGCGCCGCTCTCGTCGACGCCGTCACGGGCCTCAGCTACCACTCCGCCGGGGACCACCGGCTGCTCGGCAGCGGGGCCGAGCTCGCCGAGCTGACCAATCTGATCGGCGAGCGTCTGTACGAGGCCGGGGTGGAGAGCGAGTTGGAGAGCGTGGTGGTCACCAGCACCCGCCATCACCAGGTCGTCCAGGTGGTGCCCCGTCAGGGCGACCCCCTGCTGCTGGCCACCGTGCTGGACCGGGGGCGGACCAACCTGGCGCTGGCGATCCGCCAGACCGCCGACCGTGCGGGGGGCCTGCTGGCATGAGCGGCCCTCCCGACGAGCTGTCCCACGACCCGGCCCACCACCCTGCCCACCGACCGGCCGGCGGCCGGGCCCACGACCCGGCACCGCCCGTGCCGCCCGCGGCCCGTAACGTGCCCGCGCTGCTCCTCGCGCTGCACCGGACGGGCTTCACCGGCTCGGTCACCGTCTCCAGCGCACCGGGCGGCACCATCCACCTGGAACAGGGGCTGGTCACGGCGATCGAGACCCCCGGGGCTCCGACCGCCGAGACCCTGCTGCTGAAGGCGCGGCGCGTCGGCGAGGCGGACTGGGCGACCGCCGAGACGGCCGCCTCCGCCGCCCGCCCGGTCGACGCTCCCGCGGCCTGGGGCGGCGACCTCGGCGCGGCCCTGGTGGCCCAGGGGTCGATCGGCGCCACCGAACTCGAAGCCGTCTGCGCCGCCGCCGCCTTCGACGGAGCCTTCGCCCTGGTGCTCAGCCCGCCCGGCAGCTGGGAGATCGCCGAATCGGCGCCGCCCGCCCGGATCGCGCTGCGCCCGGGGATCGAGCCGCAGCGGCTCTTCGAGGAGACCGCCCGGCGGGTGGCGCTGCTGACCCGCCTCTGGGGCCCGCCCGGCGAGCTGGCCCGCACCCGGATCCGCCCTGCCGCCGCGGCCGAGTCCGCTGCGTCGCGGATCCCGGTCCGGTACCGGGAGGTCCTGGCCGCGGCCACCGGCCGCCGCACCCCGCGCGACATCGGATTCGCGCTGGGGCGCGGCGTGTTCTCGGTGCTGCTCGACGTCGTCCGGATGGACGCCCGACACCTTCTCCACCGCGAAACGGCGCTCCCGGCCGCCACGGCACCGAGCGTGGCCCCGCGAACGCCGCCGAGCGGACCGCTGCCGACCGCGACCGGGCCGCTGCCGCGTCGCGTCCCCGGCGTACGCGGCGCAGGGAACGCGGGCGGCCACGGCCGGCCGGACTCCCGGCCCGAGGAAGCGGCGGGCGCTTCCGACGGTCCACCGAACGCACACCGCACCGAGACGACAGAGACGACCGAGAAGAGCAGACCATGAGCACCCAGACACCGACCGCCGTTCTCGTCGCCGAGTTGAAGTCCCTCCGCGAACGGGTCATGGGCATCTCCGAGAGTGTCATCTCCACCGCCGACGGCCTGCTGGTGGCCGCCGACACGGCCGCCGTCCACCCCGAGTCGGCCGCCGCCCTGTCGGCCGCCATGCTCGGCCTCGGCCGGCGCACCGCGGCCGAGGTCGGCGTGGGCGGCCTGCGCGACGTGGTCACCCGTTGCAACGGCGGCTACGTCGTGGTGCTGGCGATCGGGGACCAGGCGCTGCTGATGGTCCTGGGCGACGAGGGCCTCGACATCGCCGGCCTGCACCGCGAGTCGCCCGCCTCGATCCGGCGGCTGAGCGAGCTGCTCGGGATGGTCCCCGCGGCCTAGCGCAGGCCCCGGCGAGGACGGGGGTGTCCGGGATCCGCACAACGGCGGGCCTGCCGGACGGCAGGCGGGCGGGGCCCGGCCGCCCGACACGGCCGTCGGTCACGGCACGCCCGCGGACGCGTCCGCATCCGCGTACGCAGGCACCGGCCCCTCCCGGACAGCGTCGCCGATCGCCTGACATGTCGTCACCGCAACCGGTCGGCAAGGGCCGCGCGGACCGACCCGCCTGCCTCAACGGACGCTCTCACGAGAGGACTTGGGCTGCGAAGGCCGCCACAGCGCCCCAGCTGGAGGGGTGCACCGCACTCCGGGGCCCGGGCGGACCGGACCGGAGCGGCGTCGCCTTCGTGCCCCATGGGGCACGCCGCGGATTCCGCGAGGCCGGCCGCGGGTCAGGCGCCCGTGTACTGGGCGGCGTACTCCTCGCTGGGCGGGACGACGGTGATGACGTCGATCAGCACGCCGTCCGGGGCGGCGACGATGAAGTGACGCTGGCCGAACTCCTCCGTGCGCAGCGGCAGCACCTCGGGCAGGCCGGCCCCGGCGACGAGCCGCCGGTGCTCGGCGTCCACGTCGTCCACCTCGAAGTTCAGCAGCAGGCCGCCCCGGAGTGGGGTCCGGTGGCCCTCGGGGAGGGTCGGGTGGGTGTGGTCCAGCAGGGCCAGCTCGTACTGCGGGGCGTCGGGGCGGCGCAGGCTCACGTACCAGTCGGCTTCGAAGGTGACCTCGAAGCCGAGGTGGCGGGTGTAGAAGGCGCGGGAGGCGACCACGTCCCGGGTGGCGATCACCGGGTAGAAGCCACCGAGCCCGACCGCGGGCGCGTTCGCGGCCCCGTTAGCAGTTCCGTTCGCAGTTCCGTTCGCGGGCTCGGCCCCGAGGCCGGTCCCGAGGTCGCTCCTGAGGTCGTTCGTCATGGCGGAGGCCCTTCGCGTCCATTTCACATACCCGGGGTATGTGAACCTTGGCGCTAGCATACCCGGGGTACGCGAAATGGAAAGGGCGGTGCGACGCGATGGCGGTCAACCGGGCGGAGCAGCGGGCAGCCACCCGGCGGGCGCTGCTGGCCGAAGGGCGGCAGCGGTTCGCCGCCGACGGCTACCACCAGGTGGTGCTGGCCGAGGTGGCACGGGCCGCCGGGGTCACCAAGGGAGCCGCCTACCACCACTTCGACAGCAAGGCCGGACTCTTCCGGGCCGTCGTCGCCGAGGTGCAGCAGGAGCTGGGCGAGCGGGTCGCGGCGGAGGCCGAACGGCACGAGGACCTCTGGGAGCAGCTCCGGGCCGGCTGCCGCGCCTTCCTCGCCTCGGGGACGGACCCGGCCGTGCGACGGATCCTGCTGGTCGACGCGCCGACCGTGCTGGGCTGGGACGAGTGGCGGGCGCTGGACGAGGAGTCGTCCGCCCGGCACCTGGCGGAGGCCCTGACGGCGCTCGTGGCGGCCGGGACCGTCGAAGACCAGCCGGTGGAGCCGCTGGCCCGGCTGCTCTCGGGGGCGATGAACGAGGCCGCGCTCTGGATCGCACGGGGCGGGGACTCCCGGGCCGCCGAGCAGGCGCTCGACCGGCTCCTGTCGGGACTGCGCACGTCGGCCTGATCGCTCGCACCCGACGCCCGGCCGAACGCCCCACGGATGCCCGGCCGGCGAGGGGCCGCCCCCACAGCGGCCCGTCGCCTGCCCTCCCACCGCCCGCCCCGGTCTCGCGGGTCAACCCCGCGGGTCGGTGAGGTAGGCGTCGAACGCCCCCTTCGTCGGTTCGGAGGAGTAGAGCCAGTGGCCCACGACGTCCCGGGTGAGCAGGGTGGCCCTCGGGAAGGACTGCGTCATCCGGCGCGCACCCGGCAGCGGCGTCCGCTGGTCGAGGGTGGCGTTCGCCACCAGGACGCGCGGGAGGTCGCCCGCCACCCGGGCGGGCCGGGCCTTCGGCGGGACGGTCCAGCCCTGGCAGCCGAGGACGATGTCCAGGCCCTGGGTGCTGACGCGGACGTGCGGCGCGGCCCGGGCGACCCGCTCCCGGATGGCCCGGTACTCGGCGTGGTCGCGGATCCGGAGGTCGTAGTCCCGGCAGAGCACGAGCTGCATGTCACGGCTGGGGCCCTGGTACTGGGGCCAGTGGACCGTGCCCGTCCCGGTGTACACGGCGGCCAGCTCCCGCGCCGCCCGCTCCGGGTCCCACCCCCAGGTCAGGAACGTGAGGAAGTCGGACAGGCCGTCGGCGTCGGCCACGGCCTGTGTCGGCCCCTCCGGTCCCGGGACGCGGAGCGTGCCGGCCTCGGCGCGGGCGAACAGTTCGGCGGCGACGGCCGCCAGGTCCCGGCCGCTCAACGCACAGGACGGCGCCGTCGAGCACCAGGCCGCCAGGCGCTTGAAGGTGTCGTCGGCGGTGACGCTGGCGTCGGTGAGGAAGCGCTCAGCGTTCGGCCGGTCCGGGTCCATCACGCTGTCGAGGGCGAGCGCGCGGAGCCGCTCCGGGAACAGGCGCGCGTAGCGCTCGCCGAGGAGCGTGCCGTAGGAGTGGCCGAGGAAGCTGATCCGGCGCTCGCCGAGGGCGGCGCGGATCGCGTCCATGTCCCGCGCCACGCTCTCGGTGTCCATGTGCGCGGCGAGCGGGCCCGTGAGCCGCAGGCAGCCGGCCGCGAGCCGTCCGTTCAGGGTGCGCATCTGCTCGAAGGCCGCCGCGTCGCGCGGGCGGGACGTGATCCCGCCCGCGATCGACTCGTCGCAGCGGGCCTGCTGGCTGCGGTGGCTGCCCCTCGGGTCGAAGCCGACGATGTCGAACCGCTGCAGCATCTCCGGCGTGTAGACGCCCTTCTGGGGGTGACCGGCGTGCAGCGCGTCGTCGGCCCCGGGGGCCCAGGGGCCGCCCGGGTTCGACATCAGGACGCCGATGCGCCGGGCCGGGTCGGCGGCCCGCAGGCGGGCGACGAAGATGCCGGTCTTCGGGCCGTGCGGCTTCGACCAGTCCACCGGCACCTCGACCGTCGCGCACTGCGCGGCGGGGTTCGGGTCCGGCATGGGCGGTTCGCTCCTGGGGCAGGAGCCCCACCTGATCGGCGCCGCGGAGGTACTCGGCTCCGACTGGTTCTGGGCGGCGGCCGGTCCGGTCAGCGCGAGGGTCGCGACTGAGGCGGAGAGCGCCAGGAGGGCGGACAGTACGCGCCGCCCTCGGTTCGGATGGGTCTTCCCACGCATACTCATGCCCGTGAACAACCCGCCACCACCGCCGCCGGGTTGCGTCCACCTGCGACACACGGTGATTCCGTGCCCGATGAGGCACGTCGATGCGACTTTCAAGTCCCTTGTTCTCATGGCTGGTTGACGAATCGACAGCCGATTCCGGAAGGTTCTCGGCGAGGCCGGCACCCGCTGCCCCGGTCCTTCGACCGTGGGTGTCCGGCCCGCCCCGCCCCGCCGCCCGGCGGAGTGGACCGCTCGTCACCCGGGGACACGGATGAAGAGGATCAAGAGGGCCGCCGCCACCGCGGTGGCCGCCATGGCGCTGGCCATGGGCGGCGCGGCGGGCACGGCCGGCACGGCCCACTCCCGGAGCACCACGGAGACGCCCCGGGGCGACTCCCACAAGGCCGAGGTCAGGAGCTAGGTCTCACGAACTCGGACCCGCCGGTGGGAGCGGGTCCGACGGCCTCTCCGCCCCGGACCCCGGCATCCGGCCGGGGTCCGGGGCGGCGACGTGGGACTCAGGCGGTGTCGCGGTTCCGGCGCCGGATCCGGCCGAGGACGACGGCTCCGCCCACGAGGGCGAGCGCCGCGATCGAGCCGCCGGCGAGCAGCGGGGTCCGGGAGGACGGGTCGGCTGCCCGGTCAGTGGTCCCGTACCCGCTGGACAGGCCCCGGGTGTCGTACTCGGAACCGGGCAGCTTGTCGGCGTAACGGGCCTTGAGGAGCTTCTGGTAGTCGGCGAGCGACACCGCCGACTGGCCGTCGAGCCCCTCCCGGGCCTGGTCGTTGAGCGGCTCCACGGTGGTGAGCTTCAGCTGGTACCAGCCGCGGATCTGCGGCTCCGTGAAGACCAGGGTGCCCAAGCCCGCCTTGCCGGCGTACGTGGCGTCGCTGTCGCCGTCGCGCACCCCCGCCAGGTGCCAGCCGCCGCCCTCGGTCGGGGCGAGCAGCACCGTGGCGGTGCGGTCGTTGACGGTCGCGTTGAGCGAGGAGACGAGGTGGCTCAGCCTGATGGCCTCGGTGGGGAGCGGCGGGGCCGTGCCCGCGGCGAAGCCCGGGGTGATCTCGTTCACCGCCAGCGGGTCCTTGAGTGTGAACGCGGGCAGGCCCTCGCACGGCGAGGCCGTGTCGGGAATCGTCACCACGGTGTCGGATCCGCCCTGGGGCAGCGGCGTTCCGAGAAAGCGGCAGACGGCGTCGCGGACGTCGGCCGACTTCACCAGGTCGAGGGCGGCCTGGTAGTCGGGGATGTCGGCCGCGCGGGCCGGGCCGACGGCGGACAGCAGTGCGGACGCGCTCAGCGCCAGGACGATGGGCAGCCGGGAGAACCGAATGGTCTCCCGCTTGACGGGCATTCCTTGGTCACGCATGTGTCGCCCTCCTTCTCTGTCTATCGGGAGATGCCGGTACGGGAGTGGGTCCACTTGAACGAGCTGTTGTTCACGTAGTCGCCGTAGTTCCACCACGTGTAGGTGGCGGTGTCCGGCCACGGGTCGGCGACGGCGATGGTGTTGTTCGAGGTGTCGAAGCCGTAGACGATGTTCATGTGGCCACCGCCGGAGGTCCATCCGATTCGGGCGCCGATCGGCCGGGCCGCCTTGACGTCAGTGGTGACCTGGGCGAACGAGGCCGCACTGCTGATCCCGGTACCGGTCTTGGACAGGCCCAGGCTCGACCAGGCGTTGGCCATGTCCCCGAGCGTGGCGGGCTGGTTGTTGCAACTCGGACCGCCGCTGTACTGGGAGGCGCGGTCGCAGAAGTCCGCCTGCGTGGTGCCGAATCCCTGGAACTTGGCGATGGTGAGCCCGGCGGCCGACCAGCACCACTGGCTCTTCTCCTGCTTCAGCATGGTGATCTGGTCGTAGCCGGCCTCCGCCCGGGCCGTACCGCCTGCTGCCAGGAGGATCCCCGAGGCCGCCAGCGCCAAGGCCGGTCCGGTGGCCGCGAACCTGAATCTGCTCATATCCCTGCCTTCCCATGGGGCGAGTGAGTGCCCAGCGACATGAGAGCGCGGACCGCCGCCGATCCCCAGGGGGCTCGTGGAAACTACAGCCGAAGGGGTTGTTAGCCATATAAGAGCTGGATGGCTTGAAATGTGCGTAGCCAGAGGGACGTTGGGGCGCCTGGATTCCACCGGACGCGCGCCACGGTGCGGCCGACGCGCGGCGACCTGTGTCGTCCGAGCGGCCCGGGCCGGGGTCGGCCCGGGCAGCGCGGGTCGGTCAGCGGGGTATGCGGTGGCGGCCCCGGGGATGCTGCCGCTGCTCGGGGATCGGATTGCTCTCGGGGCTGAAGTGGCCGGCCTGGCGGGCGATCCAGGCGTATTCGGTGGTGCCGTCGGGGTGGTGGCGCAGTTCCCAGCGGCCGTGGCGGGTGAT
>NZ_JBHXDN010000068.1:0-51528 GCF_042726075.1 Kitasatospora sp. NPDC127035 | reverse complement strand
TCCTTCAGGCGGCTTTCACACCGGCCCTCCGGGCGCTTCGTTCTTTCGTGTTTCCAGCTTACCAGACGTTTTCCGCTCCGTTTTCCGGAGTTTCATTCATCCGATTTGCTTCGGCCTTTCGGCGCTCCCGAACTCTAGCAGAGTTTTTCGGGCCGTTTTCCGCGCTCCGTTCTCGAATTTCGTTCGAGAACTTCTGCCGGGGCCGTCCCGTGGGGCAACCCGGAGAACATTACGCACCGGGCTGCCCCACGTCAAACCGAGGTCAAGGGGTCGCGAGCCGAAGGCTCAGACCTCGACGACGACCGGCAGGATCATCGGTCGGCGGCGGTAGTTGTCCGCCACCCACTTGCCGAGAATCCGGCGGACGAGCTGCTGGACCTGGCGGACCTCCAGGACACCGTCGCCGGCCGAACGGTCGAGCGCCTCCTGCAGCTTGGCCGTCACGGGGGCGAACGCGGCGTCGTCGATACCCGAGCCACGGGCCTGGATGCTCGGGCCGCCCACGATCTTCCCGTTGGTGGAGTCGACCACCACGAAGCAGGAGATGAAGCCCTCCTCGCCGAGAATCCTGCGGTCCTTGAGCGAGGCCTCGGTGATGTCACCGACCGAGGAGCCGTCCACGTACACGTAGCCGGCCTGGACCTTGCCGACGATCCGGGCGACGCCGCCTTCCAGGTCGACGCAGACGCCGTCCTCGGCGATGACCGTCCGGTTGCGCGGCACGCCGGTGGCGATACCGAGATCGGCGGCGGCACGCAGGTGACGCCATTCACCGTGGACCGGCATCAGGTTGCGCGGCTTGCAGATGTTGAAGAAGTACAGCAGCTCGCCGGCCGAGGCGTGGCCGGAGACGTGCACCTTGGCGTTGCCCTTGTGCACGACCTTGGCGCCCCAGCGGGTCAGGCCGTTGATGACCCGGTAGACGGCGTTCTCGTTGCCCGGGATCAGCGACGAGGCCAGGACGACGGTGTCGCCCTCGACGATGCGGATCTGGTGGTCGCGGTTGGCCATCCGGGACAGCGCGGCCATCGGCTCGCCCTGCGAACCGGTACAGATCAGCACGACGTCCTTGTCCGGCAGGTCGTCCAGCTGCTTGACGTCGACGACCATGTTGCCGGGGACCTTCAGGTACCCGAGGTCGCGGGCGATGCCCATGTTGCGGACCATCGAGCGGCCGACGAACGCGACCTTCCGCTTGTACTCGTGCGCGGCGTCCAGCACCTGCTGGATGCGGTGCACGTGGCTCGCGAACGAGGCCACGATGATGCGCTTGTCGGCGTTCGCGAAAACGTTTCGCAGCGCGACCGAGATGTCGCGCTCGCTCGGGATGAAACCGGGGACCTCGGCGTTGGTGGAGTCCACCAGCAGCAGGTCCATGCCCTCCTCCGCCAGCTTGGCGAAGGCCGGCAGGTCGGTGAGGCGGCCGTCGAGCGGCAGCTGGTCCATCTTGAAGTCGCCGGTGGCGACGACCATGCCGGCGGGCGTGCGCACGGCGACGGCCAGCGCGTCCGGGATGGAGTGGTTGACCGCGATGAACTGGCAGTCGAAGGGGCCGATCCGCTCGCGGTCGCCCTCCTTGACCTCCAGGACGTACGGCCGGATGCGGTGCTCGGCGAGCTTCGCCTCGATCAGCGCGAGCGTGAGCTTCGAGCCGATCAGCGGGATGTCCGGGTTCTCCCGGAGCAGGAACGGCACGGCGCCGATGTGGTCCTCGTGGCCGTGCGTGAGGACGATGCCGTCGATCTTGTCGAGGCGGTCCCGGATGTAGGTGAAGTCCGGGAGGATCAGGTCGACGCCGGGCTGCTCGTCCTCCGGGAAGAGGACGCCGCAGTCGACGATGAGAATGCGGTCCCCGTACTCGAAGACCGTCATGTTGCGGCCGATCTCGCCGAGACCGCCGAGCGGAGTGATACGCAGGGCGCCCTGCTTGAGAGCGGGGGGTGCGCCGAGTTCGGGATGCGGGTGGCTCAAAAGACTCTCCTCACGGCGCACGCCATATGCCCGGGGGTCCTCCCCCGCGAGACATATGGCGTGCGTACTCAGTGTCGGTTTTTCCTACTGGGTCTGTGCATTCGCGCCTTCGGTCCGGTCCAGCGGCGAACCCGTGAGGGTCCGGCGAGCCGGGGCGCGCACGTCTGTGTCTGTTACAGGTCTACCCCGCCGGCGGCGAGATCCTTCTTCAGTTGCGCGATCTCCTCGGGAGTCGCGCCGACGAGGGGCAGCCGCAGCGGCCCGGAGGGGTGTCCCTGGAGCTCCAGTGCGGCCTTGGTGAGGATGACGCCCTGCGTGCGGAAGATACCGGTGAAGACCGGCAGCAGGCGCTGGTGGACGGCCGTGGCCTTGGCCACATCGCCGGACAGGAAGGCCTCGACCATGGCCCGCAGCTCGGCGGCGACCAGGTGTCCGACGACGCTCACCACACCGACGGCTCCGACCGACAGCAGCGGCAGGTTGAGGATGTCGTCGCCGGAGTACCAGGCCAGGTCCGAGCGGGCGATGGCCCAGGCGGCGGCGCCGAGGTCGCCCTTGGCGTCCTTGTTGGCGACGATCCGCGGGTGCTCGCCGAGCCGGACCAGGGTCTCGTGGCTCAGCGCGACACCGCTGCGGCCGGGGATGTCGTACAGCATGACCGGCAGGCCGGTGGCGTCGGCGATGTGCGTGGTGTGCCGGTACAGGCCCTCCTGCGGGGGCTTGCTGTAGTACGGCGTGACGACCAGCAGGCCGTGCGCCCCGGCGGCCTCGGCCTGGCGGGCCAGGTCGGCGCTGTGGTGCGTGTCGTTGGTGCCGACGCCGGCCACCACGTGTGCCCGGTCCCCCACCGCCTCCACCACCGCGCGGACGAGCCGGGCCTTCTCGGCGTCGCTGGTGGTCGGGGACTCGCCGGTGGTGCCGTTGACGACGAGGCCGTCGTTGCCCGAGTCGACGAGGTGCGCGGCGAGGCGCTGGGCGCCGTCGAGGTCGAGGCCGCCGTCGGCGGTGAACGGGGTCACCATCGCGGTCAGGACCCGGCCGAAGGGCGTCTGGGAGGTGGAGGTCGGAGCCATGCGTCCAAAGCTACTCGTAGGCGGTGGGGCGGTACCCAGGCCGGTCCAGGGTTCGGACAGGTGCGCCGCTCGGGCGGCCGCACCGGAGGCCGCGCCAACAGCGCGGACATGGGATTCCGGTGCTGCGTGCTCGGGGGTTCAAGCAGCACCGGAATCCGTGTTCACGAGCGTAGGGAGAGGTCAGAAATGCCGCAATCCAGACATGCTCGACACTCCGCCCATCTGCTCGTCTTCGCAGGTCAGGGGGCGACCCAGCCGTGCTTCTCGAAGGCCGCACGGGTGAGCGGCATGAGCTCGGCCCACCGCTCCTCCATCTGCTCGGCCACCATCTCGATCTCGCGCTGGGGGAACGACGGGACCGCCGAGTTCTCCCGCTTGGTGCGCAGCGACAGGAAGTGCATCAGCGAGCGCGCGTTGCAGGTCGCGTACATCGAGGAGAAGAGACCGACCGGCAGCACCGCACGGGCCACCTCGCGGGCCACGCCCGCGTCCAGCATCTCCTGGTACCGCTCGTAGGCCTCGCGGTAGGCGGCCTCCATCGAGGCGGTGACGGTCCTGTGCTGCTCCGCCGTGCCCTCGACGAACTCGTACCGGCCCGGGCGGCCCTGCTGGACCAGCTTGCGCTCCTCGGCGGGCACGTAGAAGACCGGCTCCAGCTCGCGGTAGCGCCCGGACTCCTCGTTGTAGGACCAGCCGCTGCGGTGGCGGTGGAACTCGCGGAAGACGAAGATCGGCGCGCTGATGAAGAAGGTCATCGAGTTGTGCTCGAACGGCGTGCCGTGCCGGTCCCGCATCAGGTAGTTGATCAGGCCCTTGGACTTCTCCGGGTCCTCCTGGAGCGCCTCCAGGGACTGCTCCCCCGCCGTCGAGACCCGGGCCGCCCAGATGACGTCCGAGTCGGCGGCGGCGCTGCGGACCAGGTCCACGGTCACGTCGCTGCGGAACTGGGGGGCCGTCGTGCGGTCGCTCACGCGTTACTCCTCGCGGATTCGGTGGTGCCGGTGGTGCCGGTGGTGCCGGTGGTACTGGTCGCGCCCGCGGTGCGGTGCAGCCGGATCGCGTGCTGCATGGTCTTGCGGGCGCGCGGCACGTCGCCCGCGTCGGCGTACGCGACCGCCAGGCGGAAGAAGACCCGCCAGTCCCCCGGGGCCGCCTCGGCCTCGGCCCGGCGACGGGCGAACACCGCATCGGCCGAGGCGCGGTCGATCCGCCCGCCGGTGGTGCGCTTCAGCTCGTCGACCGGCAGGCCGCCCTCGGCCTCCAGCTCCTTGGCGAGCCGCTCGCTGTACCGGCCGAAGCGGACCGTCTGGCGCAGGAACCAGACGCCGATCACCGGGACGACGAAGGCGCAGAGGCCCAGGCCGATGCCCAGCGGCTTGCCGGTGGCGAGCAGCTGGACACCCTCGCCCACGCAGACCAGGGCGACCAGCAGCAGGACGCCGGAGAGGACGAAGAAGCCGGTACGGGAGGTCACGACGCGCTCCGGGGGGCGGACACGGTCACAGGTCCAGGAAGTGTTCGAGGCCGAGGGTCAGCCCGGGCGTCTCCACGACCTTGCGCACGCCGAGCAGGATGCCCGGCATGAAGCTGCTGTGGTGCAGCGAGTCGTGGCGGATGGTGAGGGTCTCACCGGTGTCCCCGAACATCACCTGCTGGTGGGCGAGCAGGCCGCGCAGCCGGACGGCGTGCACGGGCACGCCGTCCACGTCGGCGCCGCGGGCGCCGGGCAGGCCGTGCGTGGTCGGGTCCTGCTGCGGCGGCCGGCCGGCCTCGGCGCGGGCGGCGGCGATCAGCTGGGCGGTGCGGGTGGCGGTGCCACTGGGCGCGTCGGCCTTGTGGTCGTGGTGCAGCTCGACCACCTCGACCGACTCGAAGTACCGGGCCGCGGTCTGGGCGAACTTCATGCCGAGCACGGCGCCGATGGAGAAGTTCGGCGCGATCAGCAGGCCGAGCTCCGGTGCCCCGTCGAGCCGGCCGCGGACGGTGGCCAGCCGCTCGTCGGTCCAGCCGGTGGTGCCGGTGACCACGTGGATGCCGTGCTGCAGGCAGTAGTCGAGGTTGTCCATCACGGAGTCGGGATGGGTCAGCTCGACGGCGACCTGCACGCCGGCGTCGGTGAGCTCGGAGAGCTCCGACCCCCGCCCGAGGGTGGCGACCAGCTCCAGGTCCGGGGCGGCCTCGACGGCCTTGACGGCCTCCGAGCCGATCCGCCCCTTGGCGCCGATCACGGCGACACGCAGCGTCATGGTGAGATGTCCCTTCAGACCAGCAGGTCGGCGAGCCGGGCGGCCCGCTTGTCGTTGATCGGACCGATCAGCGCGAGCGACGGCCGGTGGGCACCCAGCACATCACGGGCCACGGCGTGCACGTCGTCCAGGGTCACGGCCGCAATCTTCGCCAGCATCTCGTCCACCGACAGGTGGTGGCCGTAGCTGAGCTCCGCCTTGCCGATCCGGTTCATCAGCGAGCCGGTGTCCTCCATACCGAGCACGGTGGAACCGGAGATCTGGCCGACGGCGCGGTGCAGCTCCTCCTCGGTGATGCCCTCGGCGACCACCTTGGCGAGCTCCTCGCGGCAGATCCGCAGCACCTCCTCGACCCGCTTGGGCTGGCAGCCGGCGTAGATGCCGAACAGGCCGCTGTCCGCGTACGAGGAGGAGTAGGAGTAGACCGAGTACGCCAGGCCGCGCTTCTCGCGGACCTCCTGGAAGAGCCGCGAGCTCATGCCGCCGCCGAGGGCCGCGTTGAGCACGCCCATCGCCCAGCGGCGCTCGTCGTGCCGGGGCACACCGGGCACGCCCAGCACCAGGTGGGCCTGCTCGGTGGTGCGCTGGAGCACCTCCACCCGGCCGGCGGTGCGCAGCGCCTTGACGCCGCGCCGGGCCTCGGCGGGGGCGGCCTCGGAGCGGGCCAGCAGCGGGGCGAAGGCCTGCTCGACCTGCTTGACGACCTTGCGGTGGTCGAGGTTGCCGGCCGCGGCGACGACCAGGTGCTCGGGCTTGTAGCGGCGGTGGAAGAAGCCGGCGATCTGGTCGCGGGTGAGCGACCGGACGGTCTCCTGGGTGCCGAGGATCGGGCGGCCGAGCGGGCCGGTGCCGAAGATCACCTTGGCGAAGAGGTCGTGGACGACGTCACCGGGATCGTCCTCGGCCATCGCCATCTCCTCCAGGATGACGCCGCGTTCGGCCTCGACGTCCTCCGGGCGGATCAGGGAGCCGGTGAGCATGTCGCAGACCACGTCGATGGCCAGCGGGAGGTCGGTGTCGAGCACCCGCGCGTAGTAGCAGGTGTTCTCCTTCGCGGTGAAGGCGTTCATCTCGCCGCCGACCGCGTCCAGGGCGGCCGAGATGTCCAGCGCGCTGCGCCGCTCGGTGCCCTTGAAGAGCAGGTGCTCCAGGTAGTGGGTGGCGCCGTTGAGCTGCGGGGTCTCGTCACGCGAGCCGACGCCGACCCAGATGCCGAAGGTCGCGGAGCGCACCGTCGGCAGGGTCTCGGTGACGACGCGCAGGCCGCCGGGGAGGACGGTGCGGCGCACCGTGCCGGCGCCGTCCGCGCCCTTGAGCAGGGTCCGGGTCGTGCCGGGGCGCTGCTTCGCCGCCGGGGCCTGGGCCACGGTGGTACCTCCGTAGAAAGCAATCCGTAGAGAGCATGGGGAGCGGGACAACAGGGTGCGGCCCGCACGCCGACGGGGGCGTGCGGGCCGCTGGGTCAGCTAGCGGCGCTTCACTCGGAAGCGGCCTCGCCGGCCTCTTCGCCCTCGACGACCGGGATCAGGGAGAGCTTGCCGCGCGGGTCGATCTCGGCGATCTCGACCTGCACCTTGGCGCCGACGCCGAGGACGTCCTCGACGTTCTCGACGCGCTTGCCGCCGGCCAGCTTGCGGATCTGCGAGATGTGCAGCAGACCGTCCTTGCCCGGCATGAGCGACACGAAGGCACCGAAGGTCGTGGTCTTGACCACGGTGCCCAGGTAACGCTCTCCGACCTCCGGCATGGTCGGGTTCGCGATCTGGTTGATCGTGGTGCGGGCGGCCTCGGCGGCCGGGCCGTCGGCGGCACCGATGTAGATGGTGCCGTCGTCCTCGATCGTGATCTCGGCGCCGGTGTCCTCCTGGATCTGGTTGATCATCTTGCCCTTGGGGCCGATGACCTCACCGATCTTGTCCACCGGGATCTTGATGGTGATGATGCGCGGCGCGTTCGGGGACATCTCGTCCGGGGAGTCGATGGCCTCGTTCATCACGTCGAGGATGTGCAGGCGGGCGTCGCGGGCCTGCTTCAGCGCGGCGGCGAGCACCGACGCCGGGATGCCGTTGAGCTTGGTGTCCAGCTGCAGGGCGGTGATGAAGTTGCGGGTACCGGCGACCTTGAAGTCCATGTCGCCGTACGCGTCCTCGGCACCGAGGATGTCGGTGAGGGTCACGTAGTGGGTCTCACCGTCGATCTCCTGCGAGATCAGGCCCATGGCGATACCGGCGACGGCGGCCTTCAGCGGCACACCGGCGTTCAGCAGCGACATGGTCGAGGCGCAGACCGAGCCCATCGAGGTGGAGCCGTTGGAGCTCAGCGCCTCGGAGACCTGGCGGATGGCGTACGGGAACTCCTCGCGGGTCGGCAGGACCGGCAGGATCGCCCGCTCGGCGAGCGCGCCGTGGCCGATCTCGCGGCGCTTTGGCGAACCGACGCGGCCGGTCTCGCCGACCGAGTACGGCGGGAAGTTGTAGTTGTGCATGTAGCGGCGACGCGTCTCCGGGGAGAGCGTGTCCAGCTGCTGCTCCATGCGGAGCATGTTCAGCGTGGTGACACCCAGGATCTGGGTCTCGCCGCGCTCGAACAGGGCCGAGCCGTGCACCCGCGGGATGGCCTCGACCTCGGCGGCCAGGGTGCGGATGTCGGTGACACCGCGGCCGTCGATGCGGACCTTGTCCTTGATGACGCGCTCGCGGACGGTCTTCTTGGTCAGCGCGTTGTAGGCGGCGCTGATCTCCTTCTCGCGACCCTCGAACTCGGGCAGCAGCTTCTCGGCGGCCAGCGCCTTGACGCGGTCCAGCTCGTTGTTGCGCTCCTGCTTGCCCGCGATGGTGAGGGCCTGCGCCAGCTCGTCCTTGACGGCGGCGGACAGCGCGGCGAGCACGTCGTCCTGGTAGTCCAGGAAGACCGGGAACTCGCCGGTCGGCTTGGCAGCCTGGGCGGCCAGCTGGGCCTGGGCGGCGCAGAGCACCTTGATGAACGGCTTGGCGGCGTCCAGACCGGCGGCGACGATCTCCTCGGTCGGCGCCTCGGCGCCGCCCTCGACGAGCTTGATGGTCTTGTTCGTGGCCTCGGCCTCGACCATCATGATCGCGACGTCGCCGTCCGGCAGGGTGCGGCCGGCCACGACCATGTCGAAGACGGCCGACTCCAGCTCGCTGTGGGTCGGGAAGGCCACCCACTGGCCGTTGATCAGGGCGACGCGCACGCCACCGATCGGGCCGGAGAACGGCAGGCCCGCCAGCTGGGTGGAGGCGGAGGCGGCGTTGATGGCCACCACGTCGTACAGGTGGTCCGGGTTGAGCGCCATCACGGTGACGACGACCTGGATCTCGTTGCGCAGGCCCTTGACGAAGGACGGGCGCAGCGGGCGGTCGATCAGGCGGCAGGTGAGGATCGCGTCCTCGGAGGGCCGGCCCTCACGACGGAAGAAGGAGCCGGGGATGCGGCCGGCGGCGTACATCCGCTCCTCGACGTCCACCGTCAGCGGGAAGAAGTCGAAGTGCTCCTTCGGCTGCTTGGACGCGCTGGTCGCCGACAGCACCATGGTGTCGTCGTCCAGGTAGGCCACGGCGGAGCCGGCGGCCTGACGGGCCAGACGGCCGGTCTCGAAGCGGATGGTACGGGTGCCGAAGGAACCGTTGTCGATCACGGCCTCGGCGTAGAACACGTTCTCTTCCACCTGGAAGATCTCCTCTTTCGTACGTTCTCCGGGAGAGCGTCCCCGCGCATCGTCTGCCGGGGGCCCCTGGCCCTCTTTCGCAGAGGGGGGCAGTCGGGCCGGTCTTCGATCGAAGCCTCCGGTGCGCCCCGCTTCGGTCTGCGGGGCTTCCGGCGGCCACTACCGAGGACCGGCGCCTCTCGACTGGCCGGGTCCGGGTTGGCGGTCCGCGTCTGGACGCTCTCTCGGATGCGGGCGGCTTCCGTTTGAAGCCTTCGTCCCGCGGGGGGTCTGGGGTCTTTCTGCCTGGGTGGCGCTCGACAGCGCCATCACCGGCATTTCCCACAACCCTACGGTGCAATCCTCGGGCACCTGGGGAGGTGCGCGCGAGTTGTTATGTTCGGGCGCCGCCAGGGGCGCCCCGGGCCATCGGCCGCAGCATACGCGCGAGGGGCGGCCCCCCGGTGTGGGGAGCCGCCCCGAGCGGCGGTCTTAGCGGGCGCCACCGGCGGCACCGCGGCGGATGCCCAGGCGGTCGACGAGCGTACGGAAGCGCTCGATGTCCTTCTTGGCCAGGTACTGCAGCAGACGGCGACGCTGGCCGACCAGGATGAGCAGGCCACGGCGCGAGTGGTGGTCGTGCTTGTGGACCTTGAGGTGCTCGGTCAGGTCCGCGATGCGGCGGGAGAGCATGGCGACCTGGACCTCGGGGGAGCCGGTGTCGCCCTCCTTCTGGCCGAACTCGGCGAAGATCTGCTTCTTGACGTCAGAGGCGAGAGCCACGTGCAACTCCTTCGAAGTGATACCAAGCGGTCCTGGTCTACGGCACAGGACTCTGTGAGAACTCGGTGTCGTGACGGGCGCGGCCGGCGGTCGGCGCCCCCGACGGGGGCGGACACACGGCTGCGCTCGAAGGCCAAGCGTACCAGTGCCGGTGATCCCGCCCGACGACGGCCGGTGCCCGGCAGGACGGGGCGGGTCAGCCGGTGGCTCCGCGCACCAGCCGGTAGACGTCGAGGACCGCCAGCACCAGCGGGACCAGCGCCATCAGGGTCAGGCTGTCGACCAGGTCCAGGATCCGCCCCCAGAACGGGGAGACGCCGAGCCGGGGCACCACCAGGGCGATCGCGACGAGGACCGCGGCGCCGAAGGCGATCGAGGCGGTCAGCCAGACGGTGCGCAGGTCCGCACCGGTGGAGCCGACACCCGCGCGGAGGACGAACTGCGGGGTGTGCAGGGCGAGTCCGACGACCAGTAGGGAGAGTCCGGACAGGCCGGCCACGGTCAGGCCGAGGACCTGCGCGCTGTAGCGGAAGAGCCGGGCCCGGAGCATGGTGGCGAGCCCGAGGGCGAGGGCGAGCAGTTCGGGGAAGGTCCCGTCGGTGAAGCCCAGCACCGCGCAGGCGCCGACGATCACCGCGGCGCAGCCGCCGACCAGGCCCACCAGCACCTCGTGGCCGCGGCGGGCCTGGTGGGCGATCCGCTCGTACTGCACCAGTTCGGCGCGGTCGGCCTCCTCGTCGTGGTCGCGGCTGCGCGTGCGGGCCTGGCCGGGGGCGCTGAATCCGACGGGCAGCCGGGCGAAGCGGGCGGAGAGGCCGGGCAGGAAGCCGATCACGGCGACGGCGGTGACCCCGGTGACGGCGGCGATGTGGTCGGCCGGGGTGTCGGGCAGCAGGACGGCCGCGAAGGCGGCGAGCGCACCGGCGGCGGACAGGAAGGCGGCCGCGACGAACAGCGCGTCCTTCTCGGGCAGCAAACCGACCAGCAGGACGGCGACGACCAGGACGGTCACGCAGCCGGTGAGGAAGTGGAGCCGGCCGGGGCCCTCCAGGGGCGCGGCCGGGGCGAGGATCCCGCTGCCGGCGATCATGGCGTGCGGAAGGGCGCCGAGGCCGAGCGCGAGACCGGCCCAGGCGTCCCGGTAGACCCGGGCCCGCACGCCGGCGAAGGCGGTGAGCACGACGGCGACGACGCCGGAGAGCACGCCGGGCAGGCCGTGCATGTCGTGACGCAGGTCGGCGAACCAGAGCACGAAGCCGAGCAGGGCGAGCAGCACGCCCGCGCCGGTCAGGCCGAAGGCCCGCATCAGTTCGGGGCTCCAGAACCGGCGGTCGGTCTCACCGGCGGTGGCGATGGCGTCGGCGACGTCGTCGTAGACGGCGGGGGGCAGCGACTCCGCGAACGGGCGGAGGCTGAGCAGGTCGCCGTCGCGCACCTGCTGGGCGGCGAGCGACAGGCTGCCGTCGAGGACGGTGCCGTCGCGGCGGACGAGGTGGAATCCGGTGGGGGCGCCGTCCGGCCGGGTCTGGTGGGAGAGCCGCAGCACCTCGGGATACACGTCCGCGAGCGGGATGTCCTCGGGCAGGGCGACGTCGATCCGGCTGTCCGGGGCGACGACGGTGACCCGGCAGAAGCCGGTGGTGGCAGAGGTGTTCATGACCCGGACCTCGCGTTCGCTCGACGCACTGGGCGCTCCCCCTCGTCGGCCCTGCCGACCTGCTGACCTTGCCGGTTCCGCTGATGGTTCTGCCGGTGATTCCGTCGGCGTTTCCGTCGGCGTTTGCGTTGACGTTTCCGTCGGCGTTTGCGTTGACGGCGCGCCGTGCGCCGGCGGCCGGTTCGACCCGGTTCCGATCGCGGCCTGCGATCGGAACCGGTCCACCCGGGACGCACGTTGACGAAGCGTCACTTTACCGTCCGGCTCGCGCCCGTCCTCGACGCAGGGCGGCGGACGGGTGGGCGGACGGCGGTGTGGCGGGGCGGGGCGCCCAGTAGGATCGGCCCCTGCGCGAGGCGACGGGGGCGGGGCCGCGCTCCCCTCCCGGGTGCCTGCGGTCGGCGGAGCGGGGGCGGCGCCACACGGGGCGCCCTCACCCGTACGGATCCAGTGGCGTGAGGGCTGATGCCGTAGTGATCGAGCGAAGCGTTCGTGGTCGTGGGGTGGGGCGCGCATGGGCGTGATCACGGTGAAGCGGCCGCCCCGGGCCTATCCGCCGGCGGTGCCGGACGAGCCGGTGGAGCTGGTCGGCCCGCCCGAGCTGCCCCGTTCGGGCGGCGAGGACTGGGTGATGGGCGTCCTGCCGATGCTCGGGATGGGCGGGTCTGCGGTCTTCTTCTTCTCTCCGGGCGCCCCGGCCCCAATGAAGATCATGGGCGGTCTGATGATCGTCTCGACGGTCGGCATGGTGCTCGCCCAGATCGTCCGCGTCCGCCGGGGCGGCTCCACCGCCACCGCGGACGAGCGCCGCGACTACCTCAAGTACCTGCAGCAGATGCGCCGCCAGGTGCGCCGGACCGCCGAGCGCCAGCGCGGCGCGCAGCTGTTCCTCAATCCCGAGCCCGACCAGCTCTGGTCGATCGTGGCGGACGGCCGGCGGATCTGGGAACGCCGCACCGGCGACGCCGACTTCGCACAGATTCGGGTCGGCCGGGGGCCGGTGCAGCTGTCCACCCCGCTGGTCGCACCGCAGACGGCGCCGATGGACGAGCTGGAGCCGCTCTCGGCGGCCGCGATGCAGACCTTCCTGAAGGCCCACGGCACCCTGCAGGACCTGCCCTTGGCGGTCTCGCTGCGGGCGTTCTACCACGTCACGGTGTGCGGGGACCCGGACACCGTGTACGGCAACGTACGGGCGATGATCGCCCAGTTGACGACGCTGCACTCGCCGGACGACCTGCTGGTGGCGGTGGCCGCGGCGCCGGGCGCGGCGGAGGAGTGGGAGTGGACCAAGTGGCTCCCGCACAACCAGCACCGCAAGGAGTACGACGGCGCGGGTTCGCGCCGGCTGACCGCCACCGGCCTCGGCGAGCTGGAGTTCCTGCTGCAGGACGAACTGGCGGGCCGCCAGCGGTTCGTCCGGGACGCCGCGCCGTCCCCTGACCAGCCGCACGTCGTCGTCGTGACGGACGGCGCCGCGGTGCCGCACGACTCCTTGCTGGCCGGCGCCGAGGGCGTGCACGGGGTGACCGTCATCGAGGTGGTTCCCGGTGACCTGGACGAGCCGACCGGGCATCTGATCATGACGGTCACGCCGGACACGCTGGTGCTCCGCTCGGCGTCGGGCGCGACGTACTCCGGCAAGCCGGACGTCCTGTCGGCCTGGCAGTCGGAGGCGCTCGCCCGCCAGCTGGCCCCGTACCGGGCGTCGGCCGGCGGCGACGACGAACCGCTGCTCTCCGACCTCGACTTCACCGACCTGATGAACTCGGGCGACCCGGGCTCCTTCGACGTGACCCGCAGCTGGCGCCGGCGGGCGCAGCACGAGCGACTGCGGGTGCCGATCGGGGTCGGGGCCGGCGGCGAGCACATCCACCTGGACATCAAGGAGGCCGCGCTGGAGGGCATGGGTCCGCACGGCCTGTGCGTCGGCGCGACCGGCTCCGGCAAGTCCGAGCTGCTGCGCACCCTGGTGCTGGCGCTGGCGATGACGCACACCTCGGAGACCCTGAACTTCGTGCTCGCCGACTTCAAGGGCGGGGCCACCTTCGCGGGGATGGCGGACATGCCGCACACCTCGGCGGTGATCACCAACCTGGAGGGTCAGCTCACCCTGGTCGACCGCATGCGGGACGCGATCGAGGGCGAACTCAACCGCCGCCAGGAGCTGCTGCACCGGGCGGGCAACTACGCCAACGTCCACGAGTACGAGCGGGCCCGGGCGGCCGGCGCGGCGCTGGACCCGCTGCCCTCGCTGGTGCTGATCATCGACGAGTTCTCCGAACTCCTCACCGCCAAGCCCGACTTCATCGACATGTTCATCCAGATCGGCCGGATCGGCCGGTCGCTGGGGGTGCACCTGCTGCTGGCCTCGCAGCGCCTGGAGGAGGGCAAGCTGCGCGGCCTGGACACCTACCTCTCGTACCGGATCGGCCTGCGCACCTTCTCCGCGGCCGAGTCGCGGGCGGCGATCGGCGTGCCGGACGCCTACCACCTGCCGCCGGTGCCGGGCGTCGGCTACCTCAAGTTCGGCACCGACGTGATGGAGCGGTTCAAGGCCGCGTACGTGTCCGGGCCGTACCGGGCGCCGGGGCAGCAGCGGTCGACCGGCGGCCGGCTGGTGACCGCGCGGCCGGTGGTGTTCACGGCGGCCGAGGTGGCGGTGTCGGAACCGCCGGTGCAGGAGGTCGAGCCGCTCGCCGAGGAGCCGGACGACGCCCTGGTGGACACCGTGCTGGACGTGTTCGTGCAGCGGATGGCGGGCCGGGGCCCGGCCGCGCACCAGGTGTGGCTGCCGCCGCTGGACGCGCCGCCGAGCGTGGACCAGCTGCTGCCGCCGCTCCGGACGACCCCGGAACGCGGGCTGACCGCACCCGGGTACGGGGCGCTGGGCCGGCTGCGGGTGCCGGTCGGCACCGTCGACCGCCCGCGCGACCAGAAGCGCGACATCCTCGACCAGGACTACGCGGGCGCGGCCGGCCACGGACTGGTCGTCGGCGGCCCCCGGTCCGGCAAGTCGACGGTGGTGCGCACCGCGGTGGCCGCGTTCGCGCTCACCCACACCCCGCTGGAGGTGCAGTTCTACCTGCTGGACTTCGGCGGCGGCGGCTTCCAGTCGCTCCAGGACCTGCCGCACGTCGGCGGGGTGGCCGGGCGGCTGGACGTCGAGAAGGTCCGCCGGACCGTCTCCGAGGTGCACGGCGTGCTGAACCGGCGCGAGGAGCTGTTCCGGGCGACCGGACTCGACTCCATCGCGACCTACCGCTCCCGCCGGGCGGCCGGACAGCTGCCGGACGAGCGGTTCGGCGACGTCTTCCTGGTGATCGACGGCTGGAACACCTTCAAGCAGGAGTTCGAGATGCTGGAGGGCGTGATCGGGGACATCGCCCAGCGCGGCCTCGGCTACGGCGTCCACCTGATCGTCACCGCCGCCCGGTACGCGGAGGTGCGGCCGGCGCTCAAGGACCTGCTGCAGAACCGGACCGAACTGAAGCTCGGCGACGCGATGGAGTCCGAGGTGGACCGCCGGGTGGCGCAGAACGTGCCGGCCGTCCCGGGGCGCGGGGTCACCGCGGACCGGCTGCACTTCCTCACCGGCCTGCCGCGGCTCGACGGGTCGAGCGCGGTGGACGACCTCCGGGACGGCGTGGCCGGACTGGTCGCGGCCGTCGACGCCGCCTGGACGGGCCCGCGCGCGCCGCAGGTGCGGATGCTGCCGACGGTGCTGGACGGCCACGCGCTGCCGAAGGGCTTCGAGCACCCGGAGCGGGGCGTCGCGTTCGGCGTCGACGAGGCGGAGCTGGCACCGGCCTTCGTCAACTTCGAGACCGATCCGCTGTTCATCGTCTTCGGCGACACCGAGTCCGGGAAGTCGGCGCTGCTGCGGATGCTGGTCAAGCAGATCACCGACCGGTACACCCCGGACCAGGCCGGCATCGTGGTGGGCGACTACCGGCGGGCGCTGCTCGGCACCGTGCCGCCGGACCACCTGGTGGAGTACGCGGCCGCGCAGCCGGCCATGACCCGGGTGGTCGAGATGCTGCGCGGGGCGTGCGCCCGCCGTCTGCCCGGACCGGACGTGACCCCCGAGCAGCTGCGCAACCGCAGCTGGTACAGCGGCAAGGACATGTTCGTCGTCGTGGACGACTACGAGCTGGTGGCCACCGCCTCCGGCAACCCGCTGGCCGCGCTGACGGAGTTCCTGCCGTTCGCCCGCGACATCGGTCTGCGGGTGATCGTGGCGCGGAGCGCGGGCGGGGCCGGCCGGTCGCTGTACGAGCCGTTCATGCAGCGGATGCGCGAGCTGGGCGGCCAGGGCGTGCTGCTGTCCGGCAACCGGGACGAGGGGGCGCTGCTGGGCACGGTCAAGCCGCAGGCGCTGCCGCCGGGCCGCGGGGTGTTCGTCTCGCGCCGGGTGACCGGCGGGCAGATGGTCCAGACCGGCTGGCTGCCGGCGTCGTGACGCGCCGGCGTGGCTATGCACGACGGACCCGACACAGGTGACGGAGGGTGATCGACGGGCCGGATCCGCGGGGGTCAGGCCCCGCCCCACGTCCCATCTGCTGAAACGTTACCTAGATCTTTACGCCGGAGGGCTGCGGTTCCCGCACCTCCCGGAACGGCGGGCGGGCCACCCGGGGGCGGCCGATCGACCTGTCCTGACGTCGAGACGCCGCCTTTGAATGGGCGCACGCAATCCCGCGTTCACCTTGGATTCAGACCCAGGGTGGCGAAGGTAACAAGTCGGGCATGCATAGTGATGACGATCTGTGATCATGAGATCGCATGCTTATGCCGTCGACCGCAACGGATTCCGAAGCAATTCGACGATTGACTCGATCGATACGGGCAAGGTTCCATGGCGGCCCGGGAGCGACAGAACCAGAAACCGAGCAACCAGCCAGCGGAGGCGATACCGCTCCCTCTCCAGGACCGCACAGAGCCGATCGGAAGCCTCATGACCGACACGCTTCGCCCGCCACGCGCCGTAGCCCCCGCCACGGCGACCGCGGGCACCGCCGCCGCCCCGCAGACGCTCAAGCGCTCGATCGGCGTCGTGGGCGGCACGCTGCTCACGCTGTCCTGCGTCACCCCGGCCTCCACGCTCTTCGTGATCGTCCCGGAGCTGTTCTCCAGCATCGGCAGCGCCACCGCGCTGGCCATCGCGATCGGCTCGGTGCTCTGTATCGCGGTCGCCTTCTGCTACTCCGAGCTCGGCACCCTGATCCCCAGCGCGGGCGGCGAGTACGCGATGGTCGGCACGCTGGCCGGACGGCTGGCCGGCTGGCTGGTCTTCGTGCTCTCGCTGATCGTGGTGATGATCGTCCCCTCGGTGATCGCCCTCGGCACCGCCGACTACCTCGCGCCCGTGCTCCACGTCGACAAGCCGATCGCCGGCGCCGCGGTGATGCTCGCCGCCACCCTGGCCGGCCTGCTCGACCTGCGCGCCAACGCCTGGATCACCGGCATCTTCCTGGTCCTGGAGGTCATCGCCGCCGGGGTCGTCTCGGTGCTGGGCTTCGCCCACGCCAACAGCGACGCGCCGAGCATGCTGCACGGCGTCGTCACCGGCGAGGACGGCGTCACCACCACGGTGAGCATCGGCGCCGTCATCGGCGCACTCGGCATCGCGCTCTTCATCACCCAGGGCTTCTCCACCGCGGTCTACCTCTCCGAGGAGCTGGAGAACCCGCGCCGCAACGTCTCCCGCACCGTGCTGTGGACGCTGGGCATCTCCGCCGCCGTCATCCTCGTCCCGGTCACCGCGATCACCGTGGGCGCCCCCGACCTGGCGACGCTCAGCTCGGGCGACATCTCCGGCATGGTCACCGCCTGGAGCAACTCCGCGGTCGGCACCTTCATCAGCCTCTGCGTCGCCCTGGCCATCATCAACGCCGGCATCGTCATGGTCATCCAGAACTCCCGGGTGCTGTTCGCCTCGGCCCGCGACAAGGCCTGGCCCGACCCGGTCAACAAGGCCTTCGCCACCCTGGGCCGGTTCGGCTCCCCGTGGGTCGCCACCCTGGCCGTCGGCCTGCCGGGCGCCGCGCTCTGCTTCGTCGAGGGCGAGCTGCTCAGCGAGATCACCGGCGTCGCCGTCACCGGGATGTACCTGCTGGTCGCGATCGCCGCGCTGCTCTCCCGCCGCGACCGGCACAAGCACGCCGCCGCCTGGCGGATGCCGCTCTGGCCCGCCGTCCCGGTGGTCCTGATCGTCGTGCTGGTCTACATCATCACCCAGCTCGACACCGTGCCGCTGCTGTGGACCGGCGGCATCACCGCGGCCGCCACCCTCTACTGGCTGTTCTACCTGCGCCCCCGGCAGGACACCCGCTGGGTGATCAGCCTCCCCGAGGACCAGCAGGGCTGATCCGACCGGAACCCGACCTCCCCCTCCCCCACGCGGCAGTGCCCCGGGCCCCCCGGCCCGGGGCACTGCCGCGTCGTGGCCCGGCCGCCGCTACTTCTTGAGCTTCCACTGCGGGGCCGTGGCGACCGCCTTCAGCTGCTCGACGGTCAGCGCCGGGGTGGCCCGGGTGGCCGGGGTGCGCAGGCCGGCGCTGTTGAAGGCGCTGATCACCACCCGCAGGCCGTCCGCGTGGAGGGTGTCGACCGTCCACATGCCGCCCTGCTTGAGGACGGTCACCCGGGTGCCGTCCGGGAGCCTCTCGGCGTTGCCGAACAACTGCTCGACCGCATTGTCATGGCTCCCGTCCTGCACGTTGACCTGCACCAGGGACTTGCCCTTGCCGTCGTCCACCACGAAGTCGGCGAAGCCCGGCTGGCCGCCGGTCTCGGCCTGCTTCAGACCGGCCGGCAGCAGCCCGGCGGTGATCGCCAGGATCTCGTCCTTGCCGTACTCCTCGGTGTCGCGCGGCTTCACCGGCGCCGGGAGGGGGATGCCCGCGACGATCCGGTCCCAGGACTTGCCGGTGACCACCGCCGTCAGCTGCTCGGGCGTCAGCGGCGGGGCGGGCCGGGAGACCGGCGCCCCCTTCGCGGCCGGGGCGTTCCACTCGGTCAGCTGGACCATCCGGCCGTCCTGGCCGACCAGCCGGGCGAACCACCGCTTGGTCTCGGCCCGGTTGTCGGGGTACTCGTAGCCCTGGAACACGGTCAGCGAGCCGCCGCCCGGCAGGGCGGTCGAGGTGCAGGCGTCGAACCGCATCGCCTTCCGGTCCGGGCAGCCGTTCTCCGTACGGCGTGCGTCGCCCTCCCCGTACCGGTCCAGCGAGAGGCTCAGCACGGACCCGCCCTTGCCGTCGTCGAAGAGCAGCGGCCCGGCGGCATCACCGGTGCCGGTGACCTTGCCCGCGGGCAGCAGGGTCCGGAGGACGGCGATCGCCTCGGGGACGGAGTAGGCGCGGGCCGGGGCCCCGTCCTGGCCTCCCTGGCCTCCCTGGTCGCTCTGGTCGGTACCGGTGCCGGTGCCGGTGCCGGTGGCGCTCACGCTCGCGGTTCCGCCGCCCGCCGCGGGTGCGGTCTGCGGCGCGGTGGCCGGGGAGCCTCCGGTGCCCCCGGTGCCGCCGGTGAGGTACATCGCGCCGGTGCCGACCAGGGCCAGCGCGACCGCGCCGCCCAGCGACGCGGTGGCCGAGCGCCGGCGGCGGAGCCGGCGGCCCCGGGCCAGGCCACCGACCGCCAGCGCCTGCCGGCCCTCGCCTCCGAAGCCCTCACCCGTGCGGGTCATGGCGAAGAGAAGATCATCCTCGAACCTGTCCTGTTCGGACATGCGTGATCACCGTTTCAATAGGCGGCGGGTGGTGGCGGGTGGCACCGGGCGTCGGTGCGAGCGCGGGGCCAGAGGGGCGCCGGGCAGCGGTAGGGCGGGGGGCTCGGTGTGCGGTGTGCGGTGTGCGGTGTGCGACGTGCGGTCAGGAGACGTCCGGAAGCGACAGGAAGCGTCAAGGATCGGTCATCGAACGGCGAGCTCGGCCAGCGTCTCCCCGAACTGCGCCCGCAGCCGGGCCAGCGCCCGCGTGGTCCGGGTCCGGACCGCTCCCGAGGAGACCCGCAGCACCTCGGCGGTCTCCTCGACACTGCGATCCTCCCAGTAGCGCAGCACCAGCACCGCCCGGTCCTTGGGCGGCAGCCCGCCGAGCGCGTCGAGCAGGGTCAGCCGCAGCGCGCGGTCCGCCTCCCGGCCCGCACGCTCGGGCAGCTCGCCGGTGGGCCGCTCCCCGCTGGAACGCCGGCGCTGCTGGGCGAGGAAGGTCCGCACCATGACGGTGTGGGCGTACGCGCCGGGGTTCTCGACCCGGTACCGCCCGCCGGTCCAGGCACTGCGGCGCCACAGCACGTACATCCGCCCGAGGGCCTCCTGGACGAGGTCCTCCGCGTAGTGGGTGTCCCCACTGGTGAGCAGGCACGCCGAGCGGTACAGCCGCCCCGTGTGGCCCGCCACGAGCTCCAGGAACTCCCCGTCCTTGGCCTCGCGCGTGCCCCCGGTCCGTCCCATCCGACGTGCCTCCCCCGCCCGCTCACTCCCCCGACACGGGAGGGATGCGATGAGCGGGGCCGGATGTTACAGCCCGACCGGAAAAGATTCCGGAACTCAGTCCGAGGGCCGGCGGCGGTGGTCGCGGAGCACCACGGCGCCGCCGATCACCAGGGCCACCAGCAGGGCGCCGACACCCAGCACGTAGGTGGCGGTCCGGCCGTCCCGGTCGGCCCGGGTCTCGCCGAGACCGGGCGGCCGCGGCACGATCGGGGCGGCGGCCAGCCGGACCGGCGGATCCTCGGTGGCCCGGTCCGGCGGCGCGACGGGCGCGGTGGCCACGGCCTTCACCGGGTCGACGACGCCCCACCCGACGTACTCGTTGGGCTTGTGGTCGGTACGCTGCGCGGTCTGCTCGATCCAGGCCCGCACCTGGCTCGGCCGCCAGTCCCCGTGCGCGCCGACCAGCAGCGCGGCCAGCCCGGCCACGTACGGCGCGGCGAAGCTGGTGCCGTTGTCCACGCACTGGCCGCCGCGCGGGACGGTGGAGAGCATGTCGACGCCGGGCGCCGCGACGTCCACGAAGTCGCCGTACTGGGAGAAGTAGGTCCGCTCGTTGTTGCGGTCCGAGGCGCCGACGGCGAGCACGGTCGGGAAGGCCGCCGGGTAGGTGTCGCCCTTCCTGCCGTCGTTGCCGCTGGAGGCCACCACCACCGCGCCCCGGCTCTCGGCGTTCTCGATCGCGGCCTTCAGTTCGGCGTAGCCGACGAACCCGCTGTCGCCCGCGCCGCGCACGTCCTGGGAGATGTTGACGACCCTCGCGCCCTGCCGGACGGCCGAGTCGATCGCCTCGACCAGCGAGTGGACGTCCCCGTTGCCCTCCGCGTCGTTCTGCCGGATCGACAGGATGGTGGCGCCCGGGGCGATGCCGACGAAGCCGGTCTGCTCGCTGCGCCCGGCGGCGATGATGCCGGCGACCTTGGTGCCGTGCCCGACCAGGTCGTTCTTGCCGCCGCCCTCGATCCGGCGGCCCTCCTTGTCCTTCAGCAGCGATCCGCCGTCGATCACCCGGTGCGCGAGCTGCGGGTTCTGGTCGTCCACCCCGGTGTCGATGACCGCGACCAGCACCCCCGCGCCGGTGGTCGCGCCGCCCTGCCAGAGCTCGTCCAGCACCATCCGCTGCAGGGACCACGGCACGGCCTGCACGTTCGGCGCGGACCTGCCGCAGTCCCCGGCCGCGGCGATGCCCGGTCCGGCGGCGGCACCCGGTCCGGCGGCGACCGCCGGGGCCACCGCCGGGCCGCCGAGCACCGCCAGCGACGCCAGCGCCACGGCCGCCGTCCGGTACCTGGCCACCGGCACCCTGCCACCCCTCATGTCGTCCACCCCGGTTGCGCGCCAGGGGCGGGTGCCCGCCGGGCAACCCGCCCCTCGTCGAGTCGTGCTCGGGCCGCAGCCCGCCGTCAGCCCGTCCAGAGGGTGGCGTTGCGGTTCTCGGTGTTCTGGTAGCTCTCGGCCGCCTTGTCCAGGGAGTTGGCGATCTGCGCCAGCACCTGCTGCAGGTGCGCGGCGCGCTCGTCCCACTTCGTCTGGTGGGCCTGGTAGCCCTGCTGGGCGACGCCCTCCCAGCTGGTGGCGATCTTGGTGACACCCGCCTTCAGCTCCTCGAGCTGGGCGTTGATCGTCTGCGCGGTCCGCCGGACCTCGGAACTGGCGCTCTTGATGGTGCTGAAGTTGACGAGAATGTGTTCGGCCACGATGTCTCCTAGTCGAGGCTGCGAAGCACCCCATCACCCGAGGGGCGCGTCGCCGGGTGAGCGGACGGAACGGGGATCAGACCGTGCCGGCGCCGAAGGTCGCCTGCTGCTCCGCGTCGGCCTGCGCGTACTTCTGGGTCGTGAGCTCGATCGCTTCCTTGATCGCCACCAGCGACTTGTTGAGCTCCTGGGCGTCCGTGTTGAACTGGCCCTGGAGGTTCGTGTACGCCTGCGCGGCCTGCCCCTGCCAACCGCTGGTGATCGAGGTGACCAGGTTGTTGAGGCCGTTGATCTCGGTGTTGATCGCGCCGATGACCTCGTCCATGTGCTTGGTGAACGCCAGCATCTCCTGAGCGGTCGTCCTGAACTGACCCATGCTCCACCGTCCCCCACGAGACAGACCCTGTGTCCGGGGCGCCGGTTCCGAGCCCCCCGCGCATCACCGGTGTGATGTCCTGCAGCACTGTAGTCGGCACACGCAGCTCACCCAACCTCGCGCGGGGGCCGGTTACCAAGCCATGACATCACGTCAGTTTCCGTGCCCTGAAAGGCGATAGACCGATCATGCGTTCTGCTGCTGAGCTGCGCTCCCGGCATTGAGCGCGGGGCCGGCCGGCACCAGGTTCGACCACTGCCGGGGGACGGGGGCCGGCTGCAGGCCCTGGTAGCCGAGCCGGGCCTGGTTGCCGCCCGCCTCCTCCGCCCGGCCCGCCGCGGCCGGGGCCCCGGACTGTCCGGACGAGGCCGACGGGACCGGCTGGGCCGACGCCGCGGCCTGACCGCCCTTGCCGCTGTCGCCGCTGGCCGGCACCGCGTACCGCAGGCCCGTCTCGGTGATCAGGAAGTCGGTGCCGGAGCCGTCCGTCCCGTTGTCCAGCGCCCGGTAGAACAGGCCGTGGCCGGGCGTCACGTGCGCCGACGCCGCCCCGTTGCCGTACCGCGCCGGATAGTCCGGGCCGGCCCAGACGCTGCGCCGCGGGGACCTGCCGTCCTCCGCCACCCCGTCGAAGGTGCTGCAGACCACGGCCCTCGCGTCCTTCTGCGCCTGCCAGTCGTTGACCGGGGCACCCGTCCTGGTGGGCCAGTCGGCGGCGCCGTCGGCCGTCAGCGGAGTGCTGCTGTTGAGCGCGGCGTGCTCGGCCGGGGTGATGTCCTCGATCCGCGGGTTCCGGTTGGCGTCCTGGTCGTACAGCGGCTGCAACAGCGGGTTCTGCCTGATCAGTTCGGCCTGGAACGGGGTGATCAGCAGCAGCCGGCTCCTCCCCACCACGTAGTGCCGGTCACCGAACCGGACCAGCCGGCCCACCTTGCGGTTCTCCGGATTCTGCAACGCCACGGAGGAGTTGGGGGCCTTGGTGTCCGGCACCAGCCCGTCGATCCGCGGGAAGACGATGTCACTGCCCGGCGCCAGCGTGTCCAGCCAGTCCTTCTTCACCTTCTGCGGGCTGGCGGTCGCCCCGAAGACCGCCCCCATCAGCTGCGTCCGCGTGGCGTCCGAGTCCTCCGGACCGCCGATCGCGTGCCTCCGGCCCTTCGAGTCCACCAGGAACAGCCTCAGCCGCCCCCCGCCCGCACCGGCCTGCCCGGAGCGGGCCGCCACCTGCGGGTCGTCCGCCTGCTGCACCAGCAGCGCCTGGTCGACGTCGAGCAACCGGTCCGGCGCCTCCAGCGCCCGGGCGTCGGCGCCGCCCGCCACGAAGACCGCCTGGTTGACCGTGTTCCCCTCGTCGTCCGCGCCCGGACGGTCGCAGACCGACCACTTCATCGGCCGGCTCGCGTTCTCCCTCGACGGCAACTTGTCCGGGGCGTAGGGGATGCCGATCGTCGGGCCGTGGTTGGGGTACTTGTCGAGCACCCCGTCGGCGACCACCACCACCTTGGCGCCCACCGGCAGCACCAGCCGCGCCGACGACATGTTCAGCACCTGGTGCAACCGCTTGGTCCGGCCGTCCGGATCGGTCAGCACGACGTACCGGGTGGTGCTCTGCTTGCCCTGGACGATGAACCTGCCCTCGTCCCAGCCGAGCGGCGCGCTCGGCCGGAACACCCCCCATAGCCCGAAGCCACCGACCACCAGCGCCCCGACGACCACGCTCGGCAGGACCGCCCTCACCGGACGCGGCGCGTCCTCGTCGCTCCCCCCGCCACCGGGCAGGAGGAAGGCTCCGACCGTGCGCCTGCGGGCGAAGGTGTAGGCGTTCAGCTCGTCCCGACGCGATGCCATGCTCGTCGTCCCCCCTGTCAGACCGACCTGCCCCGTGGTCCGCATCCGCCGGGCGAGAACGTGCTCGAACCTCTACGATGCGGCAGCAGACGGTGAGTACGGTACGGGCACGGATCGCGAACGGGCCAGCGGGACAAGACAACTGACTTAGCGAAAGGGGCCACCGGGGGATGCCAGGCCAGACCGCTCCAGGACGTCGCAGCACGGCACGCAACAGCGGACCACGCCGCCCCGGACCCCGCCCGCAACCCAGCACCGGCACCTCCGCCGCCCCGACCCGCCCCGACCCGGCCGACAGCCCCGTCCCGGTCCGCATCCACCCCCGCCCCGGGCTCCTGGGCGGTCGCCTGGCGCTCCACCAACTGGTGCTCGTCGAGGTCGCGTCGGCACTGGCCGCAGTCGGCTGGACGATCAGCCGACCGGTCGCCGCCGCGTTCGGCGCGATCGCCCTGGTCCTGCTGGTGCTCGCGGTCGTGCCGGTCCGCGGCCGCACCGCCCCCGAGGCGCTGCGGGTCCGGGCCGCCCTGCGGGCCCGCCGGAAGCGCGCCCGGGCCGACGCACCGCCGGCCGGCACCGACCCGGCGCTCGCCCCCGCGCTGGAGCTGGAGCCCGCGCTGCGCACCTGCACCCACACCACCGAGGCGGCCTTCGGCGGCCGTCCGGTCCGCCGGGAGACCGGCATGGTCGGCGACGGCACCTTCCTGAGCACCGTCCTGCTCGTCCAGACCAAGGACCGCCCGCTGCGCCCCGCCCGCACCGCCCGGCCGCTCCCCCTGGACGTCGTCTGCTCCGTGCTGCGGGTGGACGACATCACCCTGGAGTCGGTCCAGCTGGTCCAGCACACCCGGCCGGCGCCCGCGCCGCACCTGCCCGAACAGTCGCTGGCCGCCCGCGCCTACCGGGAGCTGCCGGACGGCGCAGCCACCCCCGGCCTGCGGCTCACCTGGGTGGCGCTCAAGCTCGACCCCGAACGGGCGGCCACCGCGGTGCGCGCCCGGGGCGGCGGCGAGGAGGGCGCCCGCAAGGCACTCCAGCGGGTCACCGACCAGCTCGCCGGGCGTCTGAACAGCGCGGGCTTCGACGCGACCGTGCTCGACGAACGCGAGCTGATCGCCGCACTCGCCACCTCCGCCTGCGTCAACCCCCTGGCCACGGCCGGACGCCGGGGCACGGGCGGCGGCGGCAGCGGGCGGCGCACCCAGGAGGGCAACCGGTTCTGGCGGGTCGACGACCGCTGGCACAGCACCTACTGGATCTCCCGCTGGCCGCAACTCGGCCGCCCCGGCGGCGCCCCCGGCCGGATCGCCGTCCCCGACCTGGTGAACCTGGTCACCGGCGCACCCGCGCTGGCGAGCACCTTCAGCCTCACCGCCGGGCACGGCACCGGCGGCTCGGTGACGCTCAGCGGCCACGTCCGGGTGACCGGGCGCAGCGAGAGCGAGGCCGTCCGGATCGGACGCCGGGTCGAGGCCCGCGCGCAGAGCGCCGGCCTGGGGCTGACCCGGCTCGACCTGGAGCAGGCCCCCGGCGTGCTCGCCACCCTCCCGCTGGGAGGTACCGCCTGATGGCGTACCAGGGCTACCGGCCGACCGGTGCGCCGACCGGAGCCGGGCGGCGGCCGAGGATCCCGTCCCGGCTGCTGCCCGGCTTCGGGCTTCGCGGCCCGCGGCGGGAGAAGCACGTGCTGGCCGTCGGGGATCTGGCCGCGCTGGCCTTCCCGGTCGGCGACGACGGCGTACTGATCGGCCAGGACGTGCACCGGGCGCAGCCCGCCGTGCTCGGACTGTTCCGGCCCGGCGCCTACGACCTGGTCCTGGTCGGCGGCGTCTGGACGGCGCAGGTCATCGCGCTGCGGGCGGCCGCCACCGGCGCCCGGGTCGCCGTGGAGACCGCCCGCGCCCACCTGTGGGGCCCGCTCGCTCAGGCCGCCGGCGGCGGTCAGCCGTGCGTCACCGTCCACCAGGTCGGCAGGCTCGGCCCGCAGGGCGCCTCGGTCACCTCGCCGGTCCTGGTGGTGCGCGACCTCGGCGCCCGCCCGCCCGGCAGCCGGCTCTCCGCCACACCCTGGCAGACCACCCTGACCGTGCTGCCGTACCTGGGGCCGAACGCGGCCCGGGTGCTCAACGCGGCCGACCTGGTCGGGGTGCAACGGGTCTCGCCGCAGGAGGCGGAGCTGATCGGCCGGGTGCTGTCGCTCGGCCCGCCCGAGGTCGGGGCGCTGCCCACCCTCGCCGAGGACCTGACGCTCTGGACGACCCGGATGAGCCGGCAGTACGTACGGGTCGTCGCCGGGCAGGCGGAACGGCAGGTCCTGGGCGGCCCGCGGCGGATCGACTGACCCGGCCGATCCCGGTCGCGGCCCGGTCGGAGATGAGATACCGCCTTCAGTGGGGGGTGGCTCACGGCCTAGGCTGTGATGCGGCAACGGCACCGCGAACGTGCGGCGGCGAACACGAGGGAGCCTCAGGTGAGTAGCGATCGGGACGGCGTCTACGTCGGCGACAACGCGGCGGAGGACGACGACGACTGGTCCGACGCGCCCGACTACACTCCCCCGTCCTGGTACGTGCAGACAGACGCCCCGGGTGCTCCGGCGGCTCCCGGTCCGGCTCCGACGCCTGCCCCTGCCCCCGCCCCTGCCGCCGCCCCGACGGCAGCGGCTCCGGTGGCGCCGCCCGCGCCGGCTCCGGCTCCGGTTCCGGCCGTCGAGCCCGCTCCGCAACCCCAGCCGCCGGTCCAGCCCCAGTTCCAGCCGCAGCCGGCGCCCGCGCCGGCCGTCCCTGCCGCACCCACCGCCGGGATAGCGGCGCCGCACCCCCCGTTCGCCGCTCCGCCGACCCACCCGGCCGTGCCCGCGCCCGCCCCGGTTCCCGCCCCGTACGCGGAGCAGCCGCCGGCCGTCGCCCAGCCCTGGCCCGCGGCCGACCCGTCGGTGCAGCCGCAGCCCTACCCCGGTGGACCCCACCCGCCTGCGCCCGCCCCGGCGCCGCTGCCGGCGCAGCCGGCCCTGCCGTACCCGGACCCGCAGCAGCAGGCCCAGGGGTACCCGCAGGCCCAGCCCCAGCCTCAGCCGTACTCCCAGCAGGCCCAGCAGGTGCAGCAGCCGCAGGACCCGCAGGCCGCCGCCTGGGCCGCCGCGCAGCAGGCCGCCCAGCAGGCCCCGGCTCCGCAGCCCGGCCCGCAGCCCGGCCCGCAGGCCGCCGCCGACCCGCGCGCGGCCGGCTGGCCCCAGCCGAACACCTACCAGCAGCAGCCCCCGCAGCCGGGCCCGGGCCTGCCCGCCCAGCCCTGGCAGCAGCAGCCCGACGCCCCGCAGGCGCCCGCCGCGATGCAGCAGTCCGGGGCCCCGCAGCAGACCGCGCACGGCGCCCCGCTCGGCTACACGGCCGCCGTCGAGCTCTCCTCGGACCGCCTGCTGCGCAGCCAGCCGAAGCAGCAGCGCCAGCAGCCGCGGTTCCAGTTCGGCGGCAAGGCCGCCGCCGCCGAGAAGTCCCGCAAGCTGGAGATCATCCGCACCCCGGTGCTCAGCTGCTACCGGATCGCCGTGATCAGCCTCAAGGGCGGCGTCGGCAAGACCACGACCACGACCGCCCTCGGCGCGACGCTGGCCAGCGAGCGCCAGGACAAGGTGATCGCGATCGACGCCAACCCGGACGCCGGCACGCTCGGCCGCCGGGTCAAGCGGCAGACCGGCGCGACCATCCGCGACCTGGTGACGGCCATCCCGCACCTGCGCAGCTACATGGACATCCGTCAGTTCACCTCGCAGGACCTGCACTCGGGCCTGGAGATCCTGGCGAACGACGTCGACCCGGCCGTCTCGACGACCTTCAACGACTCGGACTACCGGCAGGTCATCGACGTGCTGGGCCGCCAGTACCCGATCATCCTGACCGACTCCGGCACCGGCCTGCTGTACAGCGCGATGCGCGGGGTGCTGGACCTCGCCGACCAGCTGATCATCGTCTCCACCCCCAGCGTGGACGGCGCCTCGTCCGCCTCGACCACGCTGGACTGGCTCTCCGCGCACGGCTACGCCGATCTGGTGCAGCGTTCGATCACCGTGGTCTCCGGGGTCCGCGAGACCAGCAAGATGATCAAGGTCGAGGACATCGTCGCGCACTTCCGGACCCGCTGCCGGGGCGTGGTCGTGGTGCCGTTCGACGAGAGCCTGGCGGCCGGCGCCGAGGTCAACCTCGACATGATGCGGCCCAAGGTCCGCGAGGCGTACTTCGACCTCGCCGCGCTGGTCGCCGAGGACATCGTCCGCGCCCAGCAGGCCGCGGCCCAGCAGGCGAGCTGGCAGCACCCGGGCGCACAGCAGTACGCCGCCGCACCGCAGCCCTACGCCCCGCAGCAGCAGCCGGCCCAGCAGCCCGGCCCGCTCCACCCGGACCCGCAGCAGCAGCCGTACCCGCACCAGCAGCCGGTGCAACCGTGGCAGCAGCCGGGCCCCCAGCCCGTCCCCGGTGCTCCCTGGGCGCAGCCGGGCCAGACCCCGCCGCCGGCCGGCTACGGCTACCCGCCGCAGGGTCCGCCCCAGCCGGCGCCGGAGTGGCAGCAGCCGCAGCAGCCCGCGCCGCCGGGCGGTGGATACGGCTACCCCCAGCCCGACGGCGGGCAGCAGCCGCCGCCCGCCGGGTACGGCTACCCGCCGCCGCCCGCACCGCCCCAGCAACAGCAACAGCAACAGCAGTAGGAGCAGTAGGAGCAGTAGGAGAGCGCACCGCGCGCAAGGGCCCGCCGACTCCGGTCGGCGGGCCCTTGCGCGCGGATCCGGCGGGTCAGCCGGCGTCGGTCAGCTCGCGCGACCGCTTCACGTCGTCGGCCATCCGGTCCAGCAGCGCCTCGATCGAGTCGAACTTCTCCATCCCGCGCAGGTAGACGAGGAACTCGACGGCCACGTGCAGCCCGTAGAGGTCCAGCCCGACCCGGTCGATGGCGTACGCCTCGACGGTCCGGGCGGTGCCGTCGAAGGTCGGGTTGGTGCCGACCGAGATGGCCGCCGGCATCCGCTCGCCGTCGGCCGTCAGCCAGCCCGCGTACACCCCGTCGGCCGGGACGGCGCTGTGCGGCACGGTGTCCACGTTGGCGGTCGGGTAGCCCAGCTCACGGCCGCGCTGCGCGCCGCGCACCACCTCGCCCTCCACCCGGTGCGGACGGCCCAGCACCTCGCCGGCCCCGGCCACGTCGCCCGCGGCGACCAGCCGGCGGGTCAGGGTCGAGGAGAACGGCTCGCCGTCGCCCGCCGCCCCGCGCACCCGGAGGTCGACGACCTCGACGCCGCAGTCGGCCGACCGGCCCAGTTCGGCCAGCAGCGCGACGTTGCCGGCCGCCCGGTGGCCGAACCGGAAGTTCGGCCCCTCGACGACCAGGCACGCGTGCAGCGCGTCCACCAGCACCTGCCGGAAGAACTCCTCCGGGGACTCCTTCGAGAACTCGGTGGTGAACGGCAGCACCAGGACGGCGTCCACGCCGAGCGCCTCGATCAGCTCCGCGCGGCGCGGCTGCGGGGCCAGCAGCGCCGGGTGGCTGCCCGGACGGACCACCTCGCTCGGGTGCGGGTCGAAGGTGACCACGACCGACCGGACCCCGAGCTCGCGGGCGCGCTCGACCGCCCGGCCGATGATCAGCTGGTGCCCACGGTGCACTCCGTCGAACGAGCCGATGGTGACGACGCTGCGTCCCCAGTCACCGGGGATCTCCTCCAGGCCACGCCAGCGTTGCACCCTGACCGCTCCTTGTTCCGTACGACGCGTACCTTCTGTACGCTCAAACGCTCAAAACCCGAACCCCTATAGCGTGCCATGCGCCTGTCCCGAGTTCGGCACCGGAAGGCGGGTTGGACGCACCGCCGGGTGCCGGGCCCCGGTGCCGGGTGTACGAAGCGACCCCGTCCCGGACCCCGGGCCGGCCCCCCGCCCGGCCTCGGCAGCCGCGTCCCGCGGGTCCCGGCCCGCCGCCACCAGGTCGCGCAGCCGGTCCAGGCGGGGACCGGCGGGGCGGGCGGGCCTGCCGTCCGCCGGCCACCGTGCCAGCAGCAGCGCGAACGCCGCCGACCCGCCGGCGCAGCGGACCAGCAGCCCGTCCGCGTCCGGCAGCCCGGCCGCCGCCCGCACCAGGACGGCCCGGGCCCTGACCGGCCGCTCGGCCGCGCAGTGCTCGGCGAGCGCGGCCACGGCGGCGGCCAGCACCTCCGGATCGCCCTCGGTGGCCAGCAGGGTGTCCAGCAGCTCACAGCGCAGGGCGTCCGCCACCGGGTCGGCCACCGGGCGGGACAGCACCTCGGCGAACGGCCGCCGGACGGCCACCGCCCGGGCCGCCAGACCACTGCTCAGGAGCACCCGGAGCTCCAGCCGGGCGGCCGCGCCCTCGACGGCCCCGCCCGCCAGCCTGCGGCCGAGGTAGTCGACCGCCACCGGCCCGGCCAGGGCCGGACGCTCGCGAAGCAACCGGGCCACCAGCTCGGCGCCCCGCCGGACGGCCAGGGGTGCCCGGGCGTCCGCCAGCACCCGGAGCGTCCCGGCGACCGGGGCCGCCCGACCCGCCTCATCCGCCCGGCCTGCCGGACCCGTCCGACCCGCTGCCCCCTCCGGCCCGCCCAACCGGGCGGCGAGGGCGGCGAGGACCGGCTCCGGGTCGCTCTCCAGGGCCGGCGCCAGCGCCGCCGCGGTGAGGAAGCGGTCCTCCCCTCGCCGGTACGCGGCCAGCGCCGCCGGGAGGTGGGCCGTCCGGGTCCGCCCGTCCCGGACCAGCAGGGCGAGCGCGGCGCCGTGCAGGGCCGGCTCGTCCTCCCGGGCCAGCAGGGTCAGCGCGGTGAACCGCAGCAGCTCCGGCCCGGCGCCGCTCGCGTGCGGGGCGGTGCGCAGCGCGTGCACGGCGGCGGCGACATGGCGCTCGGGGCGCCGGTCGTGGCTCCAGCGGTCCACCGCCCGGCAGAGCGCCGAGGGCTCCTCGACGGCCAGGACGGCGAGGAGCGCGTCCGCCCTCGGATGCGCGGCGCCGGCCAGCGCCTCGGTCAACTCGTCCAGGGCCAGGGCACGGTGGGAGTACAGCAGATCGTGGACGAGGTCCGCGACGGTGCTGCCGGGGCCGACGGGCAGGCCCCGCGGGTCGTCGAACCAGGCGCAGAGCAGCGGGAGGGTGCCCGCCGGGTCGGCACGCAGCCGGTCGGCCGTCGCCGCGAGGAAGCCCCGGTCGGGGCCGTCGGCGGCCACCAGCCTTCGGTACAGCGCGAGTTCACGCTCGACGGGCAGGCGCAGGCCGGTCCAGAAGTCCGGGCCGAACCGGCCGAGCCCGGCCTCCGGAAGACGCTCGAACCCGCCCTCGGCCGCGGCGCGTTCGACGATCCGGTCGGCCAGCTGGTCGAGCAGGGCGCGGTGCTCGGCGAGATCGGGGCTGGCGGCCAGACCGGCGATCAGCAACCTCCCGGCCCACCAGCCGGGTTCGCTGCCGGGCGGGCGCAGGTCCAGCGCCCGCCAGATCCGGTGCAGCCACGGGTCCAGCGCCGGCGCGCCCCAGGTGTCGGCGATCCGCCGGAGCGCGGCGGCCACGGGACCGACCCGGGAGCGGGACACCGTCCGGACCTCGCCGGCCGGGCGGGTGTCCTCGGTCTCGCCGAGCAGCAGCCGCAGTGCCTCGTCCAGGTCCAGGTGCCGCCCCTGCAGCCAGTCGGCGAACTCGCCGTGCGCGAACCGGTAGCCCGGTCCGGCTGGCACGAACAGCCCCTCCGCCAGCACCGCCGCCGCCCAGCCGCCGGCCACCGGGAACAGCTCCTCGAACACCGCCCGGCCCAGCCCGCCCTGCTCGGCGCCCAGCATCCGCCGGGCCGCCTCGTGCACCCGGCCGGCCACCGCCGCCGCCAGCCGCCGCACCCGCCCGTGCCCCGCCCGGCGGACGGCACCCCTGCGGTGGGCTCCCGACCGGCGGGGCCGCCCGTCCTCGGCGAGCCGCTGCGCCACCCGCAGGCAGCACAGGTCGAGACGGGCGCCGAAGAGCTCGCCCCGCCGGGCGGGCTCCCCCCGCAGGCCCTCGGCCCACAGCTCCCCGGCCAACCGGACCGCGAGCGGGTGACGGGCGTCCGCCTCCTCCGGCCACCCCGGCGGCAGCCCGTACCGCCGCCGGACCCGGTCCGCCGCCTCGGCCGGGAGCGGCCCCAGCCGGCGGACGGCGACCCGGACGGCGGGGGAGGACGGCGGCGACCCGCCGTACCGGGCCGCCGCTCCGCCCACCGGGACCAGGAAGTCCCCCGCTCCGCCGCCCGGCGCCAGCCGCTCCCAGGCCTCGTCCCCGCAGGCCGTGAGCAACCGCGCGCCGCAGGCCGCCAGCCACCGCGCGGTCACCCGCAGCCAGTCGGCGTCGAGCGGCACCGGCGCCTCCTCCGGCCCGTCCAGCACCACCAGCAACGGCCGCCCGGCCGCCGCGCAGAGCCCGGCCGCCGTGCCCGGTCCCGGCGGCGGTGTGCCCGGTTCGGCCGCCCCGGCGAACGCCCGCTCCACGGCCTCCGCGAGCGAGGCGTCCCCGGCGCCCAGATCGGCGCCGCGCAGCCACAGCGTGGGCCGGGGCCGTTCCCCGCCGCCGCGCCGCACGGCGAGGGCCGCCAGCTCGGTGCTCCGCCCCGACCCGGGCGCCCCGACCAGCGCGACGATTCCCACCCCCGCCGGGCCCCCGGGTGGACCGGCCCACCCGTCCGGACCGTCACCGGCGGCGCCGCCGTCCTCGCCGTCACCGGGCCACTCCCCCAGCCCGTCCGGCCGGTCCACCCGGTCGGCCGCCAGCCCGGCCACCCGGCCCGGCCCGGCGCCGGCGGCGGCCAGCTGGGCCGCGGCCAGCCGCAGCACCCCGGCCAGGTTGAGCGCGCCGCCGTAGGCGGGCACCCCGGCCGCGTTGCGGGCCAGTACCTCGGCCAACTCCGACCCGCCGTACCCGGTGTCCGCTCCCGCACCCGCCGCACCCGGGCCGGATCCCGGCCCCGCCACCGGTACGGCGACGGGTGCCCCGGGCCGGCCGGGGGCCCGCAGCGCGGGGGCGACCACCGCGACCACCGCGCCGGTACGGGCGTCCAGGACGGGCGCGCCGGCCGGCACCACCGCCGCGTCGCCGGGCGGCGGCACGTCGAGCAGCAGCGCGCCGGCGATCAGGTGACAGCCGCCCGCCCGCGCGTAGAGGGCCCCGGTGGTCTCGGCGACGCCGCAGCGCAGCAGCACCGTCCGCCCGTCGGGGCGGCCGTCCGCCCAGACCGGTACGGGCACCAGCAGGACGTCCCCGGCCTGCGCCGCGGGGGGCGCCGAGACCGGCAGCGGCGGCACGGGGACACCGCCGACCGCGTCGGTGCGCAGCAGGGCGAGGCCGTACCCGGGCAGCGGCCGGACGTGGTCCGGGCCGAGGACCCGGGTCTGGCCGCCGGGGGTGTGCAGAACGATCCGGTCGAGTCCCTCGACGGTCTCGTGGGCGGTGAGGACGGTGCCCCGCAGGTCGACCACGAAGCCGAGTCCGCGCGGGCGCCCGTCCCGGTCGCGGATCCGCAGCAGCCGGTGGCCGGTGTCGCCCGCCGCCCCGTCGTCCGCCGGCAAGCCCAGGAAGCCCAGCAGTCCCGGCATCGAGCAGCCCCTCCCGGCAGGGCCGGCCGGCCCCGGAGTGGACTCGTCGCGGCGACCTGTCCGCCGCCCGGGAGCCTGCCCGGCCAGGGTGCGGGCCGACCACACCCACGCCGTTCACGACTGCCGTTCACCTCGCGCGCTCCCTCGTGCGGGTGAACTCCGGGCGGTACGAACCCCTGCGCGCCCCCGCCCGCCCCCTCCGCCCGCCCCCTCCGCCTCGCACGACCGGTCGCCGAGAGACCGTGGCCGGAAAGCACGGAACCCCGGAAGCCCCGAGCCCGAGGGCCCGGCGATTCCGGGGCCCTGCCCCGGGCCGTCCTCAGCCCACGAAGACGGCGACCGGCCTGGCCTGGCCGCCCTTCTCCTCCACCAGCGCGAGGAACCCGCCGTCCGGCCCGAACACCGCGATCGGCCCGTCCACGTCCAGGCCCGGTGCCTTCAGCCGGGCGCCGTGCGACAGCTGCTTCGCCTGGTCGGCGTCGAGGTCCCAGCGCGGGAAGGCCGCTGCGGCGGCCTCGCCGATCGGCAGCACCTCCAGCGGCGCGCCGGAGCCGTCGGAGCCCCCGGTGACCGCCTCCTCCAGCTCCTCCAGGGTCCGCGCCGACTCCACCCCGTACGGGCCGACCCGGGTGCGCCGCAGCGCGGTCAGGTGGCCTCCGACGCCGAGCGCCGCTCCGAGGTCGCGGGCCAGCGCCCGGATGTAGGTGCCGGAGGAGCACTCCACGGTGACGTCCAGGTCGATCACCGGCGTGCCGTCCTCGGCGACGGCGGCGCGCTGCTCGTGGACGGTGAAGGAGTGGATCGTGGTCGGTCGGGCGGCCAGCTCGAAGTCCTCGCCCTCGCGCACGCGCGCGTACGACCGCTTGCCGTCGATCTTGATCGCACTGACCTTGGACGGCACCTGCATGATCTCGCCGGTGAGGGCGGCGATCCCGGAGTCGATGTCCTCCCGGCGCACCGCGTCGGCCGGGGCGGAGGCGGTGACGTCGCCCTCCCGGTCGTCGGTGACGGTGGTCTGACCGAGCCGGACGGTGGCCTCGTAGGTCTTGGCGGTGAGCATCAGGTGGCCGAGCAGCCGGGTGGCCCGTTCGACCCCGATCACCAGCACGCCGGTGGCCATCGGGTCGAGGGTGCCGGCGTGGCCGACCTTCCGCGTCCCGGCCAACCACCGCAGCTTGGCGACCACCCCGTGCGAGGTGATGCCCTCCGGCTTGTCGACGATGACCAGGCCGTCCGGACCGGTGCCTTTGCGCTTCATCAAGTTCTTTCTCTAAGGATGGTCAACTACACGGGACGGGCCGCGTCCGGGCCGGCCGAACGGGCCGGCCGTGCCGGACCGCCCCCCGGCGCCCCGCGCGCCGTCCCCACGGCGGCCGGTCACACGGGCCGCAGCGCGCCCCGGAACCGCTCCACCACCGCGGTGACATCCTCCCGGACGGAGAAACCGGCCGCGAAGGTGTGCCCGCCGCCGCCGAGCGCGGTGCAGGCCGCCGCGACGTCCACCGCGCCCTTGGAGCGCGAGGAGCCGCGCAGCGTGCCGTCCGGGTCCTGCTTGAGCACCAGCGCCACCTCGGCCTCGGCCGGGCGGCGCAGGATGTCGATCAGGCCCTCGATCTCCTCGACGGTGACACTGAACAGCACCAGGTCCTGGTAGGGCACCCAGGTCCACACCAGGCCGAGCCCGCCGGCCGCGGCCGGCTCGTAGACGGCCCGGTCGAGCGCACCGGCCAGCACCTTGAGGTAGCCGAAGGAGGAGGTGTCCCACAGCTGCCGCGAGATGAGGTCCTGCCGGATGCCGGTGGCCAGCAGCCGCGCGGCGAGTTCGTGGGTGGCGGGCGTGGTGGCCCGGTACTTGAACGAGCCGGTGTCGGTGGCGACCCCGGTGTAGAGGCAGGTGGCCAGGTCCTGGTCGAGTTCGACGCCGAGCCGGCGCAGCAGCTCGTCCACCAGGACGGCGGTGGCCGGGGCACCCGGGTCGATCAACTGGTGGGTTCCGAACCCGGGGTTGGAGGCGTGGTGGTCGAAGACCACCAGCACGGGCGCCGCGAAGGCCTTCCCGTGCAGCAGCCCCAGCCGGCTCTCCGCGGCGACGTCGAAGCAGAGCACCAGGTCCGGGGCCTCGGGCACCTCGGAGGCCGGCACGATCAGCTCCCGGCCGGGCAGGAAGGCCAGCGACTCGGGCACGACCTGCGGGTCGTCACCGAAGGAGACCCGCACCTCCTTGCCGAGGCCGCGCAGCGCCAGCCCGGCCGCCAGGGCGGAACCGAGCGCGTCGCCGTCCGGGCAGATGTGGCAGATCAGGTCGACGGAGCGGGCCCGCCCGATCTCCGCGACCACCTGCTGCCACACCAGCTCGAAACCGCTCTCCTCGGCACGCGGTCCCGGAAGCACCGCGAGGGCACCCTCCACCGTGTCGGTGGAGGATGCCCCCGTGGCCGTACCGGCCGTGGTCGTGCCGGTTGTCGAACCGGCCTCCGCCGGCTCACCCGCCATGACTACTCGTCCTCGTCGTCACGCTCGGACGCCGGAACCTTGTACGGGTCCGCGTCACCGGCGTAGACCGCGCCCGCGGCGGTGGTGCGCACCGCCGCGTCGATGGCCCTGGCCCGGTCGAGCAGGTCGTCGATGTTCCGGGCGTTCTCCGGCAGGGCGTCCGCGATGAAGGTCAGCGTCGGGGTGAAGCGCACCCCGGTCTGCTTGCCGACCTCGGAGCGGAGCACGCCCTTGGCGCTCTCCAGCGCGGCGGCCGTGGCCTCGCGCTCGGTGTCGTCACCGTAGACGGTGTAGAAGACGGTGGCCTCGCGCAGGTCGCCGGTCACCCGTGCGTCGGTGATGGTCACGAACCCCAGCCGGGGGTCCTTGATCCGCCGTTCCAGGGTCTGGGCGACGACCACCTGGATGCGGTCGGCGAGCTTGCGCGCCCTTGCGGTGTCGGTCACGTTGCCTCCTCGTGCAGTGGGCCGGGTGGTCGGGCATGTTGCGCGCCCGTCGGGGCCCCAGCCCCAAAGTACCGGCCCGCGCCCAGCCTTGTGGGCGCTCTCGGTCCTGATCTGTGTGAGAACGGCGACTCGCGCCGGTCTGCTCCGCAGATCTCATTCGTCGTCGTCGTTGTGGTAGCGCCTCCTGGCGGAGAGCAGCTGAACCTCGGGGCGGCCGGCGACCAACCGCTCACAGCTGTCCAGGATCTCGGTGACGTACCCGGCTTCGCCGGACACCACCGCGAGGCCGATCTCGGCCCTGCGGTGCAGATCCTGGTTCCCGGTCTCGGCAGCGCACACGCTGTACTTGCGCTGCAGTTCGGCCACGATGGGCCGTACGATCGACCGTTTCTCCTTGAGCGAGTGGACGTCGCCCAGCAGCAGGTCGAAGGTGAGTGTTCCCACGAACATGTGTGACAGGTCCAGCCGACCTGAAGGCCTCGGTGACAGCCCGGGAGCGGGCTGGTCTACGAGGACCCTACACAGCGAGACCGGGGCCGGTCGACGGGAATTCCACCCGCCGACCGGCCCCGGACACCACTCGCTTACGCGCGCGGCTTCTCGCGCATCTCGTAGGTCTCGATGACGTCCTCGACCTTGATGTCGTTGAACGAACCGAGCGTGACACCGGCCTCGAAGCCCTCGCGGACCTCGGTCGCGTCGTCCTTGAAGCGGCGCAGACCCTCGATGGTGAGGCTCTCCGCCACGACCTTGCCGTCGCGGATGAGGCGGGCCTTGGCGTTGCGGCGCAGCAGGCCCTCGCGGACCAGGACACCGGCGATGTTGCCGAACTTGGAGGAGCGGAACACCTCGCGGATCTCCGCGGAGCCGAGGCGAACCTCCTCGTACTCCGGCTTGAGCATGCCCTTGAGGGCGTTCTCGATCTCCTCGATCGCCTGGTAGATGACCGAGTAGTACCGGACGTCCACGCCTTCCTTGTCGGCCGCGGCGCGCGCACGACCCTCCGCGCGCACGTTGAAGCCGATGATGATGGCGTCCGAGCCCATCGCCAGGTCCACGTCGGACTCGGTGATGGCACCCACACCGCGGTGCAGGACCCGGAGCTCGACCTCCTCGCCGACGTCCAGCTTGACGAGGGCGTCCTCAAGGGCCTCGACCGAACCGGAGACGTCACCCTTGATGATGAGGTTGAGCTGCTCGATGGAGCCGGCGGCGATGGCCTTGTCCAGGTCCTCCAGGGACACCCGGACCCGACGCTGCGCGAAGGCGGCGTTGCGGTCACGGGCCGAGCGCTTCTCGGCGATCTGGCGGGCGGTGCGGTCCTCGTCGACGACGATGAAGCTGTCGCCGGCGCGGGGCACCGAGGTCAGACCGAGCAGCAGCACCGGGCGGGACGGGCCGGCCTCGGCGACGCTGTTGCCGTTCTCGTCCAGCATCGCGCGGACGCGGCCGTAGGCGTCGCCGACCACGATCGAGTCGCCGACGCGGAGGGTACCGCGCTGCACGAGCACGGTCGCCATGGCGCCGCGGCCCTTGTCGAGGTGGGCCTCGATGGCGATGCCCTGCGCGTCCTGGTCGGGGTTGGCCCGCAGGTCGAGCGAGGCGTCCGCGGTGAGGACCACGGCCTCCAGCAGCTGGTCGATGTTGAGACCCTGGCGCGCGGAGATGTCGACGAACATGGTGTCGCCGCCGTACTCCTCGGCCACCAGACCGAACTCGGTCAGCTGACCGCGGACCTTGGTCGGGTCGGCGCCGTCGACGTCGATCTTGTTGACGGCGACCACGATCGGCACACCCGCGGCCTTGGCGTGGTTGAGCGCCTCGACCGTCTGCGGCATGACACCGTCGTTGGCCGCGACCACCAGGATCGCGATGTCGGTGGACTTGGCACCACGGGCACGCATGGCGGAGAACGCCTCGTGACCCGGGGTGTCGAGGAAGGTGATCGGGCGCTCTTCGCCGTTCACCGTCGTCGCCACCTGGTAGGCACCGATGTGCTGGGTGATGCCACCGGCCTCGCCGGCCACCACGTTCGACTTGCGGATCGCGTCCAGCAGTCGGGTCTTACCGTGGTCGACGTGACCCATGACGGTGACGACCGGCGGGCGCGCGGCCAGCTGGTCCTCGTCGCCCTCGTCGGCACCGAAGTCGATGTCGAACGACTCCAGCAGCTCGCGGTCCTCGTCGTCCCGGCTGACGATCTCCAGGACGAAGCCCATCTCGTCCGCCAGCAGCTGCAGCGTGGCGTCGGAGACCGACTGGGTCGCGGTGACCATCTCACCGAGGTTGAACATGACGGAGACGAGCGCGGCCGGGTTGGCGTTGATCTTCTCCGCGAAGTCCATCAGCGAGGCGCCGCTCGACAGGCGAACGGTCTGACCGTTGCCGCGAGGCAGCATCACACCGCCGACGGACGGGGCCTGCATGGCCTCGTACTCCTGGCGCTTCGCCCGCTTCGACTTGCGACCACGGGCCGGACGGCCACCGGGGCCACGGCCGAAGGCACCCTGCGTGCCACCACGGGCACCCGGGCCACCGGGACGGCCGCCGAAGCCACCCGGACGCGGGCCGAAACCGCCGCCGCCACCCGGGGCACCGCCACCGGGACGGGGGCCGCCGAAGCCGCCACCGGCCGGACGCGAGCCCGGACCTGCCGGACGACCGGCGAAACCGGGACGGGCGCCACCGGCACCACCCGGACCACCCGGACGGCCACCGGGGCCACCCGGACCACGGCCACCGGGGCCGGGACGCGGGCCCGGACCGGCCGGACGCTGCGGCATCATGCCCGGGTTCGGACGCGGCATGCCCGACGGGGTCGGACGCGGGCCGGCCGGACGCGGCATGCCGTCGGGACGCGGGGCGCCACCCGGACGGGGGGCACCGGCACCCGGGGCACCGGGAGCGCCACCGGGACGCTGCGGACGGTCGCCGCCGGGGCGCGGGGCACCACCGGCACCGGGAGCGCCACCGGGACGCTGCGGACGGTCGCCACCCGGACGGGGAGCGCCACCACCGGGAGCACCGGCACCCGGACGGGCCGGACGGTCGCCACCGGGACGCGGACGGTCGCCGCCCTGGCCACCCGGACCGGCCGGACGCGCACCGGGCGCGGCCGGACGACGGTCACCGGGGCGGGCCATGCCGGTCGCACTGCCCGAGGTGAACGGGTTGTTGCCCGGACGCGGGCCGGCCGGACGCGGGCCCGGACGGGCGCTGCCACCGGCGGGGGCGCTGCCGCCACCGGCCGGGGCACCCGCCGAACGCGGGGCCTGCGGGGCCTGCGAGGCCGGGCGCGGGGCCTGGGTCTCGCCGGACACCGGGGCGGGCGAGGAGAACTCGGCCGCCGGGGCGGCCGGGGCCGCGGGAGCGGCCGGACGCGCCGGGCGCGGGCCCGGAGCGGGGGCGCCGGCCGGCTTGGGCGCGGCGGCGGGGGTTGCGGGGGCGGCCGGGGCGGCGGGAGCCGCGGCGGCCGGGGCCGGACGGGGACCCGGGGTCGCGGCAGGGCGCGGTCCCGGGGTGGGCCCACCCGGCCTGGGTGCGGCCGCACCGGCGGCGGCGCCACCGGTGGGCTGGGGCGCCGCGGGCTTCCGCGGGCCCGGCTTGGCAGCGGAGCCCCCACCGGTGGGGGCCACTCCCAGCGCGTCAGTCAACTTGCGTACGACCGGCGCCTCGATGGTCGAGGACGCCGAACGGACGAACTCACCCAACTCGGTGAGCTTGGCCATCACGGCCTTGCTCTCCAAACCGAGCTCCTTGGCGAGTTCGTAAACCCGGACCTTAGCCACTTCACTCCTGATCTATGAGTCCGGGGTGTCTCGTCCGCCGGACCGTCGCTACTTCATGGGCGTACCCATCGCGTACTCATCGCGTACTCATCGAGTGCTCATCGCAATCTCGACCTACTTCCACATCGCGAGGTACCTGACTGGTGGCACGGCGTGCGGCTGCCCGCCCGCCGTGCTTGTTGCGGTGGTTCTCCGCCGCGCGAGCGGCGGCCGTGACGAGGGGGTGCCCCACCGGACCTGGCCTGGGAAGCTCAGGGCTCCGGGGTGTCGCCCGCCCGTTCCCCGAGGTACTCGCGGATCCGCTCGGTGTCGAGCGTGCCCTGGAGCCGGAAGGCCCGGGGGAACGCCCGTCTGCGGACCGCGAGGTCGAGGCAGGCCGGTTCGGGGTGCAGGTGAGCGCCCCGGCCCGGCAGTGCGCCACGGGGGTCGGGGACGCAGACGCCCTCGACCGCCGTGACACGCAACAGCAGGTGCTTGGCCGCGCGCTTTCGGCAGCCCACGCAGGTGCGTTCCGGGCGTGCTCGGACGTGCGTCCGGCCAGACGAAGGCAAGTCTACCCCTCCGGAGGGACATGGCGCCGCCCCGCCGATCCGGGGAGGATCCGCGGGGGGCTCGTGCGGTACCGACCGGCCGGCAGAACCGCGGTCAGTCACCGGCCCGGTCGCCGGCCTCGGAACGGCCCTCGGGCTGGCCCTCGGTGTCCGGACGGATGTCGATCCGCCAGCCGGTGAGACGGGCGGCGAGGCGGGCGTTCTGCCCTTCCTTGCCGATCGCCAGCGACAGCTGGTAGTCCGGCACGATCACCCGTGCGGAGCGCTGCTGGAGGTCCACGATCTCCACGCTCGTCACCCGCGCGGGGGACAGCGCGGCGGCGACCATCTCGCGTGGGTCCTCCGACCAGTCGACGATGTCGATCTTCTCGCCGTGCAGCTCGCCCATCACCGCGCGCACCCGGGAGCCCATCGGGCCGATGCAGGCGCCCTTGGCGTTCAGGCCCTGGCGGCGCGACCAGACCGCGATCTTGGTGCGGTGGCCGGCCTCGCGGGCGATCGCCGCGATCTCCACGCTGCCGTCCGCGATCTCCGGGACCTCCAGCGCGAACAGCTTCTTGACCAGGCTCGGGTGGGTCCGGGACAGCGTCACCGACGCACCGCGGACGCCCCGGCGGACCGCCACGACGTAGCACTTGAGCCGGGTGCCGTGCCGGTAGTCCTCGCCCGGGACCTGCTCCTGCGGCGGCAGGATGGCCTCCAGCTTGCCGATGTCGACCAGCACGTTCTTCGGGTCGTTGCCCTGCTGGACGACACCGGTGACGATGTCGCCCTCCTTGCCGGCGTACTCACCGAACGTCTGGTCGTCGGCGGCGTCGCGCAGCCGCTGCAGCATCACCTGCATGCCGATGCTGGACGCGATCCGGCCGAAGCCGTTCGGGGTGTCGTCGAACTCCTTGGGCTCGACGCCCTCGTCCAGCTCCGCCGGGTCCTCGGTGGCCCACACGGTCACGTGGCCGGACCTGCGGTCCAGGTCGACCCGGGCCCGGCGGCGCGAGCCCTCGGTGCGGTGGTACGCGGTGAGGAGGGCCGACTCGATCGACTCGACCACCAGGTCGAAGGGGATGTTCTTCTCGCTGCTCAGCGCGCGCAGGGCACTCATGTCGATGTCCACGGCTACGCCTCCTCGTCTTTCGTCACGTTCATCATGGTGCGGTCGGTGCGAAGGTCGTCACTGCGCACCGTCGTCCCCCTCCTCCGAGGAGTCGCCCGCCAGGGCGTCGTCCGCGTCGTCCGCGTCGTCCGCGAAGTCCGGGGTCTCGTCGAGAAGCTGCTCGTCCTTGCGGTTGAACTCCACCTGGACGCGCGCCCGGTCGACCTCGGTGTACTCCAGACGGCGCTCCTTGGGCCGGCCGCGGCCCTTCACGGGCTGCACCTCGACCAGTGCGCCGTCCTCGTCGGCCGACAGCACCCGGGCGACGATCTCCCCGCCGTCGACCAGGTTGATCTTGGCCAGTCGGCCCTCGGCGCGGATCCAGTGCCGCGGTGCGCCCAGCGGACGCTCGGCACCCGGCGAACCGACCTCCAGCACGTACGCGCCGGCGCCCATCACGTCCGACTCGTCCAGGGCCTCGCCGACCACGCGGCTGAACTCCGCGATGGCGTCCAGGTCCACGCCGCCGTCGGCGTCCACGTCGATCTGGACCTGCCGGCGGTTGCCCGCCTGGGTGACCTTCACGTCCTCCAGGTCCAGGCCCGCCTGCGCGGCCAGCGGCTCCAGCAACGCACGCAGCCGGTCGGTGTGGGTGGTGCTCATCCGGGTGGACTCCTCGGCCGCGTGTGCTGTTGTCGGAAGGGCGCGCCGCCTTCCCGGGCGCCGGTCCGGCGCACGCCGGGTCTCGGCAGCTCGGCCCAAAGCGTAACCGGTGAAGCGCCCAACCACCGATTCCGGACCCGTGCGCCCGCCCGGCCCGCACCCGGTGCGAGCAAGGTCACACCGGCCCCGCGCCCCGACCGGCAACGCAATCCCCGCCCGGGGACGTGAGGATTCTGTAATCATTCACGCCAACGAGGGCAGGCGGGCAGGCCGTCCTCCCGTACACGCCCCGGAGTGACGCCGATGCAGCCGCCCAGCCGACGGACCTTCCTGGCCCTCGGGCTGCTCCTCGCCGCCGGCGGAGCCCTCACCGCCTGTACGGACGGGCCGGACGCCGGCACCGGCGGCACCGCCGGCGAGCACCGCCGCCCCGACCCGGACGAGCCCGTCCGGCTGCGCGCCGTCGCCGCCACCGACGCGCTGCTCGCCGGGTACGACGCGCTGCTCGCCGCGCCCGGCGCCGGGCAGGCGGCGCAGCTCCAGCCGTTGCGCGCCGAGGTCGTCCAGCACCGGGCCGCGCTGGCCGCCGGACTGCCGGAGGCCTCGTCCAGTCCGTCCGGCGTGGCCGGCCCGTCCGGTTCCGGGTCCGCCGCTCCCACGGCGTCCGCCTCCTCCGCCTCCCCCGGTGCGACCGGCACCACGGGCACCACCGGCACCGCCGTGACCAGCGCCGCCGCGCTCGCCTCGCTGGAGCGGCAGACCGCCCAGGCCAGGCTGGCCGACCTCGGCGCCGCCTCCCCGCAGCTGGCCCGGCTGCTCGCCTCGGTCTCCACGGCCGGGGTGCTGCACGCCGTCGCCCTCGGGGACACCCCTCCGCCGACCGTCCCGGCCCCGGCGCCGACCGACCCGCCCACCGGGTCCGCCTCGACCGGGTCCGGCAGCCCCGAACCCGCCGCGACGGCTTCCGGCACGCCCGTCGCCACCGAGGCGGTCGCCGCGTTCCAGACCGCGCTCGGCGCCGAGCACGCCGCGATCTACGGCTACGGCGTCGTCGGCGCCCGCCTGCCCGACGACCAGCAGCGCGCCGACGCCCGTACCGCGCTCGCCGCGCACCAGGCCCGGCGGGACGCCTGGCAGCGGCTGCTCGGCGCGGCCGGTGCCACCCCGAGTGCCGCGGCGGCCGGCTACCAGCTGCCGTTCGCCGTCACCGACGCGGCGGGCGCCGCCCGGCTGGCCGCCCACGTCGAGACCCGGCTCGCCGGCGTCTACGCCGACCTGGTCGCGGCCGTCGCCACCCCCCGGCGGGCCACCGCCACCGACGCGCTGCGCGAGTGCGCCCTCCGCGCCCGTCGCTGGGGCGCCGCGCCCACGGCGTTCCCCGGCATCCCCGAGCCCGACGGCACCGCGTCCCCGACGGCCCCCGGGAGCGCCTCCCCGACCGCGGCGGCCTCGGCCACCGCCTGACCCGTCCCCGCCGTCCGGGCCCGTCCCCCGCCTGTCCCCCCCTGTCCCCGCCGCACGCCGCCGCACGCCGCCGTGCGTCGCCCCACCCCCGCCGACCTGCGCCTTCACCGCCGCCCGGGCGGCTCCGGCCCACCCCCGCCCGCAGCACTGACCTGCGGTTTCGGCCCCATGGTCGACAATGGACGGGTAACACCACGGGGGAACGGCTACCGGAAGGCCAGCATGTCGGCAGCACCAGGGCAGATCAGCGTCCCCGCGTGGCTGGCGCGGAGCGTCGTCGCCGGCCGGGGCGAGGAGGGACGGCGCTGGGTGGCGGAGCTGCCCGACCGGGTGGCGGCGCAACTCGCCCGCCGGGAACTCACGCTGGAGAGGATCCTCGACCCGGGCGGCAGCCTGAGCCTGGTCGCCTACGTCCACCGCGACGACCTCTCCCCCGCCGTCCTCAAGATCGGTCTCCGGACCCCCGAGACCGCCCGCGAACCCGACGCCCTCGCCGTGTGGGCCGGCCGCGGCGCCGTCCTGCTGCTGGAGGCCGACCCCGCCGAGGGGGTGCTCCTGCTGGAGCGGCTGCACGGCGAGATCCCGCTCCGCTCGCTGGCCGAACCGAAGGCGATGCTGGAGGCGACCAGCCTGCTGCACCGGCTCTGGGTGCCGCTCCCCGAGGGCCACCCCTTCCCGCTGCTCGCCGACCGGACGGCGGGCACCGCCGAGGCCCTGCACCGGCACCGCGGGCTGCCCGGCGCCGGGGAGGCCGACACCCTCGTCACCGAGGCGCTGGAGACCGCCGAAGGGCTGACCGCCTCGGCCACCGAGGAGTTCCTGCTGCACGGCGACTTCCACCACGGCAACGTGCTCGCCGCCGACCGGGCCCCCTGGCTGACGATCGACCCGCGGCCACTGGCCGGCGAACGCGCCTACGACCTGGCCCGGCTGACGCTGGACCGGGCGGACACCCTGATCGGTTCGCCGGGCGTGCCGGCCGCCGTCCGGCGCCGGCTGCACCAGCTCGCCGACGCGCTGGAGGTCGACCGGGAGCGGCTGCGCGGCTGGACCCTCGTGCGCGCCGTCGAACTGGGGCTGGGCGCCCTGGCGGCCGACCGCCGGCCGGACGCCGAGCTCTACCTGGAGTTCGCGGGCGCGCTCTGAGCCGATCCGGTCGGTGCCTGCAACGGCAGCCGGGCGCCCATCACCGCGTAGAGCCGGTCGGTGTTCGGGAAGTGCACCGCGCGGGCGAGGTCCCGGTAGCCGAGCGCGCGGTAGAGCCGGCGGGCGGGCGTCTCGGCGTCGATCGCGGAGAGGATGCTGCGGTCCAGCCCGGACCGCTCGCAGAGGGTGCGGATCAGCGCGGAGCCGACGCCGCGGCCCTGGAACTCCGGCAGCACGTGCAGCTCGGTGATGGCGAACACCCCGTCCAGCCAGTCGCCGTGGCCCCGGGCGACCAGGTAGGGCTCGATCACCGAACTCCACCAGTGCTCGCGCCGGTTGGGCATGCCGTACCCGAAGCCGACCAGCCGGCCGCCGCTCAGCGCGCCCAGCGCGACGACCCCGGGCTGCTGCGCGTGCCGGCCGACGATGTGCAGCCGGACCATGACCTCCTCGGGCGTCAGCCCGAACGCCACAGCCTGGACATCGAGCGCCTGCGGAGCCCACGCCGCAAGGTCGATGGCCTCGATCGTCACCCCGGTCAGCTGATCCATGACCCGGACGTTACTACCCGTCCGGCCCGCGCGCGGGCCGGGTCGGGGACGCCGGTCCGCCGGGCGGTTCCCGGTGCCACGGCGCCGGTCAGAACAGCACGCTCATGAACGCGCCGACCTCGCGGAAGCCGACCCGGCGGTAGGCCGCGCGGGCCCGCAGGTTGTAGTCGTTGACGTAGAGCGAGGCGACCGGGGCGATCTCGCGCAGGGCGATGTCGAGGACGGCCGCCATACCCGTCTCGGAGTGGCCGCGACCGCGGTGCCCGGGGGCCACCCAGACGCCCTGGATCTGGCAGGCGCCCTCGGTGACCGCTCCGATCTCGGCCTTGAACACCACCTCGCCGTCCTCGTCGAAGCGGGCGAAGGAGCGTCCCGAGGCGACGAGTTCACCGACCCGGGCCTGGTAGAGCAGCCCGCCGTCACCGGCCAGCGGGGAGACGCCGACCTCCTCCGTGAACATCGCCACGCAGGCCGGCATCAGCGTCTCGACCTCGTCCCGCCGCACCCGCCGCACCAGCGGGTCGGGGGCGATCTCCGCGGACGGCACGGCCGTGGCCAGCAGCGGCTGGTGGGCACGGACCTCCCGGGCCGGGCCCCAGCTGCGCTCCAGCAGGGCCCAGAGGGCGGCGGTGGGGCCGGCCGGGCCGACGACGGAGGAGCAGCGGCGGCCCTGACGGCGGGCCCGCTCGGCGAACGCCTGGACGGCCTGCGGTCCGGCTTCGACCAGCACGAGGTTGGCGCCGGCGTAGCAGAGCGCGTCGAGTTCGCCGCGCTCGTCGTACCAGCCCCACATCTCGCCGCCGAGGCGCCAGGGATCGAGGCCGACCGTCTCCACCCGGGTGGCGACGAAGGCGTTGGCGACCGGGTCCCGGCGGAGCACCGCGAGAGCGTCGGCGAGGTCCGACGGCTCCAGTACGCGAGTGGTCGCCAGGGCGCGGGCGGCCTGGAACGAGCTGGGGAGCATCACACCTCGATCGAGCATCGAGACAGCACCTTACTGAGACGACTCTGGCCGCACCCTACTCCCCGGCCCCACCCGGCTACGGCCGCGGGGCCGTCCGCGCACGGACGGCCCCGCTTCCGGAAGAACGGCGAACTACCGGGCACCAGGGCCGGTCACTCTCCGGCGATGACGGTCGGCGCACCGGACTCGACGCCCGCGGCCTGCATCTGCTCGGCGAGCTTGAGGGCCTCCTCGATCAGGGTCTCCACGATCTTCGACTCGGGGACGGTCTTGATGACCTCGCCCTTGACGAAGATCTGGCCCTTGCCGTTGCCGGAGGCGACGCCGAGGTCGGCCTCGCGGGCCTCGCCCGGACCGTTGACGACGCAGCCCATGACGGCGACGCGCAGCGGCACCTCCATGCCCTCCAGGCCGGCGGTGACCTCCTCGGCGAGCTTGTAGACGTCCACCTGGGCGCGGCCGCAGGACGGGCAGGAGACGATCTCCAGGCCGCGCTCGCGCAGGCCGAGGGACTCCAGGATCTGGTTGCCGACCTTGATCTCCTCGGCCGGCGGGGCGGACAGCGAGACCCGGATGGTGTCGCCGATGCCCTCGGCGAGCAGCGCACCGAACGCGACCGCGGACTTGATGGTGCCCTGGAAGGCGGGGCCGGCCTCGGTGACACCGAGGTGCAGCGGGTAGTCGCAGGCGGCCGCGAGCTGGCGGTAGGCGTTGATCATCACGACCGGGTCGTTGTGCTTGACCGAGATCTTGATGTCGCGGAAGTCGTGCTCCTCGAAGAGCGAGCACTCCCAGAGCGCGGACTCGACCAGCGCCTCGGGGGTGGCCCGGCCGTACTTCTCCAGCAGGCGCTTGTCGAGCGAGCCGGCGTTGACGCCGATCCGGATCGGCACGCCGGCGGCCCCGGCGGCCTTGGCGATCTCGCCGACCTTGTCGTCGAACGCCTTGATGTTGCCAGGGTTGACCCGCACCGCCGCACAGCCGGCGTCGATCGCGGCGAAGACGTACTTCGGCTGGAAGTGGATGTCGGCGATCACCGGGATCTGCGACTTCCTGGCGATGATCGGCAGGGCGTCCGCGTCGTCCTGCGACGGGACGGCGACCCGCACGATCTGGCAGCCGGAGGCGGTCAGCTCCGCGATCTGCTGCAGCGTGGCGTTGATGTCCGAGGTCAGGGTGGTGGTCATGGACTGCACCGAGACGGGAGCGTCACCACCGACCGGTACGTTGCCGACCATGATCTGACGGGAGACACGGCGCTTGGCGAGCGGCTTGAGCGGCAGAGACGGAATACCGAGCGAGATCGCGGTCATGTGCGCAGGGTTCCCCGGGGTTGAGGTGTGGTCGGCCCGGTCGAAGACGGCCGAACCCGGGCGCGCCGACGATCGCACACCCGGGCTCCAACGGTACGGCACCGGGACCGGCACCCGTGCACCACCGGTCCCGGCGGGTTAACTGATCTTGACCGGGTTCACCAGGTCGGCGACCAGCACCAGCAGAGTGAACCCGATGAACACGCTGGCCACGACGTACGCCAGCGGCATCAGCCGGGCCACGTCGAACGGACCCGGGTCGGGCCGCCGGAACACCTGTGCGAACCGGCGGCGGATCGACTCCCAGACCGCGCCCGCGATGTGACCGCCGTCCAGCGGCAGCAGCGGCAGCATGTTGAAGAGGAAGAGCGACAGGTTGATCCCGGCGAGCAGGTTCACGAAGTAGGCGACCCGCTGGGTGCCCGGGATGTCGAGCGCGAACACCTCACCACTCACCCGCGCCGCCCCGACCATGCCGATCGGCGAATCGACCTCGCGCGGCGTCCCGTCCACCACCGAGTGCCAGAGACCGGGGACCTTGCCGGGCAGCGCCGCCAGCGACTCCACCCCGTTCTCCGCCATGTCGTACATCCGGTCGAGGGACTGCCCGAAGCCCAACCGGACGATGCCGGAGGCCGGCGTGAAGCCGAGGAAACCGGCCCGCACCGTCTCGCCCTTGACCGGCAGGCCCTCGGCGTCGTACTTCTGCACGTCGTTGACGGCGATGGTGGGGTTCAGGGTCAGCTCCTTGCCGTCCCGCTCCACCACCAGCTCCACCCGCTTGTCCGCCGACTTCCGGATGTCGGCCTGGAGCTGTTCGTAGTCGGTGATCCGGTCGCCGTCGAAGGAGATCACCTTGTCCCCCGGCTTCAGCCCCGCCTGGAACGCCGGCGCCGGCAGCGCGTCCGCCGGGCAGGTGTCGGTGGGCTGCCCCGCCTTCACCACGCACTCCGAGACGGTGCCGATGGTCGGCACGGACATCGGGACGCCGAAGCCCATCATCACCGTCAGGAAGAGCCCGAAGGCCAGGATCAGGTTCATGAACGGGCCGGCGAACATCACGATCACGCGCTTCCACGGCTTGCGCGTGTAGAAGAGCCGCGTCTCGTCGCCCTCCTCGACCTCCTCGTACGAGGCCTCCCGGGCGTCCTCGATCATCGTCCGCCAGGGCGAGGTACTGCGCTGGGTGATCCGCCCGTCCGCACCGGGCGGGAACATCCCGATCATCCGGATGTACCCGCCCAGCGGAACCGCCTTGAGGCCGTACTCGGTCTCGCCCCTGCGCCGCGACCAGATCGTCGGGCCGAAGCCGACCATGTACTGCGGCACGCGGATGCCGAACAGCTTGGCCGTGGAGAGGTGGCCGAGCTCGTGCCAGGCGATCGAGAACAGCAGCCCCAGTGCGAAGACCAGGATGCCGACCACCGTCATCACCGTTGCCACTGCTGCTCCTCCGTCATGCCACTCCGCTCATCCTGTCGTCGTACCGGTCGTCCCGGTCGGCCCCGTCACCCGGGTCCGGTCCGGGGACCGGCGTCAGCCGGCCGCCAGCTCGCGGGCCCGGGCGCGCGCCCAGTCCTCCGCGTGCAGGACGTCCTCGACCGTCAGCGAAGTTCCCGTCGCCGGCCGTCCACCGTCGTACTGTCCGTGCTCCGCCACGACCTTCGCAACAGTGTCCACGATTCCGGTGAAGGCGAGACGGCCGCCCAGGAAGGCCTCCACACACTCCTCGTTCGCCGCGTTGAAGACCGCCGGGGCCGTCCCGCCCAGCGTCCCCACCTCGCGGGCCAGCTCCACCGCCGGGAAGGCCTCGTCGTCCAGCGGGAAGAACTCCCAGGTCGCCGCCTTGGTCCAGTCACAGGCCGACGCCGCGTCCGGCACCCGGTCCGGCCAGCCCAGGCCCAGCGCGATCGGCATCCGCATGTCCGGCGGGCTCGCCTGGGCCAGCGTGGAACCGTCCGTGAACTCCACCATCGAGTGGACGACCGACTGCGGGTGGACCACGACCTCGATCCGGTCGAACGGCACGTCGTACAGCAGGTGCGCCTCGATCACCTCCAGGCCCTTGTTCACCAGGGTGGCCGAGTTGATCGTGACGACCGGGCCCATCGCCCAGGTCGGGTGCGCCAGCGCCTCCGACGGGGTGACACCCGCCAGCTCCGCACGGCTGCGGCTGCGGAACGGACCGCCGCTCGCCGTCACCACCAGCTTGCGGACCTCCGCCCGAGTGCCGCCGGCCAGCGCCTGGAACAGCGCGGCGTGCTCGGAGTCCACCGGGACGATCTGACCCGGCCGGGCCACCGCCTTCACCAGTGGACCGCCGACGATCAGCGACTCCTTGTTGGCCAGCACCAGCACCCGGCCGGCCCGCAGCGCCGCCAGCGTCGGACGCAGGCCGATCGAACCGGTGATGCCGTTCAGCACCGAGTGGCACTCCACGCCCGCCAGCTCGGTCGCCGCGTCCGGACCGGCCAGCACGGCCGGCAGCGGACGGCCCGCCGCCTTCGCCGCCAGGGCCTCGCGCAGCGCCGGCTCGGCCGCCGGATCGGCCACCGCCACGGTGTGCACGCCCAGCTCCAGGGCCTGCTCGGCGAGCAGTTCCACCCGGCCGCCGGCCGCCGACAGGGCGACCACCCGGAACCGGTCCGGGTTACGGCGCACCACGTCGATGGCCTGGGTACCGATCGAACCGGTGGACCCGAGGATCACCAGCTCCCGGGGGCCGGAGGGGTCGTTCACCTCGGGGGTGAACCGCAGCTGCGGGTGGGCGAGCGAAGTCATGCGCCCATTGTGTCCTGCCCGGCCGTCTCCCCCGGACGCCGGGCCGTCCCCGCGCGGCTCCGGAGCTCCCGGCCGCCCGGGGATCCCCCGGCGGCTCCCCGGGCACCGGACGGACTCCCGGGCTACCGTCGGAACCATGCGTACCGTCATCGCCGGAGGCCACGGACAGATCGCGCTCCGGCTCGAACGGCTGCTCGCCGACCACGGCGACCGGCCCGCCGGCATCATCCGCCGCCCCGAACAGGCCGAGGACCTGGCCGCCGCCGGGGCCGAACCCCTACTGCTCGACCTGGAGACCGCCACCCCCGCCGCCCTCGCCGACCTGCTCACCGGCGCCGACGCGGTGGTCTTCGCGGCCGGCGCCGGACCGGGCAGCGGAGCCGACCGCAAACTCACCGTCGACCGGGACGCCGCCGTCCTGCTCGCCGACGCCGCCGAACTCGCGGGCGTCCGCCGCTACCTGATCGTCTCCTCGATGGGCGCCGACGCCGGGGCGGCGTACCCCGACGACGAGGTCTTCGAGACCTACCTGCGGGCCAAGGGCGCCGCCGACGACGCCGTCCGGGCGCGCACCGCGCTGGACTGGACGGTGCTGCGCCCCGGGCGGCTCACCGACGGCCCGGGCACCGGCCTGGTCCGGCTCGCCCCCTCGACCGGCCGCGGCGCGATCGACCGGCAGGACGTCGCCGCCGTCCTCGCCGCCCTGCTGCACGAACCGGCGACCGCCGGGCAGACCCTCGAACTGACCGCCGGCGACGCGACCGTCGCGGAGGCCGTCGCCGCCGCCGCCGGCCGCGACTGACCACGCCGTTACCCCTTCCTCCCCGGACGTGCGAGGGGCCCGACAGCACAAGGCTGTCGGGC
>NZ_JBHXDN010000067.1:0-52590 GCF_042726075.1 Kitasatospora sp. NPDC127035 | reverse complement strand
GCTTGCTTGAGCCGTGTGCGGTGAACAGCTGCTTGCACGGTTCTGAGGGGGCGGGGACGCAGCAATGCGTCCCCGCTACCCGACTGATCATCGGCGCGGGCGGGCGTTCCGCCATCGCCACCCTGGTCGAACGAAGCACCCGTTACACGATGCTGGTCCGCCTGCCGGGCGGAGCCCACGACGCCGAGACCGTTCGCGACGGCCTCGTCCGCACCGTCCGGACCCTGCCGGCCCACCTGCGCGGCTCCCTCACCTGGGACCAGGGCAGCGAGATGGCACGCCACAGGCAGTTCACCATGGCCACCGGAATGCCCGTCTACTTCTGCGACCCCGCCTCACCCTGGCAACGCGGCTCGAACGAGAACACCAACGGGCTCCTGCGGCAGTACTTCCCGAAGGGAACCGACCTGAGCCCGCACAGCCCCGAAGACCTCGAACACGTCGCCCAGGAACTCAACGGCCGCCCACGCAAGACGCTCGGCTGGAATACCCCAGCCGAGCGTCTACGTGATCTACTCACCACCTAAACCACGTGGTGTTGCGACGACCCCCAGAACCCAAGCTGGGCGGTCGGGGCCTTCGTGCTGCCATGGCCGGCAGAGGCGGAGGACACGAGATTCGGACTCGTGAGGGGTTGCCCCCAACACGCTTTCCAATTCTCCCGAACGCCGTCTGCCGGGGTTCAGACCTGTTCTGACCTGCGCCGGAGCGAACCGTCGGGTGGCGGTCGAACCAGCCGGACGGCGATGAATGAGACCAGAACTGAGACCACGCTACCTGGCACCTGCAGCTGGATCGTCCACCTCGTGCTTGGTCAGCTGTCCGTGTCTTTGGGGTGCCGGGGCGAGGCGTAGACGAGATGTACGGTCCGCCCTGGCTCGTCGACGAGGTAGCGCACGCGCCCGCCGGCGGTCACCTCGTACTCCCACTGCGGCAGCTCGCTCCCTCCGAGGGTGCGAGCCGCCAGACGCCCCCGAAGCCGGTGCTGCCGATCAGGGTCGCCCATGGACATGGGGTCGGTGCGAAGGGCTTCGAAGCAGCGTCGTGTATTCCCGGGAGCTTCGGAGCAGAGATCGCCCCACCCCTTGGCCGCCTCATTGGTGGCGAACCGTAGCCGCCATTCGCTGCCGATCGGCGGTGGTGGGACGTCGTCGCCGCGTTTGGGGCTCATGGGTTGGGAACCTCGCCGTGGTCGTCACCGGGAAGCAGTTCGGTGAGCTGCGCAGCCAGTTCCGGATCCGCCAGGATTCGGGCTGTGGCGCGCCACTCGACGATCACTCTGTGCAGATTGGCGTGGACGTCCAGCTCCACCACGTCGCGAGTGGCGTTCACGAGGTCGACGATAAACTCCCGGACCTCTTCGGCCGACAGGTGGCGGGTCCACGGGAAGACCTCGGGGAGCGCGAGGAGGACGGCGCGAGCGCCCTCGCTGCTGGTGATCAGCGCTGCGAACAGTCGTGCGGTGACGTCGGCGGTCTCTTCGCGCTGACGGTCGTGGCGCTCCGTGGTCAGGTACAGGTCCTCGCCGTCGCGGCGTGTGACGTGAATGCGCTGTGCCTGTTCGACACTGTCCGCGACGCGCTTGGAGTTCTTCGACAGGTCGGAGAACGACACGGTGAGAGTGGACATGTCGTGATGTTACTTCGGAATACGTTCCGAAGTCAACTGATTGCAGATGTCGAAATCGCCGTTCGCCCCTCGGGGGTGCCTGCATGGACTTGTAACACGATCTTGTGAATTGTTGCCGGTGGGCGTTGCCGGTGTGACGATTCGTCCGTTCATGATGGTGTGAGCAGCAAGCCGTGGATCGTGGACGACGAGCTATGAGCCCGGATCGAACCGCTGTTGCCGGCCCGGTCGGAGCAGTCACCGGGCCTTCGCCCGGTCGATGACCGGCGTCTGGACGACGTGATCGTGCTCCATGGGGAGTGCGCGCACCGCGTTCACGGCGGCGCTGGCCCACGCGTCGGCCTTTGGGATCTTCGGCATGCTGTCGCCCGAATGCTCGCCGTCCGCCTCGTCTGGGCTCGGGGCGGCTGTTGCCCTCGTGATTCTGCCCGTGCCTCCGGCGCGGCACCCGGAGCCGGGAACGACGAAGGCCCGGACCGCTGAGCGGTCCGGGCCTTCTGCCGGCGGAGGATACGAGATTCGAACTCGTGAGGGGTTGCCCCCAACACGCTTTCCAAGCGTGCGCCCTAGGCCACTAGGCGAATCCTCCGTGGGAGAGCTTAGTACATGTTCAGGGGTGGTCGCGACCACGTATCTCGTAGGTGGGGGCGAGGGGTGGCCTGCGGATGAGGGGAGGGGGTGGTGGTGGAGGGGTGGGCCCGGGATCCGGTAGTGTTGGGGGCAGCCCCTCGTGTGGCGTTATCTCTCTGAACCCCCCCAGGGCCGGAAGGCAGCAAGGGTAAGAGGGCTCTGACGGGTGCACGGGGGGTCTTTGCGTTCCCGGGGGAGTCCGGTGGGCACGGGCGGGGCCGGGGCGGGTCGAGGGGCGACGCGTTTGTCCGTCCGTCCCGATATCGTCGGTGGTGTGTCCCTAGCCCTGTACCGCCGCTATCGCCCCGAGACCTTCGCGGAGGTCATCGGTCAGGAGCACGTGACCGCTCCGCTCCAGCAGGCCCTGCGCAACAACAGGGTCAACCACGCCTACCTGTTCAGCGGCCCGCGCGGCTGCGGGAAGACGACCAGCGCGCGCATCCTGGCCCGCTGCCTCAACTGTGAGCAGGGCCCGACGCCGACGCCGTGCGGTGAGTGCCAGTCCTGCCGGGACCTCGCCACGGGCGGGCCCGGGTCGATCGACGTGATCGAGATCGACGCGGCCTCGCACGGTGGTGTGGACGACGCGCGCGAGCTGCGGGAGCGGGCGTTCTTCGCCCCGGTGCACAGCCGGTACAAGATCTTCATCCTGGACGAGGCACACATGGTGACCCCGGCCGGCTTCAACGCGCTGCTGAAGGTGGTGGAGGAGCCGCCGGAGCACCTCAAGTTCATCTTCGCGACCACGGAGCCGGAGAAGGTGATCGGGACGATCCGGTCCCGGACGCACCACTACCCGTTCCGGCTGGTGCCGCCCGGCACGCTGCGCGACTACCTGGCGGAGGTGTGCGGCCGGGAGGAGATCCAGGTCGAGGACTCGGTGTTCCCGCTGGTCGTACGGGCCGGCGCCGGGTCGGTGCGTGACTCGATGTCGGTGATGGACCAGCTGCTGGCCGGTGCCACCGAGGGCGGTGTGACGTACCGGATGGCCACCGCGCTGCTCGGGTACACCGACTCGGCGCTGTTGGACGAGGTGGTCGACGCCATTGCCGCGCACGACGGGGCGACGGTGTTCCAGGCCGTCGACCGGGTGGTCGAGGGCGGGAACGATCCGCGTCGCTTCGTCACGGACCTGCTGGAGCGGCTGCGGGATCTCGTGATCCTCGCCACGGTGCCGGACGCGGGGGAGAAGGGTCTGCTCGACGCCCCGGCGGACCGGGTGGCGGTGATGCAGGCGCAGGCGGACTCGTTCGGCGCGGCCGAGCTGAGCCGGGCGGCGGACATCGTCAACACCGGACTGACGGAGATGCGCGGGAACGCGGCGCCCCGGCTCCAGCTGGAGCTGATCTGTGCCCGGGTGATGCTGCCGGGCGCGTACAGCGACGAGCTGTCGTTGCAGGCGCGGCTGGACAAGCTGGAGCGCCGGGCGGCGGCCGGCGGGTTCGCCGGCGGTGGTCCGGGTGGTTTGGGTGGTCCCGGTGTCGCCGGCCTCGGAGCTCTCGGGGCGATCGGCGTCGGTGAGGGCGGCGGGATCGCGGCCGGCGGGACGGCTCCTCCGGTGGCGGCGGTGCCCGAGGTCCAGCAGGTGGCGGCCCCGGCGGTGGAGTACGTGCCGCAGGCGCCCGCTCCGGTACCCGCGCCCGCCGCGCCCGCCGCACCTGCGGCGCCGGCGGCTCCGGCCGCTTCCGCGCCCGGGGCGTGGCCGATCAAGCGGAGCTTCTCGCCGGCCGGTGAGGCGTCCGCTCCCGCCCCGGCCGCTGCCCCCGCGCCCGCTGCCCCCGCGCAGCAGCCGCAGCAGCCCGCCCCGGCGCCCGCACCTGCGGCGGCCGGTGGGCAGCCGTCGGCGGCGGCGCAGCAGGGCGCCGGGCAGGTCCGGCAGCTCTGGCCGCAGATCCTGGAGGCGGTGAAGAACCGGCGCCGGTTCACCTGGATCCTGCTGAGCCAGAACGGCCAGGTCGCCGGGTTCGACGGCAGCGTGCTCCAGGTCTCGTTCATCAACGCCGGCGCGCGGGACAGCTTCGTCAGCAGCAACAGCGACGACGTGCTGCGCCAGGCGCTGGCGGACGCGCTCGGGGTGGACTGGCGGGTCGAGTGCATCGTCGACCCCTCGGGCGGAGTCGGAGGGACCCCCGGTGGTGGTCCCTCGGGCGGCTTCGGTGGCGGTGCTGGCGGTGGTGCGGGCGGTGGTGCCGGCGGTGGTGGTGGCTGGGGAGCTGCACCGGCGCGTCCGGCGGCGTCCGCGCCCCCTGCGGCGCCCGTCGCGCCGGCGCCCGTGGCCGCTCCCGTACCGGCGCCTGCGCCGGTGGCCGCGCCCCAGGCGATGCCGGTCACGCCGAGGCCGTCACCGGTCCAGGCACCTCCGCCCCAGGCCGCCCCGGCGCGTCCGGTGCAGGCGGTGGCCCCGGAGGACGACATCCCGGAGGAGGACGACCCGGACCTCAACGAGGAGGCCTTCTCCGGCCAGGATCTGATCGTCCGGGAGCTGGGTGCGACGGTGCTGGAGGAGATCCGGCACAGCGGCGGCTGAGCCGACCGGGCAGCACGTAGGCTCGGGGCGAGGACGCACACAGAACGCAGGACCGAACGCAAGGAGTGAGCCGTGTTCCCCGGTGGTGGCCAGCCCAACATGCAGGCGCTGCTCAAGCAGGCGCAGAAGATGCAGCAGGATCTCGCCCAGGCCCAGCAGGAGCTGGCCGAGGCGAAGGTGACCGGTTCGGCGGGCGGCGGCCTGGTCGAGGCGACGGTGACCGGTGCCGGTGAGCTGGTGGCGCTGACCATCGCCCCGGCCGCCGTGGACCCGGAGGACACCGAGACCCTGGCCGACCTGGTCCTGGCCGCGGTCCGTGACGCGAACCAGTCGGCGCAGAAGATGCAGGCCGAGCGGATGGGCCCGCTGACCCAGGGCCTCGGCGGCGGCGGCATCCCCGGCCTGCCGTTCTGATCGTCGGTTCAGGGACAGGCAGCGGGACAGACACAGGCAGAGGGACAGATACACGCACACGCACAGGGACAGGGCCAGGGCCGGCAAGCCCCGGCCCGGTTCCGCCCGGACGGCCGGGCCGTTCGGGCAGTGCCGGGCGGTCGGGACGAATCGGTACGTGTCGGTACGAGGGAGCTCCCCGGCGGCCGGCGGAGGGCTCTCGACCGGCCGGTAGGAGGGCTTCGGGACGGTTCTCGGGGCCCCGGAGATCTGTAGTTCAGACAACGGACCTGTGTGATTTATGCGGGAGACGGGCGTCGGGCGGTGTGCCCGACGCCCGATTCGTTGGATGATGGCACCGGAGCACCCCGCGCGGGTGCCACCGTTCCACCTGAGGGAAGGCGCGACGTTGTACGAGGGCGTGGTTCAGGACCTGATCGACGAACTGGGCAGGCTGCCCGGCGTCGGGCCCAAGAGCGCCCAGCGGATCGCCTTCCACGTCCTGCAGGCCGACCCCGTCGACGTGCGCCGGCTGGCGCACGCGCTGCTGGAGGTCAAGGACAAGGTCCGGTTCTGCGCCGTCTGCGGCAACGTCGCGGAGGCCGAGCGGTGCCGGGTCTGTCTCGACCCGCGGCGCGACCTCGCCGTCATCTGCGTGGTCGAGGAGTCCAAGGACGTGGTCGCCATCGAGCGCACCCGTGAGTTCCGTGGCCGCTACCACGTACTGGGCGGCGCGATCAGCCCGATCGAGGGCGTCGGCCCGGACGACCTGCGGATCCGGGAGCTGCTGGCGCGGCTCGCGGACGGCACGGTCACCGAGCTGATCCTGGCCACCGACCCCAACCTGGAGGGGGAGGCGACCGCCACCTATCTGGCCCGGCTCTGCAAGCCGATGGGTCTGAGGGTGACCCGGCTGGCGAGCGGCCTGCCCGTCGGCGGGGATCTGGAGTACGCGGACGAGGTCACACTCGGTCGCGCCTTCGAAGGGAGACGACTGCTCGATGTCTGACCGGACCATCAACCAGCAGCCCCACACGCCCCACCAGGCCGGACCGGAGCAGGACCGGCACAGCTGGCACACGCACGCGCACGGCTCGGAGCCGGACGACTTCGCGGTGCAGATCGCGGACTCGGTGGAGAGCTTCGTGCTCGCCGTCACCGAGGTGGCCAAGGGCGACGAGCCCGGCAGCGCGGTCTCCCTCCTCCTGTTGGAGGTCTCGCAGCTGCTGCTGGCCGGCGGCCGGCTGGGCGCGATCGAGGACGTCGTGCCGGAGGACCGGTTCGAGCCCGACACGGGGCCGGAGCCGGACGGCGAGCAGCTGCGGGAGCGGCTGGCCGCCCTGCTTGCGCCGATCGACGTCTACCACGAGGTCTTCGACCCGTACGGGCCGCCGGAGAAGCCGAGCGCGTTCCGGATCTCGGACGACCTCGCCGGGGTGGTGAGCGAGCTCCAGCACGGGCTCACCCACTACCGCGAGGGGCGGGTCAGCGAGGCGCTCTGGTGGTGGCAGTTCTCCTACCTGTCCAACTGGGGCACGACCTGCACGGCGGTGCTGCGGGCGCTGCAGTCGCTGATCGCGCACGTCCGGCTGGACAGCCCGATCGGGGCGGCGCCGGACGGTGCGGACACCGACAACGACGGGCTCACCGACGAGCAGCTCGAACAGCAGGCCGGCGACCTCATGGCGGCCGAGCTGGGGATCGGGCGCTGAACCCGCCAGGAGTCCCCGCCAGGGGCCCCCGCCGGGAGCCCCGGGAGCGGGCCCCGGCGGGGCTCCGGGACGGGTCGGGGTCCCTGGAACGTGTCCGGGGAACGTTCCGGCAGGGGTCGGCGGGGGTCGGCACGCACTGTGACGCAGACCTCAGGGTTTTCCGTCGAAGAGAAAACCCCGGGGCTGCCGACCGTTTGCCCGCCGATTCTGCGGGGCGGTGCGGGATACCCCGCAGACCTGCCCGTGGCCCCGCCCGAACCGCCGCTCACCTGCTGAAACGTGTGTCTCATCATATGGAAACCGGCAGGTGTCGCACCCCTGCTCGGTAGACTGGCGCGGACCGCACCACCCCCGCCACCCGGGGGTGCGGGGGCCGAGCGCCCCCGGAAACGACACAAGTCGAGGAGCGCACGTGGGCCTTGTCGTGCAGAAGTACGGCGGCTCATCCGTTGCGGATGCCGAGGGCATCAAGCGCGTGGCCCGTCGAATCGTTGACGCCAAGAAGGCCGGCCATGAGGTCGTCGTCGTGGTGTCCGCGATGGGCGACACGACGGACGAGCTCATCGAACTCGCGGAGCAGGTGTCACCTCTCCCCGCCGGCCGCGAGTTCGACATGCTGCTGACCGCTGGAGAGCGCATCTCCATGGCTCTGCTGGCCATGGCGATCAAATCCCTGGGTCACGAGGCCCAGTCCTTCACAGGCAGCCAGGCCGGTGTCATCACCGACTCCGTCCACAACAAGGCGCGCATCATCGACGTGACGCCGGGCCGCATCCGCACCGCCCTGGACGAGGGCAACATCGCGATCGTGGCCGGCTTCCAGGGTGTCTCGCAGTCGAGCAAGGACATCACCACGCTCGGCCGCGGCGGCTCCGACACCACGGCCGTCGCCCTCGCCGCGGCCCTCAGGGCCGAGGTCTGCGAGATCTACACCGACGTGGACGGCGTGTTCACCGCCGACCCGCGCGTGGTGAAGAAGGCCCGCAAGATCGACTGGCTGGCGTACGAGGACATGCTGGAGCTGGCCTCGTCCGGCTCCAAGGTGCTGCTCGACCGCTGTGTGGAGTACGCGCGCCGCTACAACATCCCGATTCACGTACGCTCGTCCTTCTCGGGCCTTCCCGGGACGATCGTCAGCAACGACAACCCGCACCAGCCCGAAGGGGGCGAGATGGAGCAGGCCATCATCTCCGGAGTCGCCCACGACACGTCCGAGGCCAAGGTCACGGTCGTAGGCGTGCCCGACAAGCCGGGCGAGGCGGCGCGCATCTTCCGCGCGATCGCCGACGCAGAGGTCAACATCGACATGGTGGTGCAGAACGTCTCCGCCGCGTCGACCGGTCTGACCGACATCTCGTTCACCCTGCCGAAGGCCGAGGGCCAGAAGGCCATCGACGCGCTCGACCGGGTCAAGGAAGGCATCGGCTACGAGTCGCTCCGCTACGACGACGCGATCGGCAAGATCTCGCTCGTCGGTGCGGGCATGCGCTCCAACCCGGGCGTCACCGCGACCTTCTTCGAGGCGCTCTCCGCCGCCGGGGTCAACATCGAGCTGATCTCCACCTCGGAGATCCGCATCTCGGTGGTCACCCGCGCCGAGGACGTCAACGCGGCCGTGCGCGCCGTCCACAGCGCCTTCGGGCTGGACAGCGACACGGACGAGGCCGTCGTCTACGGAGGCACCGGGCGATGACCCGGCGGCCGAACCTCGCCGTCGTCGGGTCCACCGGCGCGGTCGGTGAGGTGCTCCTCGGCCTGCTCTCCCTCCGTCAGGACATCTGGGGCGAGATCCGTCTCGTCGCCTCCCCGCGCTCGGCCGGCCGCAAGCAGACCGTGCGCGGGGAGCTCGCGGAGGTGCTCCCGCTCACCGAGGAGTGCTTCGACGGGATCGACGTCGCGGTGTTCGACGTGCCCGCGGACGTCTCCGCCCGGTGGGCGCCGATCGCGGCCGCCAAGGGCGTCGTGGTCGTCGACAACTCCGGGGCCTTCCGCCTGGACGAGGACGTTCCGCTGGTCGTGCCCGAGGTCAACGCGGCGGCGGTGCGACTGCGTACGCGCGGCATCGTGGCCAGCCCCGACTCCACCACGCTGACGATGATCGCGGCGGTCGGTGCGCTGCACGCCGAGTACGGGCTCGCCGCGCTGGTCGTCTCCTCCTACCAGGCCGCCTCCGGCGTGGGCCGGGCCGGCGCCGACGCGCTGCGCGGGCAGCTCGCGCAGGTGGCCGGTACCGAGGTCGGCGAACAGACCGGCGACCTGCGGGCCGTGATCGCCGACCACGGCCCGTTCGCCGCCCCGCTCGCGCTCAACGCGGTGCCGTGGGCCGGCACGCTGACCGACGGCGGCTGGTCCTCCGAGGAGCGCACGGTGCGGGACGAGTCCCGCAAGATCCTCGGCCTGTCCGCGCTCAGGGTCTCCGCCACCTGCGTCCGCATCCCGGTGGTGCGCACCCACGCGGTCGCCGTGCACGCGGTGTTCGAGCGGGAGGTCACCCAGGAGCACGCCCAGGAGATCCTCCGGGACGCCCCCGGCGTGGTGCTCTACGACGATCCGGCGGCGGGCGAGTTCCCTACGCCGAACGACGTCGTCGGCACCGACCCGGTGTGGGTGGGCCGGGTACGCCGGGCGCTGGACGACCCGACCGCGCTGGACCTCTTCCTCTGCGGGGACAACCTGCGCAAGGGCTCGGCGCTGAACGCGCTGCAGATCGCCGAACTGGTCGCGGGGGAACTCGGCCTGTGAGCCGGGTCGGCGGTCCCGTCGTCCGACGGCCCGCCGGGACCGCGTCCGGGACCGCACCCGGGACCGCGTCCGGGGCCTCTCGCGACGGCCGGGGCTGCCGCTCCTCAGCCGGCGTCTACGCAGTTTGTTCGCGGACCGCTTGAGGAATCCTCGCCGAATCCCCTGGAGGGGGCTCCGCCCGATGCGGAAGAATGTCCGCCGGGCTGGGCAACCATGACAGGGGATCGAGTGTCCAACGGGCGTGGCGAACGTGATGGTGGGGGCAGGGGCGGGCATCTCGGCAACGGCCGCGGTGACGTTCCCGCCGCGCGCCCAGTGGCCGGCGGATAGGCCGGTAGAAAGCCAGATGACGGTAGTCGCATCCGGCGCCGCTGACTCCGGCGCGGGCACCACCGCGGGGACCAGCGAGGACCTGCTCACCGAGACCTACCAGGCGCACTACCGCTCCCTGCTGCGGCTGGCCGCGCTGCTCCTCGACGACCTCTCCACCTGTGAGGACGTGGTGCAGGAGGCGTTCATCCGGGTGCACGCGGCCCGGCGGCGGGTGCGTGAGCCCGAGAAGACCCTCGCCTACCTGCGGCAGACGGTGGTCAACCTGTCCCGCTCGACGCTGCGGCGCAGGATTCTCGGACTGAGGCTGCTTCAGAAGCCCATGCCTGACATGGCCAGTGCAGAAGAAGGGGCCTACGATGCGCTGGAACGCGACCAGTTGAAGGCCGCGTTACGGGGTCTGCAACGCCGTCAGCGGGAGGTACTGGTGCTGCGCTACTTCGTGGACATGACGGAGGCGCAGGTCGCCGAGACCCTGGGCATCTCGCTGGGGTCGGTGAAGGCGTACGGCTCACGCGGGATCGCCGCGCTGCGGGTCCAGATGGAGGCCGGGCATGGCTGAGGACGATCGGGTGTCCGGTGAACGGGCCCCCTCCGACGGTGGTCCGGGGGCGGGGAGAGGACCGGGCGGCAGAGACCGAGGTCCGGGAGGTACGGCAGGGCCTGGGAGCGCGGGAGTATTCGGCGCCCCGGGCGGGTTCCGGGGGTTCGCAGGGGCAGGAGCCGGAGCCGGAGCCCTAACCGGAGCCGGGGCCGGGGCCCTAACCGGAGCCGGAGCCCTAACCGGGGCCGGGGCCGGAGCCGGGGCCGAGACCGGAGCCGGAGCCGACGACGGCGAGGTCGATCCGCTCGGCTCGGAGGAACGACTCGTCCGGGCGCTGATGCAACGGGCCGTGGCCGAGGTCCAGCCCGCGCCCGGCGGCCTGCAGCACATCCGCCGGGCGGTGCCGCGCAGACGGGCCGCGCGCCGGGGCGCCTGGACCGGCGCCGCCGCGCTGGCCGCCGTCGTCTCCGTCCTGCTGCCGACCCTGCACGACGACGAACACCTCGGTCTCTCCGGCGGCCCCGGCTCGCCCAACGCACACGGCGGCACCGCCTCGTCGACCTCCTCGGGGACCGCACCCGGTGGAGGCATCGTGTGGCCGAGCCTGCCGCCGGCCCCCGACGTGAGCACGCCCACCTCGCCGGGCAGCCCGTCCGGCACCGCCGGGACCTCGCCGAGTGCCGGCGCGAGCACCACCCGGCCGGCGGCCGGGACCTCGGCCCCGGCCGCCGCCACCGGCACCGGCGGCGAGAGCGGGCCGATGCCGCTCTGCACCCGAGGCGATCTCGGGCAGGGCACCGCCCAGGTCGGTACGGCCGACCCCGACGGCCGGATCTACGGGTACTTCACGGTGACCAACACGTCCGCGCACAGCTGCCGGCTCGGCGGGCCCGGTTCGGTCACGGTCACCGGCACCGTCGGGACGGAGTCCGGGCGGATCCGGATCGCCGATCACACGGCGGGCGGTCCGGCGACCGGGCTGCCCGCGCGCTCGACGGATCCCGCGGCGGGGACGGGCGGCGGCACCGACGGTCTCGTGCTCGCGCCCCGGGCCGGGTACCGGGTGGACTTCGGGTGGGTGCCGGACGCCGTCGGCTGCCCGACGCCCGGCGGGACGACCTCGCCGAGCGCCTCCGCCGGCCCCGGGCAGAGCACGACGGGCGGAGCCACCGGCGGCAGCACCGGCAGCGCGACGGCCGGCGGTACGGCGGGTGGCGGCGCCGCTCCTGGGCCGGGCGCGGGCACCGCTGCGGCGCCGGGATCGGCCGGCGGCGCGAGCGGCGGTGCGGGAACGGACGCGGGCGCGGGTGCGAGCGGCGGGACGGGTCCCGGCCTGCTGAGCGCCGGCCCGACCGGATCGACGAGCGGGCCGCGCCTGTCCACCGGGTCGGCCCCGGAGGCCGGCTTCACCGCGGGGACGGGCGCGGAGCCGCCGCCGAGCGCTGCGACGACACTCCCGTCGACCGGTGCGCCGAGTCCGTCGGCCACCTCGACGGCCGGGCCCGGCAAGCCGTTGACGAGCGTCACGCTGGCCTACACCCCGGCGCCGGGCAACCCGCCCGCGTCCGTCGCCGTCCTCCCGGGCGTCTGCGCGGGCACGGTCTACCGCACCGCGCCCGACCCGCTTCCGTCGGCGCTCCCGGCTCCGAGCGCCTCGCCCTCGTCGGGGTGAGTGCGGGGGCGGTCCCGGGGCGCCGCACGCGGGGCCGGGCGCCGGGCAGTGGTGAGAGGAAGCATCAGGAGTAGGGGAGTAGGGGACCGGCGAGGGGGCGCACGACGGCGTCCTGGGCGGCTGCGGCACGGACCGGCGGGGCCTCGCGGCGGGGGGCGTCGGCCGGTCCGACTTTCCGCTCCGGGGGGTGGTGTCCGGGCCGGGCGGGGGGCCTGGGGTCGGGCGGCGTGTGAGGAGTGGTTACCGTGGGGGTGTGTACCGGTTCCTCCTCACCCCGCGCTGGCTGAGCGGCACCGCGTTGGCCGTCGCGGCCGTCGCGGTGTGCGTCTGGCTCGGCTCCTGGCAGCTCGGTCGGTTCGAGGACAAGGTCGCCTCGCAGGAGGAGATCAGCCGGTCGGTGAACGACGCGGGTGCTTCCCGGCCGCTCGGTGAGGTGCTCGGCGCCGACCGGCCGCAGGTCACCACGGACACCGTCGGCCAGGCCGTGACGGTGACCGGCACCTTCGACCTGGAACACCAACTGCTCGTGCCCAACCGGGTGTTGGACGGCAAGCAGGGCTACTACGTGCTGACCCCGCTGCGCACGCCGGACGGGCGGACCGTCGCGGTGGTCCGCGGCTGGGCGGCCGGGACACCGGCTGCCGCGGTGCCCGCCACCGGAATGCCCGCCGGCGCCTCCACGGTCGCGGATTCCACGACCACGACCACGGCCGCCGGTGCCGCGCCCGCCGGCGAGGTGACGGTGACCGGCCGGCTGCAGGCCGGCGAGACCAGCGGCAGCGGCGGTGCGGTGGCCGGCGGGCTCCCGGAGGGACAGCTCGGCACGATCAACCGGGCCGCCCTGGTCAACAAGCTCTCCTACGAGGGCTGGTACGACGGCTGGGTGTCCGCCGACGACGCGCCGGCCGGGCTGACCCCGGTGCCGACGGTGCAGCCGCAGGGCGGCAACGGACTGAGCCTGCGGGCGTTCCAGAACCTGGGCTACACGCTGGAGTGGTTCGTCTTCGGCGGCTTCGTGGTGTTCATGTGGTTCCGCCTGCTGCGCCGCGAGGCCGAGGCCGAGCAGGACCGGGCCCTGGGACTGGACCCGGTCCTCGACTGACCGGACGGCCGGCTCAGCGCGTGGGCTTCACCGGCGGCACGACGGGCTTGGACGGAGCTGCGGGTGCGCTCGGCACCACCGGTGCGGACGGGGTCGGCGCCCCGGACGGAGCGGGCGGAGCGGGCGGAGCCGACGGGCCTGACGACATGGCCGACGGGGACGGCGAAACGGTCGGCGGCGGGTTGTCGCACCGCCGGCTGCTGCCACTGCCGTTCCCGCCGGCGTTGTCGTCGTCCGAGTCGTAGGTGTCGGTGTGGTGGCGGGCCTTGCGGCCGCTCTTGGAGCCCTTCGAGCCGGACGAGCTCTTGGAACCCGACGAGCTCTTGGAGCCGGAGGAGCCCGACTTGGCCAGCAGCACCGTGCCGCCGTGCGGCGCGCCCTCCGCCACGGTCGACGCCACGGACGGCGCCACGGACCCTGCCACTGAAGTCGCCACGGACCCCGCAGCGCCCTCCGGGCCGCGTTCGGCTGCGCCGAGCTCGGCCGTGCGGAAGGCCGCCCGCACCACGACGGCCGCGGCGGCGGCCACGGTCGCCGTGGCCTTGGACGGGGCCGTCGGCGAACTCGTGGTCGTCGGTGAGGAGGACGGTGAGGAGGCGGGCGGCGGGCAGGCCGACCCCCCGCCCCCGCTCCCGTCGTCGCCGTCCTGACCCGAGCAGCCGGTGAGCACCAGGGCCCCGGCCACCCCCACCCCCATGATCGCCAGCAGGCGTCTCACACGTTCCCCCCGTCCCTCTCCTCCGTCTTCTACCGATTCTCTCCGACGCCGCCCGTGCCGAGGTGCCGACCGACGAAGTCGATCTCCAGCCGCAGCTGCTTGATCCGCTCGTCGACGACGAGCGAACCGTGCCCGGCGTCGTACCGGTACACCTCGTGCACCTTGCCCAGCTGCTCCAGCCGCTCGACGTAGTTGTCGATCTGCCGGATCGGGCAGCGCGGGTCGTTCACCCCGGCGCTGATGTAGACCGGGACCCGCACCCGCTCCACGTAGGTCAGCGGGGAGGAGGCGGTCCAGCGCTCGGGCACCTCCTCCGGCGTTCCGCCGAAGAGCGTGCGGTCGATCGCCTTCAGCGCCTCCATCTCGTCGTCGTACGCGGTCAGGTAGTCCGCGACGGGGACGGCGGCGACGCCGAGGCTCCAGAGCTCCGGCTGCACGCCGAGGCCGAGCAGGGTGAGGTAGCCGCCCCAGGAACCGCCGGACAGCACCAGCCGGTCCGGGTCGGCCAGGCCGCTCGCCACCGCCCACTCCCGGACGGCCGCGATGTCCTCCAGCTCGATCAGGCCGACCCGCTCGCGCAGCGCGTCCGTCCAGGCCTGGCCGTAGCCGGTGGAGCCGCGGTAGTTGACCCGGACCACCGCGAAGCCGTGGTCCAGCCAGGCGGCCGGGCCGGCGGCGAAGGAGTCGCTGTCGTGGTGGGTCGGGCCGCCGTGCACCTCGAAGACGGTCGGGAACGGGCCGTCCGCCGGACCGGCCCCGGACGGTCGCTGGACGAGCGCGTGCACCCGGCCGCCGGGGCCGTCCACCCAGACGTCCTCGACCGGGACGGAGGCGGGCGGCACCGCGCCGGGCGCGCGCAGCACCACGCCGCCGGCGGTGGAACGGACCGCGGACGGCTCGGCGGCGGAGGACCAGAGGAACTCCACGGTGCCGTCCGGCCGGGCGGTCGCGCCGCTGACCGTGCCGCGCGGGGTGTCGAGCCGGGTCAGCACGCCCTTGGCGCTCCCCGGGCCGTCCGGGCCGTCCGGGCCGTCGAGCTCGTACGAGAACAGCTCGCTGCGCGCCTCGTACTCGTGCTCGATCAGCAGGGACCGGGCGCCGGGCCGCCACTGGGCGGAGACGTCGCCGGGCAGTTCGCGGCCCTGTTCGTCGCGGAGCGGCAGCGCGGTCTCGACACCGGTCGCGACGTCCCAGATCATCGGTTCCCAGCGGCCGGTGCGCTGCTGGGCGACCAGCAGCCGGGTGTCACCGTCGACCGGGGCGAAGCCCATGCAGGCCACACCGCGCGGTTCCGCGTGCCCGGTGACCTCGTCCAGCTCGGCGACGGTCGCGCCGTCGGAGAGGCGGACCACCCGGATCGCCCCGTGCATCGCGTCGCCGTGCTCGGTGTGGTCGATGGCCAGCAGGGTGCTGTCGTGACTGAGGTCGCCGACGCCGCCGTACTCCGCGTGCCGGTAGATCTCGACCGGTTCGGTCGCCCCGGGCCGTCGCAGGTGCAGGGTGGTGCCGTGCTCGTCGGTGGACCGGCCGACCACGACGGTGCCGTCCCGGCCGAGGGCCAGGCCCGCGTCGTAGGACGGGTCGAGGCCGGGGACGGCCTCCTCGTCGGGGCCGGTCGCGCCTTCGGGGCGGCCCTCGAAGGGCCGGCGGCGCCAGATGCCGAACTCGTCACCGTCGCTGTCGTCGAACCACCAGATCCACGCGCCGTCGGGGGACAGTTCGGCGTCGGTCGTGCCGTTCGGCCGGTCGGTGACGCGCCGGTGGGTGTCGGTGGCGCGGTCCCAGGCGTAGATCTCGTAGGTGCCGCTGGCGTTGGACACGTACAGCGCCCGGTCGGGGGCGTCCTCCGCCCAGTCCGGCAGGGAGACCCGTGCCGCCCTGAACCGCTGCTCCCACGCCGGAACGGCGCTCTTCTCCTCGCTCATCCACCCATCCAACCCGATCGGGGGGCGGGAACGGAACGGGGGCGGGCGCGGGAGCGGACCCTTCCCGCCCCCGCGCCCGCCCGTCCCTCCTCCGCCACGTCCTCGCTTCCGCTTCCGTACCTGTTCGTGTTCCGTTTCCCGATCGGGTTCCCGCCCCGGGCCCCGGCCGCGCTGTCCGCTCAGGCCGTTCGGCGGGGCAGCAGCTGCACCAGGCCCACCAGCAGCAGCTCCAGCACCGCCAGCGCGCCGACGCTGACGCCGAACGCGGTGGCCGGGTCCGCCGCCCCGTAGTAGAGGATGCCGATCAGCGCGATGCCGAGCGCCCCGGCCACCTGCTGGACGGTGGCCACCACACCCGCCGCCGAACCGGCCAGCCGCGGCTCGACGCAGGCCAGCACCGTCGAGGTCACCGGGGCGATCACCAGACCCATCCCGAGGCCGTCCACGAACAGTCCGGGCGCAAGCCACCAGACGCTGCCGGTGTCCCCGGCCGCGTACACGGCGAGGCCGAGCAGTCCCAGTCCGGCGGCCATCAGCAGCCCGCCCAGTGCGATCGCCTGCCGGCCGAGCCGGGCCACGAAACGGTGCACGGTGGTCGAGGTGAGCAGGTAGCCGGCACCGATCGCGGTGAACACCAGTCCGGCCCCGAGCGCGTCCAGACCGCGGCCCGGCTGCAGGTAGAGGGCGAGCACGAGGAAGAAGGACGCCTGGCCGAGCCAGAAGGCCAGTTGGGCGAGCAGCCCGGCGGTGAAGGCGCGGGTGCGGAAGAGCCGGGTGTCGACCAGCGGCGAGCCGGACCGGCCCGTCCGGTGCTGGTGGACCCCGAAGACGGCGAGCACGGCGGCCGAGCCGGCCAGGCAGAGCCACGTCCAGAGCGGCCAGCCCGCCTCGCGGCCCTGGATCAGCGGCAGCACCAGGCCGGTCAGCCCGGTCGTGACCAGCAGCACGCCCACCGGGTCCAACCCGGGCCGCTGCGGGGCACGCGACTCCGGCAGGCAGCGGCGGACCAGGGCCAGGGCGGCCAGGCCGACCGGCAGGTTGATCAGGAAGCAGCTGCGCCAGTCCAGACCGAACAGGTCGGCGCGGATCAGCACCCCGCCGATCAGCTGCCCGAACACCGCGCCGAGCCCCATGGTCAGCCCGTACATCGCGAACGCCCGGGCCTGGGCGGCCCCGCTGAACGCGGTGCGCAGGATCGCCAGCACCTGCGGGCCCATCAGGGCCGCCGACAGTCCCTGCGCGACCCGGGCGCCGACCAGGGCACCCGCCGTCGGGGCGAGGCCGCAGGCCACGGAGGCGAGGGTGAACAGGGCCAGGCCGAGGCCGAACACCCGGCGGCGCCCGTAGCGGTCGCCGAGCCGCCCGGCGGTGATCAGGCCGGCGGCGAGGGCCAGGCCGAAGCCGGCCACCACCCACTGGACGGCAGCGGGTCCGGCTCTCAGATCGGCCTGGACGGAGGGTATGGCGACGTTGACCACGAAGACGTCGAGGGCGGTCATGAAGGTGGCGGTGAGGACGACGGGCAGCAGGCCCCGGGGCGCGGGGGCCGCGCCGTCGGCCGGGCTGTCCGGGCCGCCCGGGCGGGGGCGGGGGGCGGTGCGAAGGACGGTGCGCAGGGCGGTGCTCACGGCAGGTGCTCCTCAGGGGCGGGAGGGGGCGTCGTCGGAGGGGGGAGGCGCTGGCGGGGGCGGTGGAGGTGGGGGCGGTGGAGGTGGGGCTCGCGGGAGGAGCGGTCGCCGACGGCGGGGCGGTGGCGGGGGCGGACCGGGTGTGTGGCCGCCCCCGCAGGCGGCACGACGGCGGCTCAGGCGCCCGGGACGCGGTCCAGGAAGCCGTGCACGGAGGCGATCCGGCCCTCCGGGTCGGCCACCAGCACGTCGAAGCCGATCACCAGCGGCTCCGCGCCGGCCGGCCCCAGGTTCCAGGTGAACCGGGCGATGTCGTGGTGCGCGTCGACCGGGCCGAGGGTGAACACCAGGCCGGGGAACTGCCCCTGGGCGGCGCCGATCAGCGCGTCGACGCCCTCGCGGCCGGTGACCGCGGCCAGCGGGTCGGTGTACCGGCAGTCCTCGGCCCACACCTCGTCGATCAGCTTCCGGCGGGCGGCCGGGTCGGTCTCGTTCCAGACGGCGAGGTAACGCTCGGCGAGCTGCTGGAGGTCGGTCGGCTGGATGGCGTTCATGGTTCTTCTCCCTTGTCCGGTGGGCCGATCGGCCCCGGTGGGGCGGGTCGTTCCCGCTGTTCACGAAGGTACGGACGGCGGACGGCGGGCGAATCCGTCACGGATAGGTAGGGGCCTACGTAGGCCGCGCCAGTAGGGTCGGGGGCATGGGGACGCTGTACGGGCGGGAACGGGAGCAGGCCGCGGTCGACGCGCTGCTCGACGGGGCGGGGGACGGCCGCAGCGGGGTGCTGGTGCTCCGTGGTGAACCGGGCATCGGCAAGACCGCGTTGCTGGAGTACGCGGTCGCGACGGCGGGCCGGGAGTTCCGGGTGGTCCGCGCGACCGGGGTCGAGTACGAGGCCGAACTCCCCTTCGCCGGACTGAGCCTGCTGCTCGGGCCGGGGCTGGACCGGCTGGACGCCCTTCCCGCTCCGCAACGACGCTCCCTGGAGGGTGCGTTCGGACTGGGGGAAGGCGGCGGTGCGCCCACCGACCGGCTGCTCACCGGACTGGCGACCCTCGGACTGCTCGCCGAAATCGCCTCCGACAAGCCTCTGTTGTGCGTCGTCGACGACGTGCAGTGGCTGGACCGCGCCTCGCTGGACGCGCTGCTGCTCGCCGCCCGCCGTCTCCAGGCGGAGGGCGTCGCCCTGCTGCTCGCTGCCCGGGACACCCTCCCGACCGCAGGCGGCGCGGACGCCCTGCCGCTCGCCGGGCTCCCCGAACTGCGCCTGGCCGGACTCGCCGGGCCGGACGCCGAACGGCTGCTGGACGCCCGGGCCGCCGGAGGGATCACCGATCCGGTCCGCCGCCGGTTGCTCGCCGAGGCCGCCGGGAACCCGCTCGCCCTCGTCGAACTCTCCTTCACCGAAGCCGAGTCGGACGCCGGAGGGCTGGCGCTCACCAGTCGGCTGCAGATCGCCTTCCACGGCCAGGTCACCGGGCTGCCGCCGGCCACCCAGACGCTGCTGCTGGTCGCCGCCGCGGAGGAGAACGGCGACCTCGACGTCGTCCTGTCGGCCGCCGCCGCCCTCGGGGCCGGCGCCGACACGATGGCGCCCGCCGAGCAGGCCGGACTGGTCACGGTCGGCGCCGACCGCCGGCTCTCCTTCCGGCATCCGCTCCTGCGTACCGCCGTCCTCCAACGTGCACCCCTGCAACAGCGCCTGACGGCCCATCGGATGATCGGCGAGGCGCTGGAGGACGGCGACCGCCGCACCTGGCACCTGGTCCTCGCCGCCACCGGTCCCGACGCCGATCTCGCGGACGCGCTGGAACGGGCCGCCGTCCGGGCCGAGTCCCGGGGTGCCCACGGTGGCGCCGCCGCCGCGTACGAGCGCGCGGCCCGGCTCACCCCGGACCGCGACGGAGCCACCCGGCGGCTCGTGCTGGCCGCCGAAGCGGCCACCGAGGAAGGCAAGTTGGCGCAGGCCGAGGAACTGGCCGACCGGGCCCGGGCGCGGACCGACAGCGTCTTCGCGCACGCTCTGCTGGACCAGGTCCGGGCGGTCGCACACTTCTGGCGCGGGTCCTACCCGGCCGCCTACCGGCTGCTGCTCGACGCCGCGGCCACCGACATCGAGCCGGCCCACGCCGCCCGGATGCTGCTCCAGGCGTTCCATCCCGCCTGGTACGTGGGCGAGGAGGCGGTCGCCACGGTGCTCGACCGGCTGGCGGCGCTGCCGCTCGCGCCGGAGGAGCCGCTCGCGCCGCTGGCCCGCCACCTGCCCGCCGCCGTCCTGCCCGTTCTGGACCGCCCGGCGGATCCGGTGCCGGTGCTCCGAGAGACCGTCGAGGCCGCCCGCAAGGCCGGTGCGGAGAGCCCGAGCGACCTGGTCCAGCTCTGCGGTGCGACCCTGATCCTCGGCCGGGACGCCGAGACCCTCGAACTGGCCGCCGAGCTGGTGGCGGAGGCCCGGGCCAAGGGGACCGTCGGGGTCCTGCCCACGCTCCAGTTCTTCCTCGCCGAGGCGGAGCTGTTCCACGGCCGCCACCGCGATGCCGAGGTCACTGCCACCGAGGCGCTCACCCTGGCCCGGGACACCGGACAGCGCCAGTGGACCAGCCAGCTGGCGGCCCTGCTGTCCTGTGTCGCCGCGCTCGGCGGCGCGGACGAGCGGTGCACGGAGCTGGCCGACGAAGCGCTCGACTCCGGTTCTCCGGCGCCCGCCGCCGGCGCGCCCTGGGCGCAGTGGGGGATCGCCCTGCTGGACCTCGGGAGGGGGCGGGCGGGGGCCGCCGCCGACCGGCTGCACACGCTCACCACCGGGCCGTACCGGCACCACGTCAGCGCCACCCGGGCGGTGCCCGACCTGGTCGAGGCCGTCGTGCGGCTGGGGGCCCCGGAGCGGGCGGCCGAGCCGTACGAACGGTTCGCCCACTGGGCGGGGGCGGCGGGGACGCCCTGGGCGGAGGCGCTCCGGCTGCGCTGCCGGGCGCTGCTCGGGCCGCACCAGTCGGCCGAGTCCGCGTACCTGGCCGCGCTCGCGCTGCACGAGGGGACCGACCGGCCGTTCGAACAGGCCAGGACGGCCCTGCTGTACGGGGAGTGGCTGCGCCGGGAACGGCGCCGAACGGATGCGAGGCCGCACCTGGGCGTGGCGCTGGAGACCTTCGAACGGCTCGGTGCCGGGCCGTGGGCGGACCGGGCCCGCGGCGAGCTGACCGCCACCGGCGGGGCGGCCCCGGCGGCGGCCGGGGCGCCGCCGGGCGTGCTCACCGTGCTCACCCCGCAGGAGCTGCAGATCGCCCGGCTGGCCGCCGCGGGGCTGACCAACCGGGACATCGCGGCGCAGCTGTTCCTGAGCCCCCGGACCGTGGGACACCACCTCTACAAGGCCTACCCGAAGCTGGGGATCGCCGCGCGGACGGAGCTGGCCGCGCTGTTCTGAGGGAACGCGCCGTCGCCGTCGCGGCGACTCGCCCCGAAGACGTCGTCGCTGTACTCGGAGGTGGCGGTGAGCAGGCTCTCGCCTCCGGCGGCCGTCCCGCTTCCGATCTTGGGCACTGCCCTCCCCGGGATCGGAGAACGGCAGGTCCACGGCACCGTTCCTGCCGGTGAGCGCCACCTTCCGGGTGAAGCGGGAGCTGGCCTTCGCGTCCCGCAGGGGGTGGGGGCAGCCCCCGTGTCGATCATGGCGTCAGCAGGATGGGCGGCGGTGCGGCCGCGCGGCAGGCTGGAGCGCGAACGACCCAGGGCGACAGCGACAAGGGAGTGATCGGTGAAGGCACGTGCGGGGGCCGCAGCACTGTTGGCGGGGACGTGCGCGATGGCGGTCTCGGGGTTCTTCCCGACTGCCGCCGCTGCGGGGGAACGGGCGTCGGCCGCGCCCCCCGCCGGTCTCAGGGCGGCCGTCGAACAGACGGTCGCGGACGGATTCCCGGCCGCCGTCGCGTACGCCAGGCAGGGGGAGCGGGAGTCACGGACGGCGGCCGGGCTCGCCGACACGGCGACCGGCGAGCGGGCCCGACCGGACCAGCGGTTCCGGATCGCCAGCAACACCAAGTCGTTCGTCTCGACGGTGCTCCTGCAACTGGAGGGCGAGGGGCGGCTCTCGCTCGACGACAGCGTGGAGAAGTGGCTGCCCGGCGTGGTCGGCGGGAACGGCAACGACGGCAACGCCATCATCGTCCGGCAGCTGCTCAACCACACCTCGGGCATCTACGACCCCACCGACGAGCCGGAGTTCTTCGCCCCCTACCTGGAGCGCCACGAGTGGGGCTACGTCTACACCCCGCGGGAGGTGATCGCCCGCGCAGTCCGGCACGCGCCGTCGTTCACGCCGCCCGGGAGCGGCTGGGCGTACTCCAACACCAACTACCTGCTCGCCGGGCTGGTGATCGAGGCGGTCACGCACCACAGCGCGCCCTCCGAGATCCACCGGCGGATCCTCGTCCCGCTCGGCCTCAGGAACACCTCCTTCCCCGTGACCGACCCGGACATCCGCGGCCCCCACCTGCACGGGTACGACCTCGCGGGCCGCGACGTGACCCGGTTCAGCCCGTCGTACGACTGGACCGCCGGCGCAATGATCTCCACCGTCGACGACCTGGCCCGGTTCCACCGGGCCCTGTTCGGCGGCAAGCTGCTGCGCCCGGCCCAGCAGCGTGAGCTGTTGACCACGGTGAAGTTCACGGGCGGGCCGGCGTACGGACTGGGCGTGCAGCGCAGGGAGGTGACCTGCGGCACGGGTCCGGACGCCAAACAGGTCAGCACCTGGGCGACCGACGGCGGCGGCCCCGGCTTCATGAGCCTGTCGTTCAGCACCGTCGACGGTGAGCGGCAGTTGGTCCTCGCCCTCAACGTCTACGACCTCGGCGCGGACTTGAAGGACGAGGTGCCCGTCCCGCTGGGCCCGGGTGCGGCGCAGGTGCAGACGGCGGCCCTGTGCGGCTGAGGCGGTCGCCCTCCGCAGACTCGCCCGGGCCGACCGCCCGCCGGTAGCCGGGTGTCCGGGTGGGTCGCCCGCCGGTGGCGCGGGCTACTCGGCGGGGATGCCGCGGAGGAGGAAGGGGAGGTGGGCGCCTCGGGCGAGGGCGTCGAGGGCCTGGGTGGTGCGGTGGTGTTGGTCGGGGGTCATGGCGTCGGTGAGTTGGGCGCGGTGGAGCCAGTGGACGGCGGTGATGGTGTGGGGCGGGCGGTGGCGGGCGACGGTGGATTCCTGGGCGGGGGTGAGTCGGCCGCCCCAGTAGACGAAGTTGACGGCTTCGGGGAGGCGTCGGGCGTCGACGTAGTCGGTGGCGAGGACGGAGCGCAGGGGCAGGACGAGGCCGGTTTCGGTTTCGGTGTGGCGGCGGGCGGCGAGGTGGGGGAGTTCGTCGGCTTCGGCGCTGCCGCCGGGGAGCATGAGGCCGGAGCGGTAGGTGGTGGCGACGAGGAGGATCGCGCCGTCGCGGTTGAGGACGAGGGCCTGGTGGCCGAGGCGGCGGCGGGGCGGGCGGGTCAGGATCGTGGGGAGGTTGTTGAGCACGGGGGTCTCCTCGGTGGGGAGTTGACGGGGCAGGGGTGGTCCCCGGCCCGGCTGGTGCTGGGGGCGTGGGCCGGGCCGGGGGTTCCCGCGTGGCGCACCACACCGGCACGCGGGGGTTCAGGGGGTGGGGTCGGAATCGGGACCGGGGTCGGGGTCGTGCTGGGTGTCGGGCGAGAGCCAGGTGAAGCAGGCGGGCAGGCCGGCGCTGATGCCGGTGGCGAGGACGAGGCCGAAGATCAGGAGGCGGGGTCCGAGCGGTCCGTCGTGGATCGGCCGGCAGACGAGGGCGGCGGTGAGGGTGCTGAGGGCGGGGACGCCGAGTGCGGTGGCGACGAGCGCGGGGGCCCGGTTCACGCCGGGTCGTCGGCGCGCGGCCTGCTGGGCTGCTGGACGCTGAGGTAGCGGGGTTCGGGCAGGGGTCGGACGAGTTCGGGCCTGGTGGTCCACTCGCAGCCGCCGCCCTCGCGGCGGAGGTAGGCGAGGCCGCCGAGGGTGTCCATGTAGACGCCTTCGAGCACCCCACCGGCGGGGACACGGCACCCGAAGTCACGGACCACCTCCCCGACGACGGGGGTGTACACGGGCATGCGGGGGCAACTGGGCATGGGGGCTCCACTGGTCGCACTGAGCTGCTTGGTCATTACGTTCCGTGTTTATGATGGCCTGGATGGGCGCACACTCAGCCCCGAGAGCGCAACTTGATTCCTTGATCCACAAGTTGGTGGGGCATGGTCAACCGCAAGGAACTTGATCCGACGTCCGGTCCGTGGGCCCCGTTCGGATTGCAACTTCGCAGGTCGCGTGAGGTGAAGAAGCTCACGCAGGCGCGCCTGGCGAAGCTGGTCGGATTCGATCCCTCCTACGTCTCCTACGCCGAACTTGCATCGCGCGAGCCGCCGAGCGAGAAGTTCGCGCGCAGGGCGGACGAGGTCCTGGAGACCGGTGGCACCCTGCTGCTGATGTGGCTGCAGAACAAGAACTCCGGTTTGCTGGAGGGATTCCCCGTCTTCGCGAGGCATGAGGCGAAGGCGGCTGAGATACGGATCTTCGAATCAGGCGTCGTGCCCGGGCTCTTCCAGACCGAGGCATACGCGAGGTCCATCGCACTCGCCGATGTCCGCCGCGGCACTATCACGAGCCAACAGGCCGAGGAGCGAGTGACGTTCCTACTTGCACGTCAGCAACTGCTGAATCGAGCCCAGCCGCCACTCATCCATGCGGTTCTGGACGAAAGCTGCCTGCGTCGCCAGGTCGGTGGAGTAGCGATCATGGAGGAGCAGTTCGCCTTGCTGGAAGCGCAGTTCGAGTCGAGCCACGTCATCCTCCAGATCGCCCCATTTGCCATGGGCGAACACAGGCCGTTTGCTCTACCGATGGTGCTGCTTACGCTTCCCGACCGATCCTTGCTCGGGTATTCGGAGTCGGAAGGGCGGAGCCATCTTGAACACGATTCCGCCATGCTGGGTGCTTGGAGGAGACACTACGATCGATTGCAAGTGGGAGCGCTGGCCGAGACAGTGACTTCCGATTGGTTTCGCGCTGCTCGGGAGGGAAAAGCATGTCCGAGATCAACTTGGCCCGTGCCGCGTGGGTGAAGTCCAGCTACAGCCAACAGGGCGGCAACTGCGTTGAGGTGGAGCTCGGTTCGTCCGGTATCGTCCCCGTCCGTGACTCCAAGGACCCATCCGGCCCTGCCCTCGTTTTCCCTGACGAGGGGTGGCGCTCCTTCGTCACTGCCCTCCAGGCTGGCGAATTTGGTGAGGGTTGATCGCCATTGCCCGATGGCCCTGACCGTTCGCAGGTCAGGGCCATCGTCGTTCATCGGCCGGTTCTGGGATTCACCTGGTCGTTCGGCGCGCGTACCGTGAGCGGTGCTGGTACCAACTCCCGTGTGGAAGGGCTCTCGGATGACGCGTGTCGGCCTCACGACTGCCTGGTGGTACAGGAGCACGTACAGCGGCAATGGCGGCAACTGCGTCGAGATCGCCCCCGGCTTCCGCGGCCTCGTCCCTGTCCGTGACTCCAAGGACCCCCAGGGTCCGGTACTCCTCCTGTCTGCCGATGCCTTCGCGGCCTTCGTCGCCGCTGTCCAGGCCGGCGAGTTCGGTGAGGGCTGACCGACCCAGAACCCGGGAGGCCCTGCTCCGCCCGGACCGGGCGGAGCAGGGCCTCCTACTTCTCCTCCTCCGGCGGGGGCGGCATGCCCGCGCGCCAGCGGGCCAGGGCGGTCGCGCCCTCCGCGAGCGGCCCGGGCCGCTCCTCCTCGGGGGCGCTCACCGGGCGGCCAGCGCGTGCTGGATGTCCGCCAGCGACCGGTTCTTGGTCTCCGGCACCTTCCGTGCCACGAACAGCACCGCCCCGAGCGACACCGCCGCGAAGAACCAGAACACCCAGCGCTCACCGATCGCATCGGCCGTCGGCAGGAAGGCCTGGCCGACCACGAAGTTGGCGGCCCAGTTGACCAGTGCGCACAGGCCCGTCCCCCGCGCCCGCGACTCGGGCGGGAAGATCTCGGCCGCCAGGATCCAGAACACCGGCCCCAGCCCGATCGCGAACGCCCCCACGTACGACGTCATCGCGACCAGGGCGACCGCGTCGGCGACCGGCCCCGGCTGCTGCGGCCCGAGGGCCACGCCCAGCGCCACCAGCGAGACCGCCATGCCGCCCAGCGACCAGAGCAGCAGCGGGCGTCGCCCGACGCGGTCGATCAGCGGGATCGCGGCGATCGTGAGCACCACGTTCACCGTGCCGATCGCCACCGAGTAGCCGATCGAGTCGGTGGCCGGAAGCCCGGCCCGGGCCATGATGCTCGGCGCGTAGTAGATGATCGAGTTGATTCCGCCGAACTGCTGCACCGCCGCCAGCGTCACCCCGATGACCAGCGCGGCCCGCGCCCCCTGGGTGGTGAGCAGGGCGCGCGGCGGCTCGGTCCGCGCCGTCCGGGTGCGGCCGTCCAGCCAGGCGGGCGTCTCCGGGATGAACAGCGTCCCGATCAGCATCGCCGCGGACGGCACCAGCCCGACCGCGAACATGGCCCGCCAGTCGGCGGCGTCCGCGAAGGCCAGGTTGACCAGGTACGACACCAGGATCCCCACGGTCAGCAGGATCTGGTTGACCGTGATCATCCGCCCCCGCAGCCTCGGCGGTGCGATCTCCGCCAGGTAGAGCGGCACGACCGTCGAAGCGCTGCCGACCGCGAGGCCGAGGACGGCCCGGGCGGCCAGCAGGGTCCAGAAGTCGGGGGCCAGGGTGGCGAGCAGCAGCCCGACGGTGAACGTGGCGGCGACGCCGATCAGCACCTTCCTGCGGCCGAAGCGGTCGGCCGGCCGGGCGCCGGCCAGCGCACCGACCGCCGCGCCGAGCAGCAGCGCGGAGATGACCGCGCCCTCCTGGAACGCGTTCAGCGCGAGCTGGTCCTTGAGGAACAGCAGCGCACCGGAGATGACGCCGGTGTCGAAGCCGAACAGCAGGCCGCCGAGCGCCACCACGCCGGTGGCGAGGGCCATACGGGGCACGGGTGGTGGCGCGACGTCGGGCGCGGCGGGCGGTGCGACGTCCAGGTGGAGCTGCGGTGCCATGAGCGGGTTCCCCTCCTGGGGCGGGTCGGGCCGGGGGCGGTGGGGCCGGGGCAGTGGGGCCGGACGTGACCGACCGGCTAGTGGTGGGCGTGGGAGGCGTCGAGCTCGTGCAGGACGGACTCGTGCCGGATGTCGAACCACCGCAGGTAGGCGACCAGCCGCTCGGTGAAGGCGTGCGCCTCCGCCTCCTCGCGCCGGCTCTGCGGGGCCCGCGCGGGGAGCGGCCCGTCGATCGACTCCAGGGCCGGGGTGCACAGTTCGACCGTGTCGCCGGGCGCGGCGAGCCCGTCCAGGTAGTCGGCGGTCCGGTGGCCGGGGACGCCGTGGTAGAGCTGCGTCCAGACCAGTTGTTGCGGTCGGGCGCCGGCCGCGGTGAGGGCGCGCCAGCGGGCGGAGGCGTCGGGGTCGTGGGCGTCGGCGTGGATCCGGCGGGCCAGCCGGGCGGTGGCGGTTCCGGCCATCCCGCGCAGGGCCTTGGCCTCGTGACTGCCGGCCCGGTCGAGCAGGGCGTCGATCTCGACGTCGATGCCGCCGACGCCGAAGGCCGCGACGGAGCCGAGGGTGGTGAGGTCGAGGCCGCGCCAGCGGGCGAGTTCGAGCCCGTCGAGGTGGGCCCGGACGGCCTGCCGGTAGCGGGTGACGGAGTGCACCGGGCCGAGCCGGACGCCGATGCCCTCGCCGAGCAGCGGGGTCAGGGCGGCGACGCCCGCGTCGGAGGCCGGCAGGGCGGCCAGCAGGTTGGGCCGCGCGACGGTGGCGGCCAGCCGGCGGGCGGCGTGCAGTTGGGCGGTGGCGGCGCGGGTGCGGGCGGCGACCGGTACGGAGACCAGTCCGTCGCGTCCTTCGCTGCGCTTGTACGCGGGGAGCAACACGTCGCACAGCAGGCGGAGTTCATTCTCCGGGACCGGTCCGGTGAGGGCGACGGAGGTGATCCGGCCGGCTTCGGCGAGGCGGCGGATCCGGTCGTGGCCGGCGGCGCCGGACGGGGTGTGCTGGTACCAGACGCCGAGGCCGGTGGCGGTGCGTACCGGGGGGCGCTCCAGGGTGCCGATCATGCGGGGACGGTCCTTTCCGGGTCGAGGGGGTGGGGGTGCGGAGTGGGGGGCACGGTTCCGGGAGCGGGTGGAGGGGAGGGGGCGGGGCGACCGGCGGGGTCGGCGGGCCGCAGCCGCGCGCTGGCCGCCACCGCGACCAGGGCGGCCAGGCAGATCGCGGCGGCGAGCGGGACCACCGGCCCGACCCCGTGCGCGGTGACCGTCCGGCCGCCGAGCGCGGCCCCTGCGGCGATTCCGGCGTTGGCCGCCGAGACACCCAGAGTGGCCGCGAAGTCACCGCCGGAGCCGGCGAGTTCGACGATCCGGGACTGCAGGGCCGGGACCAGACCGAAGCCGACCAGGCCCCAGCACGCGACGATCACCGCGGCGGCGGCCCCGGACCGGCCGAACAGGTGCAGCGCGAGCAGTGCGGCGGCGAGTCCGGCGCAGCCCAGGGTGAGCGTGCCGGCGGCCCGGCGGTCGGCCAGCCGGCCGCCGGCGAAGGTCCCGACGGCGCTGGCCGCCCCGAAGGCGAGCAGGTACGCGCCGACCAGCCCGCCGGTGACGCCGGTGACGCCCTCCAGGTAGCCGGCCAGGTACGTGTACGCGGTGAACTGGCCGGTGAACAGCACCACGGCGATGCCCAGCACGGCGAGGACCGGGCCGGACAGCGCGCCCCGGAGCTGTCCGGCCAGGCTGGCCGCCCCCATGGCCGCGGTCGGCGGGACGGTCCGCCGGACGGCCAGCAGGGCGAGCACCCCGAGCACGGTGACGGCGGCGAGTGCGGCGCGCCAGCCGAGCCACTGCCCGGCCAGCGTGCCGAGCGGCACGCCGAGCACGGTGGCGACCGAGATGCCGCCGAAGACCAGCGAGATGGCCCGCCCCTGGCGGCCGGGGCCGGCCAGGGCGACGGCCACGCTGGTGGCGGCGCCGACGATCACCCCGTGGGCGAGCCCGGCCGCGCAGCGGGCGGCCAGCAGGACGGCGACGTTCCCGGCGGCGGCCCCGCCGGCGCTCGCCGCCACGTAGGCGGCGAGCGCGCCGAGCAACAGGGTGCGGCGCGGCAGCCGGAGGGTCAGTGCGGTGAGGGCCGGCCCGCCGAGGGAGATGCCCAGGGCGTAGCCGGTGACCAGCAGGCCGACCGTGCCCAGTCCGGTCCCCAAACCGTCGGCGATCGGGCCGAGGATTCCGACGACGACGAACTCCGACGTGCCGACGACGAAGGCGGTGAGCGCCAGGGCGAGGAACGCCGGGCGCTTCGCCGGGTGATTCACCGGGTGATTCACCTGCCGCGCGACCCGATCCTTTTCCGGAAAGTCCTTCGGAAAAGCCGCCGAAGGACTTTCCGGGAAATTCTGCGGGCCGTCGGCCGTTCTGGTCTCCCTGCTGTCCGGCATGGCCGTCAGCTCTCCGGCCAGTATTCGGAGGGGAGGTAGAGGCGGGTTTCGGTGGCCTGTTCGTACGGCATTCCGGAGGGCATGTTGATGAGTTCCATGCTCATGCCCCAGGGGGTGGTGAAGTAGACCCAGCGGTCGCCCTTGATCGGACCGTCCTCGATGGTCTCGGGCTCGCCGAGGATGGTGACGCCGGGGTGCTTGCGCAGGTAGTCGGCGGCCTTGTCGACGTCGTCGACGTAGATCGCGAAGTGGTGGCCGCCGATGTCGCTGTTGCGCGGCTGCTCGCGGTCCTGCTCGGGGGCGGTGTACTCGAAGAGCTCCAGGTTGGCGTTGGGGCCGAGGCGGAGCATGGCGATGTTCGCGGAGGCCCGCGGGTCGACGTTCAGCTTGCGGGCCATCCAGTCGGTCTCCGGGTCCTCGACCGGGCCGAGGCGGTAGGCGAGTTCGGCGCCGATGACGTCGACGAAGAAGTCGACGGCCTGCCGGAGGTCGGGCACGGTGTAGGCGATGTGGTGGACCGCCCGGGCGCCCGGAATCTTGGCCATGGGAATCCTCTTTCGTTCGATCCCGTTCCGAGGGATCCCGCCGGTGGGCCCGGCGGGATTTCCCGGCCGGCTGTCCGCAGCCGGCTGATTCGAGAATGGGGCCGACCGGCGGTGGGGGCAACGAGCTCCGGCGGACTTTGTCAAGGTGCCAAACCGGCGCTCCGGGCGTTCACGATTCCGGCCGACTGTGTTCTGCTGTTGGGCCGATCGGGAATTTCTCCCACGTATTCGAGCGGAGCTGGTTCACATGACGATCACGTCCGAGGTTCACGTCGCCGGCCGGGTGGCCCCGGGATTCGAGCGGGTCCGTGCCGAGTTCGAGCGCAACCTGCTCGAACGGGACGATCTGGGCGCCGCGTTCTCGGTCCACCTGGGCCGGGAGACGCTGGTGGACCTCTGGGGCGGGACGGCGGACGCGCGGACCGGCGCCCGCTGGGAGCGGGACACGCTCCAGACGATCTTCTCCGGGAGCAAGGGCATCACCGTCACCGCGCTGCTGAAGCTGGTGGACCGCGGTGCGATCGAGCTGGACCGCCCGGTCTCCCACTACTGGCCCGAGTTCGCGGCGGCCGGCAAGGCCGCGGTGACCGTCCGGGAGGTGGTCACCTTCACCGGTCGGCTGCCCGGCATGTGGGCCCCGGTCAGCCAGGACGACGCCAACGACCCGGTCCTGATGGCGAAGCTGATCGCCGCCCAGGAGCTGGAGAGCGACCCGCGCGCCGACGGCATCCTGTACGGGCCGCTGTCGGCCGGCTGGATCGTCGGCGAGCTGATCCGCCGGGTGGACGGCCGCCCGCTGGACCGGTTCTTCCGCGAGGAGATCGCCGGGCCGCTGGGGCTCGACATCCACTACGGCACCGGCCCGGCCGACTGGCCCCGGCTGGCCCGCACCACCTACGGGACCAACTTCCTGCCCCAGTTCACCGGCTTCTTCCACAGCGACGACCCGCTGACCCGGCGGATCTGGCAGAACCCGCAGCCGTTCCCGGACGACGAAGGCGTCTGGGGCCGTCCGGAGCGCCGGTCCGCGCTGATACCGGCGATCAACGTGAGCGGCACCGCCCGGGCGTTCTCGACGCTGTACGGGATCCTGGCCGAGGACGCCGTCCGCCCGCGGGACGACGCCCCGCTGCTGCTCTCCCGGACGACCATGGACGAGGCGCGCGGCGTGTACGCCCGCAAGACGGACCGGCTGATCGACGTGGTGATGGCGTACGGCGGCGGCGGGTACCGGCTGCGGACGGCCGAGCGGCCCGGCCCGGACGGGGAGACCTTCGGCCATGACGGCGGCGGCGGTTCGGCGAACCAGGCGTGGCCCCGGGTCGGGCTGGGGGTCTCGTACGTGATGAACCGGTTGATCGCGCTGGGGCCGGACGACAAGCGGGCCGGCTCGCTGCTCAAGGCGCTGGCGGCGGACGTGACCGACCTGGGGCTGATGCCCGAGGGCCGGTCCTGAGACCCGCAGGGGAAGCCGTCGACGGCAGTGACGGCGGCGACGTTGCTGACAGCAGCGGGCCCGGACGGGCGGGCCCGGCCGGACAGGCGGAAACGGCAAGGGCCCCCACGGGGGTCGGGGGCCCTTGCCGGTCGGGTGGCCCACCCGGCGGAGCACGCCGCCGGGTGGGCCGGTCATCGCACTGCGGTCACCACACCGCGGTCACCACACCGCGGTCACGCCGCGGACGTCACGCCGCGGACGTCACGCCGCGGACGTCACGCCGCGGACGTCACGCCGCGGACGTCACGCCGCGGACGTCACGCCGCGGACGCGGCCTCCGCCTCGGCAGCCTCGGCGGCCTTGGCCGCCTCCGCGGCGGCGATGCCGTCCAGGCGGGCGTACTGCTCGGGGGTCAGCTCGACGGCCAGCGCGCCCAGGTTCTCCGCGAGGTGCTTCTCGGAGGTGGTGCCCGGGATGGGCAGGATGTTGGGCGAGCGGTGCAGCAGCCAGGCGAGCGCCGTCTGGGCCGGGGTGGCGCCGATCTCGCGGGCGACCTCGGAGACCGGGCTGTCCTCGCCCGCGTGGCCGCCGATGGCGATCGGGAAGAACGGCAGGAACGCGATGCCGCGCTCGGCGGTGAAGTCGACCACCGCGTCGTGCTGGCGGGTGGCCAGGTTGTACCAGTTCTGCACGGAGGCGATCGGGGCGATCTCCAGGGCCTGCTCCAGCTCGTCGACGGTGACCTCGGAGAGCCCGATGTGCCGGACCTTGCCCTCGTCCTGGAGCTGCTTGAGCGCGCCGATCTGGTCGGCCAGCGGCACCTCGGGGTCGATCCGGTGCAGCTGGAGCAGGTCGATCCGCTCGACCTGGAGCCGGCGCAGGCTCAGCTCGGCCTGCTGGCGGAGGTAGGCCGGGTGGCCGACCGGGACCCACTCGGAGGGGCTCGGGCGGGTCATGCCGACCTTGGTGGCGACCACGACGTCCTGGGCGTACGGGTGCAGGGCCTCGGCGACCAGCTCCTCGCCGGCGCCGAGGGCGTAGGAGTCGGCGGTGTCGATCAGCTGGACGCCGTGCTCGACGGCGGCGCGCAGCACACCGAGGGCGGCGGCGCGCGGGGTCGGGCCGTGCCAGACGATCGCCTCGGTCGGCTTGATGTCCGGGGTGTCGGCGAGGCGCATGGTGCCGTAGCCGATCCGGCGGACCGTCAGGTCGCCTCCGACGGCGAAGGACTGGCGGTCGATCTGGGTGGTGATCTCGGTGTTCGTCACGCTGGTCACGGTACAATCTCCCATTCGTGTGAGATTCAAGTGGTTGTGAGGGGTGTCACATGCGGATCGGTGAGCTGGCGGCGCTGACCGGGGTCAGCGTCCGCCTGTTGCGGTACTACGAGGAGCAGGGCCTGCTGGAGACCCACCGCCGCGAGGGCGGCCACCGCCGGTACGGGGAGGAGGCGCCGGCGGTGGTCCGGAACATCCGGGCCCTGCTGGGGGCGGGGCTCTCCACCGGGGCCATCCGGGACGTGCTGCCCTGCGTGAGCGGCGACGGCTCGGTGGCGCCCTGCATGCTGGAGGTGCTGGAGCACCGGCTGGACCTGCTGGACCGGCAGATGCTGTCGCTCGGGGCGAGCCGGGCCGCGTTGGCGGGGATCGTCGCGGCGGCCCGGCGGGAGGCGGCGGAACCGGTACCGGTGTAGCGCCCCGCCCCGGTGCCCGTTACTCGGCCGCCGCGGTGGCGGCCGGTGCGGTTCCGGCGGTTCCGGCGGGTACGGCGGGCGCGGTGGCCGCAGTGGCCGCCGCCCGGGGAGCCGACGGAGGAACCGGCCGGGTATCGGGCCGGGTAGCGGGCCCGGACCGACCCCATCGACGCATCACCGGCACCTCGACCAGGCGGTACAGCGCCCAGCCGAAGACGATGCTCAGCGCCAGGGTGATCCCCATGACCCCCAGGGCACCGGGGGTGTCCCAGGTGTTCGCGCCGGCCGATCCGGTCGCAGCGAGGCCCAGCGGTCCGTACTGGATGACCAGGAAGTGGACCATGTAGAAGGCGAAGGAGACCTCGCCGAGCCAGACCATGGTCCGGCCGGCGAACGGTGTCCCGAGCCCCGCGGCGTCCTTGACGGCGACCGCGGCGATCAGCAGCGCGACCGGCAGGGCGGTCGGGGCGGCCATGCCCCAGGCGTCCGGCAGCGTGATCATCAGTGCGTAGCCGGCGGCGACGAGCAGGACCGTCACCGGCCAGCCGATCGCCACCCACCGCCCGGTCCGGACGATCCGTGCCAGCAGGATGCCGAGCACGAACTCCGGCAGCCGGGAGGCCGGGAGGAAGTAGACGAACCAGTACCGCCAGAAGGAGAGCGGCTGCCAGGGCGAGTTCGGGCTCCCCGGGAGCAGCTGGGCGAGCAGCGGCAGGGCGAACAGCGCCGCCGTCACCAGGCCCACCCAGAGCCAGAGCCGCTCCGGCCGGATGCGCTTCACCAGCGGCAGGATCACCGGGAAGCTCAGGTAGAACAGCACCTCGCAGGCGAGCGACCAGCTCGGGCCGTTCGTCCCGCCGATCACCTCCAGGGAGGGGATCCAGCTCTGCAGCAGCAGCAGCGAGGGGACCGTCCCGGCGGTGGTCAGCTCGGCGCCGGCCCGGGCCATCAGCAGCAGCCCGACCAGCCAGGTGACGGCGTGGTTGGGGTACAGCTTGAAGAGCCGGCGGCGGTAGAAGGCGGCGGGGCGGTCGCCGTCCCGGGCCGACCAGGTGAGCACGAAGCCGCTCAGGACGAAGAAGAACCCGACGCCGAGGAAGCCCGCCCGGCTGAGGTACGTCGACATGAAGTCGTTCAGGCCGGGCCGGTCGAACGGCTTGGCGACCGACACGTGGGTCAGGAAGACCAGCAGTGCGGCGATCCACCGCATGCCGGTCAGCGACGGCAGGCGGGAGAGTGCCTCCCTGGTGGGCGCGCTCACCGGGTGCTCCCGGGGAGCCGGATCGACTGGCGGTGGCGGAAGAAGTCCTTCGGGTCGTACTGCTGCTTGATCCGCTGCAGCCTCGGGTAGTTGTCCTTGTAGTAGAGCGCGCTCCACGGGACGTTCGAGGTGTTCTGCTCCGGGTCGCTCAGGTCGCGGTCCGCGTAGTTGACGTAGCAGCCGTCGGTGACCCGGTTGGAGACCGGGACGCCGCCGGTGTCGCCGTACACCTCGCGGTAGAACTCCTGCAGCCAGGCCATGTTGGGGGCGTCGTCGGCCGGCGCCGTCCAGTAGGTCTGGTACAGCAGCTTGAAGATCGCGTCCCGCTGCGGCAGCGCGGTGGCGCCGGAGGCGACGCTGTTGATCCGGCCGCCGAAGGAGATCACGGCGACGCCGCCGCGCGGGTTGGTGTAGTCGGTGCGGGTCAGGTGCTTCCAGACGGCCGCGATCTGGTTCTCGGGGAAGCCGCGCCGCATGTACGCCGACTTGTGGCCGGCCCGCAGCTGCGGGTTGGTCTGGGTCGCGTCCATGGTGCCGATGTACTTGACCGCCTTCAGCCACGGCAGCCGGACCACGTCGCCCTGGTGGGGCACACCGAGGGCGGTGCTCAGGCCCTGGACGAAGTCGTCGGCGCGCTGCTCGGCCTGCGGCACGTCGCCGTTGACCTGGAGCAGCAGGACCAGGCTGCCGGAGACCTTGTGGTTGAGGAAGAGCCAGCTGGTCAGGCCGTTGTACACCGAGTCGGGGGCGCTGTTCTGCTCGAACCAGGTGCCGTAGTGGCGCACCATCTCGGTGAAGCCGCGCTGGGTGATGTTCTCCCAGGACCAGCTCGGGATGGCGATCAGCACCTCGGCCGGCGGCTTGGGCAGCAGGTCCGACGGGTTGGTGCCGGTGGCACCCGGCGAGCGGAACCAGTACCGGGTGACCACGCCGAAGTTGCCGCCGCCACCGCCGGTGTGGGCCCACCAGAGGTCGCGGTGCGGGTCGTTCGGCTCGCGGGTCGCGACGACCGCCCGGGCCCGGCCGTTGGCGTCGAGGGTGACGACCTCGATCGCGTACAGGTGGTCGACCACCAGGCCGTGCTTGCGGGACAGGTTGCCGTAGCCGCCGCCCTGGACGTGCCCGCCGACACCGACCGCGTAGCAGACGCCGCCCGGAACGGTGACCCCCCAGCCCTCGTACAGGGTCTGGTAGACCTTCAGCAGGGTGGCGCCCGCCTCGACCTCGAACGCCCGGCGGCCGGGGTCGTAGCCGACCGCGTCCATGAGGTTCATGTCGACGACGATCTCGACCTCGGGGTTGTAGACGAAGTCCTCGTAGCAGTGCCCGCCGCCCCGGACGGTGAGCCGCTGCCGCTTGTCGGCCGCGTCCTGCACCGCCTGCACCACCTGGGCGGTGGTGCGCGGCAGCCGGACGCCCTTCGGCTTGGCCTCCCAGCGCGGGTTGAAGCCGGATATCAGGTCGACGTAGCGCGGGTTCTCGGGGGTGACGCTGATCAGGTCCCCGTTCCGTACCGCTCTGGACGCCCGACCGGTGTCCTCCGCGGCCGCCCCGGCGGCCGGGACGAGCAGCCCGCCGGCCGTGGCGGTGCCGACGGTCGCCCCGGCACCGGCCACGAACGTGCGGCGACTGAGATTTCGCATGGAACTCTTCCCACTTCCTGTCAGTGATGGCGCGGTTCAGTCGAGTTGGGGGATCCGGGGCGGCAGCGCGGCGCTGAGCCGCTGCGGCAGGACGCGGGTGCTCAGCAGCCGCAGTCCGTCCGGGCCGGCCGTCACGGTGATCTCGGATTCGTGCCGGGCGAGCAGCAACGTGCCTTCGGTGACGGGGAGTTCGTCGAGGCCGTGGGTGGCGGTGCCGGTGCCGGCGACGACGAACAGGGCTTCCTCGACCCCGTCGTGCGGCTCGTGGAGCAGGGTGTCGCCGGGCGGCAGCCGCCACAGGTCGACCGTCTCGGTCTCGCTGTGCAGCATGCCCCGGCGGGCCAGGCAGGACCAGGTCCGTTCCCGCGACCCGGTCGCGGCCGGAGCGCAGTCCACCGGGCGCAGCGCGCGGCTGACGATCATCGCGCGGCCCGCCCCGGTACCGCGAGCTCGGCGTGGAAGAACTCCAGGCCTCCCTCGTGGGCCGTGATCACCGCGTCCACCCCGAACGGCAGGGTCACCGCCGTGCCCGCCGCGATCTCCACCTCCGTGGAGCCGGCCGTGGCGGTGCCGGAGCCGGTCAGCACGAAGACGGTGTGCTCGCCGGCGTGCGAGCTGTACGCGGCGGAGTCGCCGGCCGCCAGCTCCCGGATCTCCACCAGGCGCAGCGGGCCGGTGAAGACGCCGGCCGGGTCGACCGCGCGCTCCTCCCGCAGGTCGTGCAGCCGCATGGTCTCGGTCTTCCTTTCGCTCGGACGGGTGGTCGTGGGGTCGGGCGCAGGCCCGTGCAGGACCGCGGACGTGGCCGGGGACGGCATCTCGATGACCAGCCACTCCAGGTGCCCCTCGGGGGCGCTGCCGTAGCCGGGGTCGGTGACGCCCGCGGGGGCGCCGGTGTTGCGCAGGCCGTGCACGGTGCCGATCCCGGTGAGCAGCAGGGACCCGGGGCGGGCCGGCCGCGGTTCGCCGTCGACCAGGAACTCGCCGTGGCCGCGGAGGATGAAGTAGATCTCCTCGGTGCGGGTGTGGCGGTGTTCGCCGCTCAGCCCGCCGGGCGGGATCCGGGCGACCTCGATCGCCTCGACCTCGGCCTCCAGGTGCTGCGGGCCGGCGAGGGCCTTCCAGTAGGTGAGGCCGGGGGCGCCGTGCACGCCGTAGATCTCGGAGGCGTCCCGGGTGTCCGCGACGATCAGGCCGGGCGCGGGCGTTGCTGCCGTGGCCGTGGCCGTGGCCGTGGCCGTGGCCGTAGCCCTAGCCCTAGCCCTGGTCGCCGTGGCCGTGGCCGATCCCGCCGCCGATCCCGCCGCCGCTGCGTCAGACACGGCTGAGCTCCCGGAGGGCGTTGAGCTCGCGCAGGTCCTCGACCGCGGTGGCGAGCTCCTCACGGGTCACGTCGTTGACGAAGATCGCGTCACCGATGCCGACCGGCAGCGGGAGCCGCTGCTGGCCGTCGCGGTGCCGGACGGTGTCCTGGAGCGCGACGTCGAGCAGCTCGGCGTCGAGCAGGTCGTTCCAGCTGGGCAGCCCCACCGAGCGCATGACGTCGAGGATCCGGTCGCGCTGCTCCAGGTCGACCAGGCCGCGGCGCCAGGCGAGCACGGTGGTGAGCGCCATGTCGACGGAGACCGCCTCGCCGTGCAGCAGGGCCGGCAGGGCCCGCATCTCCAGGGTGGGGGAGAAGGTGTGGCCGTAGTCGACGATCCGCTCCAGCTCGGCTTCCCACAGGTTGGGCTGGAGCTCCTCCAGCATGCCGTGGATGGCGCGGCGGATCACCTGACCGGCCGGGTCGCCGGGGCGGGCGTCGTCCTGGAACTTCTGCTCGACCAGCCACGGGCCGTGCTGCTCCAGCAGCTCGAACAGCCGGGCGTCCTTGATCAGCGCCATCTTGAGGATCTCGCCCATGCCGTTGGCGATGTGGCGGCGGTCGACGGTGGCGAGGAAGGAGCGGTCGAGCAGGGTGAGCACGGGGGCGAAGTAGGTGCCGAGGCGGTTCTTGTGGCCGTTGAAGTTGACCCCGGTCTTGACCCCGACACCCGCGTCGACCAGGCCGATCAGCGTGGTGGGGACACGCACCACCGGGGTGCCCCGGCGGTAGAGGTTGGCCACCAGGCAGACGATGTCCATCAGGACGCCGCCGCCGATCACGATGATCGGCTCGCGCCGGCGGTCCAGGCCGAAGGAGTCCAGCGCGACCACGATGTCCGAGGCGGTCTCGAACTCCTTGAGGGTCTCGTCGGCGCGGACCACCTGCATGAAGTAGTCGACGCCGTGGTGCTCGAAGTAGCTGCGGACGCGGTCGCCGTGCAGGCGGTCGACCTCCGCGTCGATCACCACGAACCGGCGGTTGCCGCCCGTGGCTCCGGCGGACTTCTCGACCAGGGCGGTGCTCGCCGGGTCGAAGACGTCGTCGCAGACGCGCACCTCGTACTCGACCGGCTTGACCGCCCGAACGCGCCAGGACTTCGAGGACTGGCTGTAGGTGAGGCCGCTCGGGTAATTGTCGAAGACAAGCATGTCCTTTTCCCTTGTGAAGGCGTGGGTGAATTCACGAGCTGCGGTGCGGGTGCAGGGGAGGGAGGTTGCGGAATTCGTCCGGCGGAACGTGCGGGGGCCTGTGCGGCCGGACGGCCGGTTATTCGGAGGAACGGTCCGCGTGTTCGGGCCGGCGGCCGAGCGCGACGGCGGCATAGGCCGCCGAGGCGAGCGTCATGTGCCGGTGCCAGCCCTCGAAGGAGCGCCCTTCGAAATCGCGGAGGCCGACGCGTTCGCCGATGGTCGTGCGGTCCTCCTCGACGTCGCCGGCGAGCCGGAAGAGGCGGGGGAATTCGGCAGCCCGGTCCGGTTCGGAATCGGTCAGCCAGAATCCGGAGAACGCGGTGGGACGCGCCCCGGACTCCGCGTAGAGCAGCAGCTCCGGCCCCGTGGGCGGCAGGGCCACCCGGACGACGTGCGCCTCGACCCCGGGCGGGCCCGAGGTGCCGGCCAGCCTGCGGGCTCCGGCGGAGGCGAACAGCTGGTACGCGGGGAGCGGCCGGCCGCGGTCACGGGTGGGGGCCGTGACCGGGGTGAGCCGGGTCGTCGGGTCGACCCGGACGGCCACCCGCAGGCCGAGCGCCCGGCCGGTCGCGAACAGCCCGCCCGGCTCGGCCGGGCAGCCGTCCCAGATCAGGGTGGCCGAGGCGGTGGCCGGCAGGCGGTCCGCGAGCGGCCCCAGCAGGGCGGCCTGCCGCTCCAGCGAGTCCCCGGCCGGGGTTTCGGCGCCCGGCGTGACGGCCCGGTGGGGCGGGTCCGTCAGCTGGAGCTGCCAGTCGACCGGCGCGTTGAGCCGCGGGGCCAGGTACCAGAGGCCGACGGCCTGCTGGACGCCGGCGAGCTGACCCAGCTCGGGGACGAAGCGCCGGCCGACACCGACCGAGCGGGTACCGGACTTCGGGATGAACATCGACCGGACCAGCCAGGCGCGGGGGGCGCACGCCTCGACCAGCCGGGCCGCCAGCGCTTCCCGGACGGGGGCCCAGGCCCAGGGGGAGTTGCGGATGAAGTGGTGCAGCCGCTGGACCGCCCCCGGGTCGCCGAGCGTCCGGGCGATGTTGCTGATGGATTTCCGGCCGGCCGTTCCGAGGAGGCCGTGGAGGTATTCCTCGGCCTTGATCCGGTAGTCGGCGCGGTCGAACGACGAGAAGATGTGGTCGCCCAGGATATTCGGAACTCCTTCGAGCGGGGTTCCGGTCGCTGCTGCACCCATGGTGTCTCACCTCCTTCCTTCGTAATTCCGGCCGATGGGCCCCGGTGTTTCCCGGGTGATTTCCCGGCGGCCGGTCACTGAATTCTCGGCGGTGCCGCCGATTCCGGTCAATCCTGTTCGAACGTGTTCGGCAAGTCGTGCCGGGCGGTCCGCTACGCGGAATTCCGCAGGTTCTCGTCGACGGCCGGGCCGCCGGTCCGGGCGCCGAGCCGCTCGCCGATCCGGGTGCCGGGCCGACCGCCGGACCGCTCGCCGAGCCGGGTGCCGGGCCGCTCGCCCGTCCGCCGGCCGACGGGGGCGCCGACCAGGTCGAGGGTCGCGTCACCGGTGCGGTCGTCGGTGCGGTCGTCGGTGCGGTCGTCGGTCTCCCCGGCCGACGCCGCCAGGTCGCGGCCGAGCGAGTACGCGGCCGAGACCAGCGTCATGTGGTGGTGCCAGCCGCTGTAGGAGCGGCCGGAGAAGTCCAGCAGGCCGAAGTCGGCCCCGAGCCGGTCCACGGTGGTCCGGGTGACCGTCACGGTGTCGAGCAGGGCGAGCACCGCCGGGGCGTCCTCGGCCAGGTCGGTGAGCCAGTACCGCCGTGGCCCGCCGGATCCGCCGCCGTGCGCCCAGAGCCGGTGCACCGGTCCGCCGCGCCCGCCCGGCAGGCCGGGGGGCAGCCCGGGCAGCAGGACGGGGGCACCGCGCAGCACCGGCTGCGGGGCTCCCGGCGTCCGTGCCCGCCTGCGGGGGAACAGCGCCTCGGCCGGCATGGTGCTCTGCTGCACCCGCCCGTGGTGCCCGGTGGTGGCCTGGAGGACCGGTCGGACGGCCTGGTTGGGCCGGACCTCCAGCACGTACGGGACGGAGCGGTGGGCGAGCGCGGCGGCCAGCCGGACGGGGTCGTCGACCACGGTGAGGTCGGCGACGAGCGGGGCCGGCGGCCGTCGGGCGGTGAGCCGGTCGACCATCTCGACCAGCAGTTCGCCGGTGGGGCGCGGGGCGGCGGTCTCCGGGATCCGGGCGCGGGTGCGCCGCTCGGGGTCGGCCGTCCAGTTCGAGTCGAGCAGCAGTGACCAGTCCACCGGGACGGCGTCCCGGTCGGTGGCGACGAAGAGTCCGGGTGCGGCCTGGCACTTGATGGTGCGTCCGGCCTCGGGGACGAACCGGCGGTGGACGCCCACCGCCTGGTCGCCGCGCTTGGGGATGACCGCCAGGGTGGCGGTCCAGGCGCGGACCGGCCGGTCCCCGGTGGCGAGGCCGGCGAGTACGCGCCGTGCCGGCCGCCAGTCCCAGGGGCTGCCGTTGATGAACTGCTGGAGCGAGAGCGAGGCGGTGGCCGCCGTGGACCCGGTCGACAGGCTCGCGGCCATGTTCGACAGCGTCTTGCGGCCGGGTGCGGCCAGCAGTCCGTGCAGGTAGGCCCGGGCCCAGCGGCGCTGGTCTATCCGGGCGAGGTGGGCGAAGACCTGCTCGGCGAACCGGGAGACCGCGGCTTCGCCGGCTGGTGAGAGGGGTTGCGCGTCCATGTGAGCTCCCCGTGATCGTGAGGTGCCGTGAGGTGCCGTCCCCAAAAGAATAGCGAACGATCTCTTTGTTTTTGAGTCCCGGGCGGGCCGTGGTCCGGTTTTGGCAAGTCCGCGCCCCTCCCGGGCCCCCGGACTCGGTTGTGCCCGCCCACGCAGAACCGCCCGTACCGGCGTCAGGAAGCCGGTACGGGCGGGGGGTCGGGCACGGTCGGGCACGCGGCCGTCGCCGGGTGCACCGTCGAAAACGCGTCAGGCGGGACCGCCGGGTGCCGGCGGCCCGGCCAGCGCACGCCGCCACAGCCGTCGCAGCCGTCGGCGGGTCTCCTCCTCGGAGACCGGTGCCCCGCCGCCCAGGGTGATGACGCCGCGGCGCAGCGCCTCCGAGCCGACGACCAGACAGTGCGCCAGCGTCTCCAGGTCGAGGGAGTCGAGCGCGTCGAGGTCTCCGCTCTCCGCTGCGGCCGGTTGTGTTGCGGCCGGTTGCGTCGTGGCCGGTTGCGCTGCGGTCGGTTGCGTCGTGGTCGGTTGCGTCGCGGCCGGCCGAGCGGCGCCGGCCCGCTCCCGGGCCAGCCGGTCGCGCAGGTCGGGGCTCCAGCCAGCGTGCCAGTTGCCCGCCGACTCGGGCTGCTCCCAGGTCAACCGGGCCGCGGCACGGACGCTCGGCTCCTCCTGGAGCAGCCGGGTCAGCGTGTCGGTCAGCTCCGCCACGCCCTCCTCGCGCGGCGGGGTCCGCCCCGGGTCGGGGTCCACCGCGGCCCGGGTGAGCGCGGCGGCGTCGGCCCGGACCGCGTCCGCCAGGGCGGCCTTGGACGGGAAGTGGAAGGTCAGCGCCCCCATGGTGACGCCGGCGGCCTGACTGACCCGGGCCAACGACGTGCCCGCGTAACCGTGTTCGTCGAACTCCGCGGCGGCGGCCCGGAGCAGTGCCCGGTGGGTCTGATGGGCCCGTTCCTGCTTCATCGCCCACCGCCCGCCCGGGTGATGGGGCCGAGGCGTGTGTCCGGTCCGGCCGGCGCCGCGGTAGCGGCCTGAGGGTGAGGGTTGACGAACCACATGGGTGGGCGTGGCTCCTTCGGGGCGGTCGGGGGCGGCCGGGGTTACCGGGGTGACCGGTGTGTGCCGGTCCGCTGACGTTTCGACGCTACGCCCCGGATCACCGCATACGCGCGGATTCCGCCGCATCCCCCCGCAGCTTTGGCATCTCCTTCGCAAATCCCTGCGGTACCGGACCGGTTGGAGCCGTCGACGGCCGAGCCGGGGCGGGAGCCGCGGGCGGCTGCGCCGCGAGGTGTGCGCGGTACCAGGGAGCGGCGGCGGCGAGCCGTTCCAGCGGTCCCGGCCCGGGATCGACGGCGGCCAGCCGCCAGACGTCCTCGCTGCGGTACCAGTGGTGGCGGGCCATCAGCTCGAACTGGCGCTCACCGAACGCCCCCGGCACCCGACCGAGTTCGGCCGTGCAGCGGTCCCACGGCCAGTCGTCGGCGGGTACCGGCGGGAGCACCCCGTGGTCGGCGAGCGCCGCCAACAGCGTCCCGATGCCGACCGGTCGGGGATGTCCGGCGTGGTGGACCCCGGGCGCCCGGACCGGGAGCGGCTCCGGCGCGAGCGCCAGCGCGGCCACCAGCCGGGCCAGGTCGGTCACCGCGACCAGCGAGAGCAGCGCCCCGCCGCCGTCCCAGCGCGCGGGCACCCGCCGCAGCAGGTCGGCGAGGCAGGGCACCACCCAGCGGTCGCCGGCGCCCAGGACCAGGGGCGCGCGCAGCACCACGGCCCCCGCGTCCAGCGCGGCCCGCTCCCCGGTCAGCCTGGTCCGGCTGGCGGCCGAGACGGGGGCGGGCGCCACTTCGTCCACGCCGATGCCCCGGTGCGGTCCGGTGCCGTACACCGCCGAGGTGGAGAGGTGGACGATCCGGCCGACGCCCGCCCGCCCGGCCTCCGCGAGCAGCGCCCGGGTGCCGTGCACGTTGACGGCGGTGCAGGCGTCCTCGGAGCCGCCGACCAGCGAGGCGAGGTGGACCAGGACGTCGGCGCCGTCGGCCGCGCCGCGCAGCGTCGCCGGGTCGGCGAGGTCCCCCGCGACCCGGACCGTCCCGGCCGGTGCGGCGGACCGGGTCAGCGCTCGGATCCCACCGAGGCCCGGCAGCGCGCGCAGCGCCGCGAGCACGGCGGAGCCGATGAACCCGCCGGCCCCGGTCAGCAGGACGGTCGGCCCGGTGCCGGTGCCGGTGCCGGTGTCAGTGTCGCTGTCGGCTTCTGTGCCCGGGCCCGACGCCCGTCTCATGCCCGCTGCCCGTGCTCCGTGAGGTACGCCCGCAGCTCCGCGACCACCGGCGCGGGCGCCATGCCCGGCAGCAGGTACCACCAGAGCTGGACGATCCGCTCCGGCAGGTCGGCGCGGCCGGTGCGCAGGTGCGACATGACCTGCGACCCGGTGTACGCCGCGACCAGCACCTGGGCGAGCTCCTCGACGTCGACCTCGTCGAGCAGCTCGCCGGTCCGCCGGGCGGCCTCCAGCTCGGCGCGGAACTGCTCGGCCCACATCTCGTACGGGCTGAAGTCGCGCAGCCCGAGCTGCCCCTGCTCGACGGCGAGGGTGACGCCGGCGCGCAGCAGCACGTTCTCCTGCAACTCGTCGGCGAGGTAGAGGTTGAGTCCGATGAGCTGGCGCAGGCCGGCCGGCCGGCCGGGCAGGTCGAGGTCGGACGCCTGCTCGTCGATGACCGCCTTGGCCAGGTCCTCCTTGGACTTGAAGTGGAAGTACATCGCGCCCTGGGTGGTGCCCGCCTGGTTGATGATCTTGCTGACGCTGGACCCGCTGAAGCCGTACTCGTCGAAGATCTGGGCAGCGGCGCGCAGGATCGTGTCCCGGGTGCGTACGGCTCGGTCCTGCTTGGCTCTTGCCACGAGTAACTCCAAACTCCTCGACAAACAAAAAGAACGACCTCTATGTTATTCGCCAGGGGGCTCGGCGTACACACCGGAGCGCCCACTTTCACCTGCCTGTGGCCACTCTGGGGGAGTGCATCCATGTTTCGCACAGACCACAGCACCACCATGACCAGCACCGAAGCCGCCGCCGTCACCGGCGGCGCGCCCGCGGCGGAGCCCGTCGCACCCGGGTCCGGCCCGACCGCCGTCCGCAACGAGCACGTCCCCAAGGAGCACGTCCACAAGCGGGCCGCCGACGAGGTGCTGCTGACCGGGTGGGAGCGGGTCGCGGAGGACTCCTACCGCCTCTCCGCCCGGTGGCCGCGCGACCACCGGGCCTACGCCGCCCGCCACGGCCACCACGACCCGATGCTCCTGGTGGAGACGGTCCGGCAGACCTTCCCGCTGCTCTCGCACGCGGCCTTCGAGGTCCCGTTGGGACACCACCTGATCTGGGACCACTTCAGCTACGCGCTGATCCCCGGCGGCCTGCGGACCGGCGCGCGCGACGCGGTACCGGCGCAGCGCGGCAGCGAGCGCGCCGCCCGCCAGGGCCGCGGATACGACGAGGTCCAGGTGGACGCCGTCTGCCAGGACCTCGTCCGCCGCGGCAACCGGGTCGTCGCCCTCACCCTGGCCTACGTGGTCACCCGGGACGGCGAGCCGATCGCGACCGCGCAGACCCGCTTCACCGTCCAGACCCCGGCGATCTACCGGCGCCTGCGGGCCGGTCGGGGCGACGCCGGGGAGATGATGGCGCGTGCCGTCCGGCTGGCCCCGCCGATCCCGGTCGCCCGGGCCGGCCGCGCCCTCCCGCGCGAGGTGGCCCTCTCCGCGACCGACCGCGCCCGGCGCTGGCAGCTGCGGGTCGACACCAACCACCCGGTCCACTTCGACCACCCGGTCGACCACGCGCCCGGCTCCCTGCTGCTGGACGCCGCCCGCCAGGCCGCCCAGGCGCTCAGCCACCCGGCGCCGGTGGTGGCCGTCGCGATGGAGTGCGACTTCACGCGCTACGTCGAGCTGGACGAGCCGTGCATGGTGGAGGTGACCCAGCTGCCGCGCGACCCGGCCCGCCGGGACCGCGTGGGCGTGATCCTGCAGCAGGGCACCGGCACGCCGTCGTGCTCGGTCATCGTCACGGTGGCCCCGCTCCCGACCGACTGACCGACGTCCCGTCCCGTCCCGGCCGACCCCGTCGCCCCCCCGCCCCGCAGCGCATCGGCTCCGGCACCCGCCGCGCGCCTTCGAGGGCCCGCCGGCTCCGGCCGACGGGCCCTCGAATCCCGCCCCGGCGCCCCGGCGCCCCGGTCCCGGCACGCCGCACCGCCCCGTGCCGCGGGACGCCCGCCTCCGCCACCCCGGAGGCCCGCGTTCCGGCCCGGCGGGAGACGAGCAGACGACCGGACGCGACCGGACGCGACCGGACACGACCGGGAGCGACCGGGAGCGCAGGACGCCGCCGTCAGGCGTAATGGAGGGACCGGTCCGATGACCACACCCTGCCGGGGCCGGCCGAAGCACCGTGCCGGATGCGACGCGGCCGGGTGCCCACGCGACCGGGAGGGAAGCGGCGGTGAGCGGAGATGATCGGAGATGAGCGGTGAGCGGCAGTCCGGCGCGGCGGGACCGGACCGGTCGGAGGGGTTCGGCGAGCGCTTGCTCGGAAGGCTGCTCGACCTGGCCCGTGAGCTGCCGCCCGGGCTGATCGCTCCGCTGATCGCCGACGAACTGCACGGCTTCGGGGGCCGGGACGTGGCGGTCCTCCTCCAGGACTACGGCCAGCTCGTGCTCGTGCCGCTGCCGGGCCGGGGCCTGGTCACCGGGGAGCGCGAGCCGATCGTCGGGTCCGACGCGGGGACGGCCTTCGTGCGCGGTGCGCCGGTCGAGGTGCCGCAGGCCGACGGCGTGAGGATCTACCTGCCGCTGCTGGACGGCGGTGACGAGGTCGGGGTCCTCGCCCTCACCCTGGACACCGTCGACGACGACGACCGGCGGCTCCTGCGCCGGTTCGCCGGCCTGGCCGCGGACCTGCTGATCGCCAAGAGCGGCTACACCGACCGGATCTTCCAGGCCCGGCGCCTCGAACCGATGAGCGTGGCCGCCGAGATCCAGTGGTCCCTGCTGCCCCCGTTGGCGATGACCGTTCCGCAGGTCGCCGTGGCCGGCATCCTCGAACCCGCCTACCAGGTGGCCGGCGACAGCTTCGACTACGCGCTCAACGACGACATCCTGCACGTGGCCACGATCGACGCGATGGGCCACGGACTGGACGCCGCCACGATGGCGACCGTCGCCATCGGCGCGTACCGGCACGCCCGACGCGCCGACATCGGGCTGGCCGAGATCTACGCGTTCATGGACCGGGCCATCGCCGAGCAGTTCGGGCCCGACCACTTCGTCACCGCGCAGATGATGCGCCTGAACACCGCGACCGGCCAGCTGCAGTGGGTCAACGCGGGCCACCCCGCCCCGCTGCTGATCCGCGGCCACGTCGTCGTGGAGCGGCTGGAGAGCGCGACCACGCTGCCGGTCGGGTTCGGCGGCGAGGAGCCGGTGATCAGCGAGCGGGTGCTCCGGCACGGTGACCGGGTCCTGTGCTTCACCGACGGCCTGGTCGAGGAGCGCGAGGTGGGCGGTGAGCAGTTCGGGGAGGAGCAGCTCATCGACTGGGTCGAGCGGGTGGAGCGGTCGGCGGGCGGCGTGCGCGCGGTCGTGCGCGCCCTTTCCCACGTCCTGAAGGAGAAGCGGGGCGGGCGGACCAGCGACGACGCCACCCTGTTCCTGATCGAGTGGCGCTGAGGTCTGACCGCCGGGCACCCGACGGGACGCGGAGTACCGTGGGAGCAGCGGGACGGTCCGAACCGCCACAACCGAAGGACCGCCCTCCACAGCACCAGGGGCCCTGTCCCTGCAGATCGGTGGCGAGCCATGTCGGACGAACCCGGTGCCCCGTACGCGGGTCTGCTGCCGGACGGGTTCCACCGGTCGGCGAGGCCGGGGACGGTTCTGCTCCGGCTGGAGACCACCCGGTCGCGCGAGGGGGCTCTCGACGGCGCGTGGTGGCCCCGCTCGCGGGACATCGGCGCCGAGCTGCCCGGACTGGTCGCCGCGCTGACCGAGCACCTCGGGCCCGTGGCGAGCGTCGGTCTCGACACGGACGCGTGGGACGACGTCCCGGCCCGGCTGGTCGTCGACGGCCGGTCGGTGCACATCGACCGCCACCCGGTGGGCGACGACACGGTGATCATCACCCGGGGCGACCGCGATCACTTCAGCCTGCTCGTCGTTCCCCCGCAGGCGAGCCTGGAGGCGGCCCACGCCGCGATGGCACAAGCCGTCCTGGCGGGCGGTACCGACTCGGCGCAGCAGATCCTGATCGCCGCCGGCATCGGGTCCGTCCCTCCGGGCGAAGTCCTCTGAGCGGACATCCCCCCGCAGGGCCCACCGGTCGCCGACACCCGGTCCGGCGCTTACGGTCTGTCCTGGAACAGGTCGGTCGTCACAGGAGGCCAGGATGCCGCGCTACCGGTGGGTGCTCGACACCCAGGACGACGAAGGCCGCTGGGCCCGGCACGACGAGGCCCCCCTGCCGAACCCCCTGGAGTACGACGGACCGCCGCAGCGGGCCGCCAACCACCTGCGCGACGTGCTGGTGCGTACGCTCTCCCGGCCCGCTCCCGGCCCCCGGGCGATCAGGGTCCGCCTCTGGGACGCGCTCGATCCCGACCTCGACGCCGAGCCCGGGTCCGTTCCCGCCGCCGAACCCCGGGCCGAGACCGAGTGGTCACGCGAGTGACGCACCCGGCCCCGGCCGGTCGGGGGACCGCGGGCTAGGCGGTCGCCGGCCAGGCTGCGGCACGGCTCCGGGCGACGCCCGCACGCCGTCCGGCCTCGCCGGGGCCGTCGCCCGGCGCGGCGGCCGACGGCAGGAAGTCGGAACGGACGTCCGGCCCGTCCGCAGCGCCGTCCGCCTCGGCGGCGAGCAGCTCGCTCGCGGTCCGCATACGGGCGGGGCCGGCCGCCTCGGACATCAGCCGCGCGGCGACGGCGGCATCCGTCGACGGCGGGACGACCAGCAGGTTCAGCCGACGTGGGGCGTACGAGCACACCGCGATCGTGTGTTCGTCCTGCTCGGGCCCGAACCAACCCGCGTGCACGGTGTGCCCGACGACCGGGATGCGCCGGGGGACGACGGGCCACTGCGCCGGGTTCACGGTGATCCGGGTGACCCGGCCCCACCGTTCGTCGATCTCGGCGGCCAGGGAGGGGAGTTCGCGAAGAAGATCACGCGAGCGGGGCCACCAGGCACCGTCCAACCGGCCGGCCCGCGCGCCGACGGGCGCGAGGGAGATCCGGGCGGTGGGTTCCGGGGCGGCGGACGTCGTCGCGCGATCGAGGGTCGCAGTCATGATCAAGGACCCGTCTCCGGGCTCGACCCGGAGGCCGAGTCCGGCATGGCCGTTCGCCGGAGACGACGCCAGTATCCGGTGCCGGCATGCGAAGTGCCTTCGGTGATGCCCAGGCTACTCCCCGTCCGGCCCGATCCTGGCACGGTCGCGACAACCGATCTGCCGTGCCGTAGGAGAACGTCAGCCTGCGGTTCCGCCACCCGTCGGCCGCCGGCCCGACTTTCTGTCAGGTCCGGCCCGCCGCAGCGAGCCTGAGCCGACGCTCGGCGAGGACCGTACCGGGCGGGGCTCCCCGCCCGCGCAATACCGACCCGGCAGTCCCCGACGCCCTCTTGGCAGCCGTCCTTCCCCGTGCTGAGGTGGATCGTCGAACGATCGCTGTCTCGGGGGTGGGGATGGACGAGTTCACCGTCGGACGCTGGCGCCGTCACGGCCACGACAGGTTGTACGTGAACCGGCGCGGTGCCGAGAAGGCCCTCGGCTGGTACGACTTCAAGACCGGCGAGACCGTGGTGCGGGACGAGCGCCAACGGGCCGTTGTCGAGACCGTGTTGGCTGCTCACCTGGCGACGGCACCCGGCGGGCCCGAACCGACGCCGGTTCAGCCGCCCCCGCCGCCGCCCCCGCCCGTGCCGCCGTCCGTGCCGCCGCCCCCGCCGCCGTCCGTGCCCGTGCCGCCGTCCGTGCCGCCGCCCCCGCCGCCGTCCGTGCCCGTGCCGCCGTCCGTGCCGCCGCCCCCGCCGCCGTCCGTGCCGTCCGCACCTCCGGTCGCGCCTCCCGCGGCACCCGGCTTCGACCTGTCGCTGAACGCTCCTGGTGACTCCATCCGCCGAAAGATCGACGAGGTCGAGCCGAGCTGGATCAAACGACGCCTTGCCTACTGGCTCAGTTCGGAGCAGACGCAGGCTCACCCGTGGGCAGTCGGCCTGCGGGGTGAGCGTCTGGTCGGCCGCCGGCTGGACCGGCTTCCCGACGGGTGGAAGGTGCTCCACTCGGTGCAGTTCTCCAGCGGAACCGACATCGACCATCTGGTCATCGGCCCGCCGGGCGTCTTCACGATCAACACGAAGCACCACCGGGGCGCCACCGTCTGGCAGGGGGACCGGGCGATCACCGTCAACCGTGCGGCCACACGCTACGCGCCCGCGAGCCAGAGCGAATCGGCGAAGGTCGCGCGAGTGCTCTCGGCGCGCTCGGGGTTCCCGGTGCCGGTCCAGCCGGTGGTCGCCGTGGTGGGGGCGGCCTCGATCACGATCGGATCAGCGCAGTCCCCGGTTCTGCTGTTGGACGGAGCGCACGTGGACCGGCAACTGTCCAGGTGGTCGCCCCGGCTTCGGAGCGACCAGGTGGACCGGATCTTCGCCGTGGCCCGCGACAGTCGTACCTGGCACGGTTGAGCCGTCACGCACGGGGCGGCCCGGTGCGACGCCAGGAGCCGCAAGTCCGGCCCGGTCGGGCGTGACGGTCATGCACGACCTGTTCCAGCAGGCCCCTGAGGCCCAGTCACACAGAAACCAGTCAGGCCCCGTCGGATCTCTCCGATGGGGCCTGACTGGTACTGCTGGGTCGGGGTGGCGGGATTTGAACCCACGGCCTCTTCGTCCCGAACGAAGCGCGCTACCAAGCTGCGCCACACCCCGGTCCTGCTGTTTGTCGCTCCGTCTCCTTCGCGACGAGTAGAACTCTACCGGACGCTTGCCGAGAGACGAAATCCGATTCTCGGCGAGCGTCCGGGCGGGTCAGCGGGCGGCCGGGGTGAGGGTGAGGAGGGTGGCTTCGGGGGGGCAGGCGAAGCGGACGGGGGTGTAGCGGTTGGTGCCGCAGCCGGCCGAGACGTGCAGATAGGAGCGGCGGCCGCCGGCCTGGTGGGTGGAGAGGCCCTTGACCCGCTTGGCGTCGAGGTCGCAGTTGGTGACCAGGGCGCCGTAGAAGGGGATGCAGAGCTGGCCGCCGTGGGTGTGGCCGGCCAGGATCAGCGGGTAGCGGTCGGCGGTGAAGGCGTCGAGGACACGCAGGTAGGGGGCGTGGACGACGGCGAGCGAGAGGTCGGCGTCGGGCGACGGGCCGCCGGTGACCGCGCTGTAGCGGTCGCGCCGGATGTGCGGGTCGTCGAGGCCGGTGAACTCCAGGTCGAGTCCGCCGACGGTGAGCCGGCCCCGGGCGTTGGTGAGGTCGAGCCAGCCGGCGGCGTCGAAGCCGTCGCGCAGCTTCTCCCAGGGGTTGTGGACGGCGCCGTTGACGCCGCGCCCGGCCGTGCCGTCGGGGTTGTTCATGCCGTGGACGCCGCTGCGCAGGGCCTGGAGGTAGCGGGCCGGGTTCTTGCGGGCCGGGCCGTAGTAGTCGTTGGACCCGAAGACGTAGACGCCCGGGAACTCCATCAGCGGCCCGAGCGCGTCCAGGGTGGCGGGGACGCCGAGCGGGTCGGAGAGGTTGTCGCCGGTGTTCACCACCAGGTCGGGCCGGAGTCCGGCGAGGCTCTGCAGCCAGCGCTGCTTCCTGCCCTGCCCGCTCACCATGTGGATGTCGGAGACCTGCAGTACCCGGATGGGGCGGGCGCCTCGGGGGAGGACCGGAATCTCGACCCGGCGGAGGCGGAAGGAACGGACCTCGTACCCAACGGAGTAGGCGAGGCAGGCGGCGCCGGTGGCGGCGATTCCGAGGGGGACGGAGTACAGCGGTCGCATCGGTCCATGGTCTCAGACGGCGGATCAGCGGGTGAACTGCCGGTGGGCGTGCGGGGGCCGACCGGTGGTGCGTTCGGTCGGCCCAGTCGTCGGCCGGTGCGACGGCTGGGCCGACCGGGTGTGTCACCGGTGGACTCGGACGTGCCGGACGCGCCGGGAGCGCCGACGGGGTTCGCGGGTGGCCGGCGTTCCTGGGGCTACTCGGCCTGTTCGCGCCGGGCCCGCAGTGCCCGGACCTTGTGCCGGTTGCCGCACCGTTCCATCGAGCACCAGCGCCGCCGCCCGGGCCGCGAGGTGTCGACGAAGAGCAGGTGGCAGTTGTGGGCGCCGCACTCGCGGACCCGTTCCGCGTACGGGCCGGTGAACAGTGCGATCGCGTCGCGGGCGACGGTCGAGGCGAGTTGGGCGCCGTCGCCGGGCAGGGGCGGGGCGGGCGTGCCGTCCGGGGCGATCTGGGGGGCGAGCGGCGGCAGCGCGGCGGCCCGGTTGAGCACGGCGTAGTCGTCGGCCGTCCCGCCGGCCCCGGCGCTCCTGCCGCTGTCGAGCAGCCCGGGTGCGCCGCCGCCCGCACGGGTCGCGGCGAGCCTCCAGAGGGCGTCCCGCAGGGTGCGGATGCCCGCGAGCTGCTCGTCGCTGATCCGGACGGCCTCGTACGGCAGGCCCAGCCGGGACTGCGGGAGCCACCCGGCGAGGTCCGCCGGGCGGTGCAGCGTCTCGTAGCGCGTGTACGGCGCCGGCGCGCCGGTGGCGAGCAGTTCCAGGCAGAGCGCGCCGGGGTCGAAGTGGAAGGCGGTTCCTCCACCAGGAGGGTGCAGGACCAGCCCCGGGGCTCGCTCATCGGTCATGTAACCACCTTAAAGGGTTACTCTGCGCGATGGGAAGGGAGCGGAGGGGGACGGAGAGGAAGGGAGCGGATGGGGGCCGAGGGGAAGGGGACCGGAAGGACGGCGGGCGGGCGGGCCGAGGGGGTCGGCTTCGTTCGGAGGCCCACGGCTTAATGCCGGGCAGCTGAACGCCGCAGGTGAAAGACTCGGGCCATGACGACGCTCAAGGCGCAGCTGCAGGAGGACCTCACGGCTGCCATCAGGGTCCGGGACGAGCTCCGCTCGTCCACCATCCGGCTCACGCTTTCCGCGGTCACCAGCGAGGAGGTGGCGGGTAAGACGAAGCGGGAGCTCTCGGACGCCGAGGTGCTGAAGGTGATCGGTCGGGAGGCGAAGAAGCGCCGGGAGGCCGCCGAGGCGTTCGACACCGCGGGCCGGACCGAGCAGGCCACCCGGGAGCGGGCCGAGGGCGAGGTGCTGGCCGACTACCTGCCCAAGCAGCTCTCCGACGACGAGCTGGCGGCGATCGTGACCGCCGCCGTCGCCGAGAGCGGTGCGACCGGGCCGCAGGGCATGGGCGCCGTGATGAAGCTGGTGAAGCCGAAGGTCGACGGTCTGGCCGAGGGCGGCCGGGTCGCCGCCGCGGTGAAGGCCGCGCTGACCGGCTGACGACAGGTCGGCAGGGCAACAGCGCAGAGGGTCGGCGGGGCAGTAGGACGGCAGGCCGGCCGCGCAGCGGGAGAAGACGGGGGCGCCCCCCGAGCCACTGGCTCGGGGGGGGGCCCAGGAACGGGGAACGGGAAGCCGGTGGGGAAAAACGGGGCCCCGCCGGTTGGCGTTAC
>NZ_JBHXDN010000066.1:8441-52603 GCF_042726075.1 Kitasatospora sp. NPDC127035 | reverse complement strand
GACCCCACCGCCTACCGCAACGCCACCTCCGCACTGCCCGAAACCACCCGCGACGACGACGCCCTCACCCTCCAGATCCCCAGCGACGGCAGCCAGCGCCACCTGCGCACCGTCCTCGACCACCTCGACACCGCCGGCATCGAAGCCGACGAACTCACCGTCCACACCCCCGACCTCGACGACGTCTTCTTCGCCCTCACCGGCGGCACCGACATCCCCCACCAGGCCAAGGAGAACGCCCGATGAGCTCCCTCACCCTCGCCCTGCGCGACTCCTCGACCATGCTGCGCCGCAACCTCCTGCACGCCCGGCGCTACCCGTCCCTCACCCTGAACCTGCTGCTCACACCGATCATGCTGCTGCTGCTCTTCGTCTACGTCTTCGGCGACACGATGAGCGCGGGCCTCGGAGGCGGCGGCGGCCCGGACCGCTCCGCGTACATCGCCTACCTCGTCCCGGGCCTTCTGCTGATGACCATCGGCAGCACCGTGGTCGGGACGGCGGTGTCCGTCTCCAACGACATGACCGAGGGCATCATCGCCCGCTTCCGCACGATGGCGATCCACCGCCCGTCGGTGCTCGTCGGACACGTCGTCGGCAGCGTGCTGCAGTCGGTCGCCAGCGTGGTCCTCGTCGGCGCCGTCGGCGCGGCCATCGGCTTCCGCTCCACGGACGCCACCGCCCTGGAGTGGCTGGCCGCGTTCGGGCTGCTCGTGCTCTTCGCCCTGGCGTTCACCTGGATCGCCGTCGGCATGGGTCTGATCAGCCCGAACGCCGAGGCCGCCAGCAACAACGCGCTGCCGATGATCCTGCTGCCGCTCCTCTCCAGCGCCTTCGTCCCGATCCACTCCATGCCCGGCTGGTTCCAGCCGATCGCCGAGTACCAGCCCTTCACCCCCGCCATCGAGACCCTGCGCGGACTGCTGCTCGGCAGCGAGATCGGCCACAACGGGTGGCTCGCCGTCGCCTGGTGCCTGGGCCTCGCGGCGCTCGGCTACCGCTGGTCGACCTCGACGTTCAACCGCGACCCGAAGTAGCCGCCATGGCGGCACCCACCACCACCCGCCACTCGCCCCGCCCCGGGGCGGCGTACCCCGACACCCCGTCGGCCTGCGCCGCCCCGTCCGCGTTCCCGGCCGGACGGAGCGGGCAGCCACCGCCCCGCACGACGAATGCCGAGCCCCGGAGGCCGCACGCCGCGCACGGTGTCCGCCGCAGCGTGCGGGTCCGTCAGAGCAGACCGAGGGCCGGCGTCAGGTAGTAGGAGGCGAAGACGCCCGCCACGTTCGACTCCAGGACCTTGAGCCACACCATCCGCAGTGCCGTGTACTCGAAGGCCCAGCGGAGCGTCAGCTCAGTGGCCTCAGCCGCGAAGCCCTTACCGCGCGCCTCCGGGGCGAGGAGGATGGCGTACTCGGCCGTCCTCACGGCGGGGTCGATCGAGAGGGTCGTGATGCCGACCGGCGTGTGATCGTCGCCGGCGACCACCTCGAACTGGGGGTAGTCGCGGTTGCGGCCCTGGGCTTCCCAGCCGCCCGCGCGAACCTCCCAGGACTGGGCCACCTGCGTGCCGAAGCCGAGGATGGTGCCGGGGTCGTTCTCCCATCGGTGGTACTTCGACGCACGGCAGTTCAACACCGCCCAGAGCTACTTCACCGAAGCGCTCCGGTTCGCGCGCGAGATCGGCGACCGCCCGTTCATCGCCAACGTGCTTGCCTGTCTCAGCCTCCGGGCGACGATGCGCGAAGCCTTCGGCCGCGCGAGCGCCCACCTCCAGGAGTTCCGCCGGCTGCTCAAGCCTTACCGCGGCCACACCCGGGCCGAGGAACTGGTCGACCGGATCACCGGCTCGGCCAGATGATCAGAGACCGCCCTCGTCGAGCAAGAGGTAGAGCACACCCACGAGCGTGCCGCTGCTGACGATCTCGCGGCGGTCGATCATGCCGCGCAGCTCGGACAGAGCGACCCACTCGATCCGATCGGACTCGTTTCGCTCGGTCGGCGGCCCTACGTACTCAACAGCATCGGCCCGGAACACGAAGTGCTCGGAGTCGGTGATCCCGTTCGCCGGCTGGGCGTAGATCAGCGGCTTGACCTCACCGACCTTCCAACCGGTCTCCTCCAGCGCTTCGCGGGCCGCAGCCTCCACCGGGGTCTCGTCCGGCTCGATCAGCCCCATCGGGAGTTCCCAGGCCCAGGTGTTGGTGATGAAGCGGTGCCGCCACATCATGAGCACCTGCTTCTCGCTGTTCACGATGGCCGCGACGGCCAGGTGCCTCAGCTTGACCACATGGTGCTCCCAGCGGTGCCCGTCGGGCTGCTCGACATCAGCCAGCCACAGGTTCACCCAAGGGTTCTCGTAGATCGGACGTTCCCCGTGGATCTTCCACTGCATAGCCGCGGCCCCTCTCGACGGACCTTCAGCATCGCAGAGCGGAGCGACCTCAACAGCCCGCTCCGGCAAATTCGCGTCAGACTGACGAATACTGGCGGCCCTCGCACGCTCCGACACCAACGGCCCCACACCCATGAAGATGTGGGGCCGTTGAAAGCTCAGCGGGATCAGAGCAGGCCGAGGGCCGGCATCAGGTAGTAGAAGGCGAAGACGGCGGAGACCGCGTACATCGCGACCGGGACCTCGCGGCCACGCCCGGCGGCGAGGCGCAGGATGCAGAAGGTGATGAAGCCGAAGCCGATGCCGTTGGTGATGGAGTAGGTGAACGGCATCATCACGATGGTCAGGAACGCCGGGATCGCGATGGTGTAGTCGGCCCAGTCGATGTCCTTGATCGAGTTGGCCAGGATCAGGAAGCCGACGGCGACCAGGGCGGGGGTGGCGGCCTGGGCGGGGACCATGGTGGCGAGCGGGGTGAGGAACAGGGCCACCACGAAGAGGCCGCCCGTGACGATCGAGGCGAAGCCGGTGCGGGCGCCCTCGCCGACGCCTGCGGTCGACTCGACGAAGCAGGTGTTGGCCGAGGAGGAGGTCGCGCCGCCCGCGGCGGTGGCGATGCCGTCGATCATCAGGACCTTGTTGATGCCCGGCAGGTCGCCCTTCTCGTCCAGCAGGTGGGCCTCGTCGGCGACGCCGAGGATGGTGCCCATCGCGTCGAAGAAGCAGGACATCAGCACGGTGAAGACGAAGAGGACGCCGGTGAGGACGCCGACCTTCTCGAAGCCGCCGAAGAGGCTGACCTCGCCGACCAGGCCGAAGTCGGGGGCGGCGACCGGATTGCCGGGCCAGGCCGGGACGGTCAGGCCCCAGTTGAGGGCCGGGATGTCGGCGATCTTGTCGATGACGACCGCGAGGCCGGTCATGACCGCGATCGAGACCAGGATCGCGCCGGGCACCTTGCGGACGATCAGCACCAGGGTGAGCAGCAGACCGAGCACGAAGATCAGGACGGGCCAGCCGAGCAGGTGGCCACCGGTGCCGAGCTGGAGCGGGACGGTGGTGTGGGCGGCGTCCGGGATGCGGCTGACGAAGCCGGAGTCGACCAGGCCGACGAGGCTGATGAAGAGGCCGATGCCGATCGCGATGGCCTTGCGGAGGCCGAGCGGGACGGCGTTCATCACGCGCTCGCGCAGGCCGGTGGCGACCAGCAGCATGATCGCGAAGCCGGCCAGCACCACCATGCCCATCGCGTCGGGCCAGGTCATCTTGGGTGCGAGCTGGAGGGCGACGATGGTGTTGACGCCGAGGCCGGCGGCGAGGCCGATCGGGACGTTGCCGATGACGCCCATCAGCAGCGTGGTGAGGCCCGCGGTGAGCGCGGTGGCGGTGACCAGCTGGGCGCTGTCCAGGTGGGCGCCGTTCATGTCCGTGGCGCTGGCCAGGATGATCGGGTTGAGCACCAGGATGTACGCCATGGTGAAGAAGGTGGCGATGCCACCGCGGATCTCGCGCGGCAGGGTGGAGCCGCGCTCGCTGATCCGGAAGTAACGGTCCATCGCGCCGGACGGGGGCTTCGGCGCGTCGGAGGTGGGCTCGGGCGACTCGGCGGTCGGCTGGGCCACGGGCATGCTGCATCCTCTGGTGGGGGCTGAGGAGAGGGGGACCCACCCGGAGCGACGGTGGCCGGGCGGCCCGGTGGGACGGGCACGAAGCAAGGTGTTCTGAGCATGCCGCGGCCGACCGGGGACACAAGTATGAGTTCCCTGTTCGCTCGTACGCCATCTTCGCGCGTAGAACGAAGGGGTTTCCGGAAAGAAAGAGACAGCTGCGGCACGGAATCGGACAAGCGCCCGCCGCACCGTACCCTAGAGCCCATGCCGAAGACGCCGTTGCACCCCTCGCCCCCGTCGCTGGAGGCCAACGACGTCGCCATCGTCGGCGGCGGCACGGTGGTGTGGTTCGTCGCCTTCCTGGTGCTGCTGCCCTTCTGGGGCACCCTCTCCGACCACGGCCACGGCAACTGGCCCTGGATCTGCCTGGCCGGCAGCGGGCTCGGCCTGATCGGCCTCTGGTACTGCCGCGCCCGCCGGGACGCCATCGCCCGCAGCCGGGCCGCCGAGGCCCGGGCGCAGGCCCCGAACGGGAACGGCACGGACCCGGCCACCCGGTCGGACTGAATAGTCCTTTAGTAGCACGCATCGGACATAAGGCACCCGTAGAGTCGGTGCCATGACGCAGCCTGCCCAGCCTGCCGAGGACCGGCCCACCGAGGAGAAGCCCGAAGGCGCGCACCCGCTCGGGCTGCTGCCCGGCCGGCGCGGCGGCCTGACCGCCGCCGAGGTGGCCGAGCGGGTCGCCCGCGGCGAGGTCAACGACGTCCCGGTCCGCTCCAGCCGCTCGGCCAAGGAGATCGTCCGGGCCAACGTCTTCACCCGGTTCAACGCGATCATCGGCGTGATGTTCGGGATCATCCTGATCGTCGGCCCCCTCCAGGACGGCCTCTTCGGCCTGGTCATCGTCGCCAACACGGCGATCGGCATCATCCAGGAGCTGCGCGCCAAGAAGACCCTGGACAGCCTCGCGCTGATCGGCGAGGCCAAACCCCAGGTCCGCCGGGACGGCACCGTCCAGCAGCTCGCGGTCGGCGAGATCGTGCTGGACGACACCGTGCTGCTCGGCATCGGCGACAAGGTGATCGTCGACGGCGAGGTCACCGAGGCGGACGGCCTGGAGATCGACGAGTCCCTGCTCACCGGCGAACCGGACCCGGTCCTCAAGCAGCCCGGCGACCAGGTGATGTCCGGCAGCTTCGTGGTGGCCGGTGCCGGCGCGTTCACCGCCACCAAGGTCGGCCGCGAGGCGTACGCCGCACAGCTGGCCGAGGAGGCGAGCCGGTTCACCCTGGTGAAGTCGGAGCTGCGCAGTGGCATCGACAGCATCCTGCGGTTCATCACCTGGCTGCTGGTGCCCACCGCGATCGGTCTGATCATCAGCCAGCTCGCGGTGGAGGGCCGGGACTGGAAGGAAGCGGTCCGCCGGATGGTCGCCGGGATCGTGCCGATGGTGCCCGAGGGACTGGTGCTGCTGACCTCGGTGGCCTTCGCGATCGGAGTGGTCCGGCTGGGCCGCAAGCAGTGCCTGGTGCAGGAGCTGCCGGCGATCGAGGGGCTGGCCCGGGTGGACACCGTCTGCCTGGACAAGACCGGCACCCTCACCGAGGGCGGCATGGACGTCGTCGACCTGCGCCTGATCGAGACCGGTCCCGACGGGAGCGACCCGGACCGGGAAGGCCGGGGCCCGGTCGGGCGGAGCATCACGGGCACCGGGGACGGCCAGGACGGCCCCGAGGCCCGGGACGGTCTGGACGACCGCGGCACCGTCAAGGAGATCGTCAAGCAGGCGCTGGGCATGATGGCCGGCGCCGACGCCCGCCCCAACCCGTCGATGCGCGCCGTGATCGACGCCTACGGCGACGGCAGCGGCGAGCGGAGCGGCGGCTGGCGGGTCATCGAGGCGATGCCCTTCTCCTCCGCCCGCAAGTGGAGCGGCGTGCAGTTGCTGGAGCCGCAGGGCGGCGAGGCCACCTGGCTGCTCGGCGCACCGGACGTGCTGCTGCCGGACGGCCACCCGACGCTCGCCGAGGTGGACGAGTTGGGTACCCAGGGCCTGCGGGTGCTGCTGCTCGGGCGCACGCCCACCCCGCTCGACGCCCCCGACCCGGCCGCCGGCCTCCGGCCGCTCGCCCTGGTGGTGCTCCAGCAGCGGCTGCGCGACGACGCCGCCGACACCCTGCGCTACTTCGAGAGCCAGCGCGTCCAGGCCAAGGTGATCTCGGGCGACGCCGCCGTCTCGGTCGGCGCGGTCGCCGCCCACCTCGGGCTGCCCGGCGCCGACCACCCCTTGGACGCGCGCACCCTGCCCACCGACCCGGAGGCGTTCGCCGACGCCGCCGAGCGGACCACCGTCTTCGGCCGGGTCAGCCCGCAGCAGAAGCGCGAACTGGTCGGCGCCCTGCAGTCGCGCGGCCACACCGTGGCGATGACCGGCGACGGTGTCAACGACGTGCTGGCGCTCAAGGACGCGGACATCGGCGTGGCGATGGGCACCGGCAGCGACGCCACCAAGGCGGTCGCGCAGATCGTGCTGCTCGACGACTCGTTCGCGACCATGCCCTCGGTGGTCGCCGAGGGCCGGCGGGTGATCGGGAACATCGAACGGGTCGCCGGGCTCTTCCTGGTGAAGACGGTCTACTCGGTGCTGCTCGCCCTGCTGGTGATCTTCACCCATTCGCCGTACCCGTTCCTGCCCAGGCACTCGACCGTGCTCTCCACGCTCACCATCGGCGTGCCGGCCTTCTTCCTGGCACTGGCGCCCAACAACGAGCGGGCCCGGACCGGCTTCGTCCGGCGGGTGCTCCGGCTGGCGATCCCCGGCGGCATCATCGCCGGTACAGCCACCTTCACCGCGTACGCACTGGCCCGTGCGGACCATGCGACCGACCTCGAATCGGACACCAGCGTCGCCACCCTGACGCTCTTCCTGGTCGCCATCTGGGTGCTGGCGATCGTGGCCCGGCCGTACAACTGGTGGCGGCTGCTGCTGATCGGGACGATGGGCGGGGCGTTCGCCCTGGTCCTGACCGTGCCGTGGCTCTCCGACTTCTTCCAGCTCTCGCTGTCCGGCACCCGGGACCCGTGGATCGGCGTCGGGATCGCGCTGATCGCCGGAATTCTGCTGGAAGTGACCTGGCGCATCATGCGACGCAGGACGGATGATTGACCGCACTGGACGGATCGAGCCCGAACCGGGGGGGTTCCGCATGGCGCGCAGGGGTGGGGAGTTGGAGGCGTTCACCGCCTTCCTGGGCGGCCTGCTGGCGACCGGTCTGCTGGCCCTGGCGCTGGTGGGGGCCGGCACGCTCGCCGGTGTCGACGCCGGACCGCGGCTGGTGAAGGTGGCGACGGCCCTGCTCGGCGCGGTCTGGGTGGTCGTGACGCTGGGGATCTACCTGCGACTGATCGCGCGTGGCCGGACCCGCTCCGGCACCCGCTCCTGAAACGCCGGAACGGGTGCGGGAACAGCTGCGGGACCGGACACCGGAACGGGCCCGGGCGGCGACCCGGGCGGCGACCCGGGCGCCGGAGCAGGCCCGACCGGGCCGCCCCGCTCAGCCCTCGAAGTCCCGGGCCGCGGAGAGCTCGTAGGCCCGGTCGGGCTCGCTGAGCGCGGCCAGCACCTCGAACCGCCGGTGCCACTGGCCCACCGACCAGGCGAGCCCTGCGGCCAGCCCTTCCGGAGTGGCGGCGTGCAGCAGACCGGGCACCGGCGGGACCTCGAACTCGTCGTCCTCGTCGGCCTCTTCGGCCGACTCCGGGTCGTACGGCGCCTCGGGTGCGTCCGCCCCGGTGTCCCAGCGCCAGTCGACGGCGGCCTCGCCGCCGTCCGGGCCGACCACCAGCAGCTCCTCGTGCTCCTCGTAGGCGACCGGACAGCCGGGCAGCAACTCCCGCACCACGGCCGGCACCCGGTGCAGCGCGCCCTCGGAGAGCACCCGCCCGCCGGCCACCTCGCTGGCCAGCGAGACGTGCAGCCGCTCGGCGAGGTCGGCCGCCAGCGCCGGAGCCACCGGCAACAACGCGTGGTCGTGCAGGAGTTGAACCAGGTCGGGGGCGTCCGCGACGACCGCGTCGGCAGCGTCCACGATCACCGTCCGCGACGGGCGGCGGCCGGTGGAGCGGTCCAGCGGCGGCAACGCCCGCACCACGTCCAGCGGTTCGATCCGCTCGACCGGCACGCGGGCCAACGCACTGTGGATGCCGTGCAGTTGGCGGTGCCCGACCTCGGCCTCCGGGTCGGCGAGCCGGTCCAGCACCTCGTCCGGCCCGTGCGGCTCGGCCAGCAGCGCCGTCAGCGTCGTGCGGACGCCCAGCGCGTGCAGGAACTGTTCGTCGAGCGCGGTCCGCGCCTCGTCGTAGAGGCCGCGGAGCAGCGGGTCGGCGCCTGCCGCGCGCAGCCCGGCCGGCTCCCGGCCGTCCAGCACCGGGTGGTCACGCAGCCACCAGGCGGTGTACGGCGGCAGGTCGGCGTACGAGCCGTCGGGCAGCAGGGTGCGGACGGGGGTGACCACGGCGTCCCGGTAGGGCGGCCGGGCGAGCGCGGCCAGCGCCTGCGGCCACGCGTCGTCCTCCACCAGATCGAGGTCGCGGACGGCCAGCAGCTCGGCGGCAACCGGTGGGAGGCCCGTCGGGTTGCCCGCGTCGGCGTTCAGGACCTCCAGCACGTCCTCGGCCCACTCGGCGAGGCCGTCCGGCGCCTCGTCGATCAGGCCGGTGGGGTGACCGCCGGCCGCGCGGTCGGCGGGCGCGGTCGGGTCGAGCCGCTCCAGGTCGTCCGGGTCGAGCACCACGTCCTCGGCGCGGACCAGCACGAAGTCGGCCAGCACGCCGACGGCGGTGAGCACCTCGGGGCCCCAGCGCTCCAGCAGGTCGTCGTCCACCCAGCCGGCGTCGTCCTCCCGGGCCAGGGCTGCGAACGGGCTGTCCGGGAGCACGAGTTCGCCCGCACGGGCCGGCTCGCCCTCGTCGTCGAGCAGCGCGAGGCGGCCCAGCCAGGGGTGCTCGCCCACGGCCGGGGCGGCCGCCTTGACCAGGGCCAGGACGGCATCGGCGAGGTCCGCGGCGGCGTCCGGGTCGTCCTCGGCCACCTCGTAGGAACGCGCGACGGCCGCCCGCACCTCGGGGGTGTCCAGGACCCCGGCCGGGGTGGCGGCGCCGGCCCCGAGCTTGGCCAGCAGCGGGTGCGCGGCCTCGGAGTGGGCGAGTCGGAGGTCGAGCACGGCCAGCGCGCCGGCCAGCGACTCCGGATAGCCGGGGAACGCCGCCCAGTCGGCGTCGTCGGAGGGCAGCAGGACGCGGCGCGGGCCGGTGACGGTCCGTCCGTCGGCGAGCGGGACGGGCAGCGCGCCGAGCGCCTCCGGGTCGGCCCCGCCGAGCGCCGCGTAGAGGTTCCGCCACCAGGCCGGCTCGCGGTCCAGGCCGCCGAGCTGGTCGACCACCTCGGCGAGCGGCACCCGGCGCACGTTCAGCACCCGCAGTTCGGTCCGGCGCTCCAGGCCGGCCGGCAGCAGGCCGGGGAAGATCGGCGCCAGCGCCTCGACCACCGAGCCGTCCGCGCCTTCCAGCAGCGTCGCGTCGCGGGGGCGCAGCGCGGGCGTCCCCTGCGCGACCGGCGCCGGGTGGGGCAGGAACGGCGTGCCGGGCAGCCGGGAGAGGATCGCGGCGCGCAGCGCGTTGTCCAGCGCTCCCTGGCCGAGCGGCCCGGGGACGAGCCCGAGCGAGCCGAGGTCGCCGCCCCGGGAGCGCAGCAGGTCGGCGTAGCAGTCGGCGGCGCGCTCGGTGAGGAAGTCGGCGAGCGGGCCCGGGGCGACGTGCCGGCGGGTGGAGTCCAGCGGGTAGGAGGCGATCAGCAGCGCGGGCAGGCCGAGCGGCTCGTCGCTGGGCGTGGGCGCGTGCAGCACCGGGTCGACCCCGGGCGCCTGCGGGGTGCCCTCGGGGTCGACCGGAACGGCCCAGGTCACCGTCCAGTACGGGCGGGAGCGCTCCTCGGTGGGACGGTCGGCGAGCAGGGCCGCGTCCAGGGAGCCGGAGGCGCCGGCGGTCTGCCAGACGGTCCGTCGCAGCCTGCCGCCCGCGTCGTCGGTGACGGTCACCTCGGTGACGCCGTCCGGACGCGGCTCGGCGGCGCTGCGGGTGAGGACGCGGGTGCTGTCCGGGGTCTCCACGACGATCTCGGAGAGGCCCGCGAGGGTCAGCAGCAGGGCGTCGTCGACGGCGGCCAGCAGACGACGGGTGAGGTCCTCGGCGGCCGCGTCGCGCAGCGGCAGGACGACCACCGTGTCGTAGCCGTCGGGCGCCGGGCCCTCGGCCGCGAACGGCAGCCGCAGCAAAGGCACATGACCGTCCCTCCGGCGCAGCTCCTCGGTGAGTGCGGGCTGGGCCTCGGCCAGCGAGCGGGCCTCGCCGAGCGACCAGCGCACGCCGCCGGCCGCGCCGAGCACGGCGGGTTCGTCGGTGACGGCGAGGACGGCGGCGAAGCCGACGCCGAACCGGCCGACGGTGGGCCGGCCCCCGGCCTCGGAGTCGCGCTTGGAGGAGGCACGCAGGGTGGAGAGCGACTCGACGGCGGCGGCGTCCAGCGGCGCGCCGGTGTTGGCGGCGGCCAGCACGCCGTCCGCCAGGGTGAGCCTCAGCCGGCCGGGGGCGCCGCCCGCGCGGGCCGCGGCGTCGGCGGCGTTCTGCGCCAACTCGACCACCAGCCGGTCGCGGTAGCCGCCGAGCGCGAGCTCCTCCTCGGCGTTGGCGTCCTCCCGGAACCGGGCCGGGGAGGCGGCCCAGGCGTCCAGCACACGGCGGCGCAGACCGGCGCTGCCGAAGTGGTCCGCGAGGTGCTCGTCCATTCCGCTGCCGATGATCCGAGGTTCCACTGGACCTGCCGCCTTCCGCCGCCCTGTACTTCGTACGGGGCATTGTCCCCCGCCCGGGGACCCCCGGCCGACCGGGGTGGGTGCGCACCGGTGCCGTGGCGCGGTCCGGGCCGATCAGGAGGGGTGCGGCGGCGTCCGGCGGTGCGGGGCGGTCCGGCGCCGGGAGCGTGTCCGCCGGCACGGAGGCGTCCGGACGGGCCCGTACGACGGCGTCCGGCCCCGCCCGGGTGGGCGGGGCCGGACGCGGAAAGCCGTCGGCTCAGGAGTGGCCGAGCTCCTCGGCCGGGGCGTCGGGCTCCACGGAGCCGGAGGTGCGGTCGGGGTGCAACTGCATCGGCTCGACGACCAGCTCGTCCAGGATCAGCTCGGACGGCGCCGGCGGGGCCGGGATGACCGCCGCCTCGGAGTGGCCGCCGCAGCCGTACGCGAAGGAGACGATCTGGCCGTCGGCCGGACCGAACTCGTTGCCGCAGGCACCGAACGCCTGGCCGAGCGTGCCACCGATCGGGATCAGGAAGCCGCAGCTGACGCAGGAGGCCGGGGCCGACTGCGCCATCGGGGTCTGCGAGCCGTGCGCCTTCTCCCAGCGGTCGGCCGCCAGGTGCAGACCGAGCCGGGAGAGCACCCGGCTGCGGCCCAGGCCGAGCTCGTCGGCGACGGCGCCGATCTGGGCGCGGGCCGGGGCGGGCTCGACGTGCGGGTCGCTGACCACCACGTCCTCCTGGGCGACCTGGGCCACCACGGAGTTCGGCGCGGGCTCGTCCTCGCCGGTCCAGCCCGGTTCGAGGCGCAGGTCGTCGGCGTCGGTGGGGAGCAGGTCACCGGGTCCCATGTCACCCGGACGCAGCCGCTCGCTCCACGGCACCCACTGCGGGGCGAGGATCGCGTCGGAGCCGGGCAGCAGCACGACCTCGTCCAGCGTCACGTTCTTGGCCCGCGGGGCGCGCGCCACGGTGACCGCCCAGTGCCAGCCGCGGTAGGCCGCGTCGAGGCACTCGAAGGTGTGGGTGACGACACGGTCGGCCTCCGCCTGGACGCCGAGGTGCGCTCCCACGGTTTCCGTGCCGACCGCCTCTTCCGCAGCCTGGCGGGCGAGTTCGACGGCCTCGGCACAGAGCCGATCAGGGGTACGGCTTCGCATCGCAGCACTCACGGCGTCGATTCTCTCCCAGTTCTTCTGTCACCCACGGCGTGTTGCCTGTCCGTCGCGGCTCGGTGTCCCTCGTCCATTCTGCGCGACCGCGGCCCGCCTCGGATACCGGCCGCGCCGCTCGCCGGGTCCGACGGGCGCCGGCCGATCGCTCGGGCGGACCCTGGGCAGGCTACCCGTCGGTCGGCCACCCGGCACAGTCCGGGGCCGTCCCTGTGCCGGGACGGCGGTGCGCGAAAGCGCCGGAGAGCGGTAGCGGCCGTGCTCACGGACCGTGCCCGGCCGCGCCGCGCGGAGCGGAATCTCGCGTTGCCTTCCCGATTCTGGGGCAGGATGGCCTTGTGGCGGACGAAAAACCGTCGCAGCACGTACTGCGCCCCTCGCAGGCCGGCAGCCCCGACGAGGCGAACGCCGTGCCGCGACAGCAACCCCCGGTCCACGGTGCGGGCGAACCGCAACCGGTGGACTCCTTCACGACGCCCGCTCCCGCGTCCGCGTCCGGCCCCGTCGCCTCGCCCGCCGACTCACACCCCGACCCGCATCCCGACCCGCATCCCGACGCCGCCGACGTACCCGGGGACCTCACGGACACCGGGACGTCCGGGGCGTCTGGGACGACCGTGGATCTCCGGAAGGCCGCCGGGACCCCCGAGGTCGAACAGCAGACCGGACAGCAGACCGGACAGGCCGGACCGGGAGAGGAACCGGAGGAGGAGGACGGGGAGCGGCGCCGCAACTTCCTGGTCCGCACCGCCTCCGCCGCCGGCTCCCGCACCGGCAAGATGGTGCACGGCACCGGCCGCCGGATCCGTCGGGCCACCTCCGCCGAGGGCGCCGGCGAGTCGGGCCTGGCCAAACTGATCGAGCTGCACGCGCTGAACTCCTTCGGCGACATGCTGATCACCGTCGCGCTGGCCTCCACCATCTTCTTCTCCGTCCCGACCGGCGAGGCCCGCGGCCGGGTGGGGCTCTACCTGCTGATCACGATGGCCCCGTTCGCCCTGCTCGCCCCGGTGATCGGCCCGCTGCTGGACCGTCTGCCGCACGGACGGCGGGCCGCCATGGCGATGTCGATGCTGGCCCGGGCGGTGCTCGCCTGGACGATGGCCGGCGTGGTGACCGGCGGCGGACTGGCGCTCTACCCGGAGGCCCTGGGCGTGCTGGTCGCGTCCAAGGCGTACGGCGTGGTGCGCAGCGTGGTGGTGCCCCGGCTGCTGCCGAGCCGGCTGTCGCTGGTGAAGGCGAACTCCCGGGTCACCCTGGCCGGGCTGCTGGCCACCATGGTGGCGGCGGGGGTGGGCGGCCTGCTGCACCTGATCGGGCCGGGCTGGCCGCTGCGCGGGGCGTTCCTGGTGTTCGTGGCGGGCACCCTGATGGCCTTCCACCTGCCGCACAAGGTGGACTCGGCCAAGGGTGAGCAGCGGGCCGTCCTGCACGCCGAGGAGCACGGGCCGGGGCACCACGGCGTGCTGCACGGCAAGGCGGACGAGCCGGCGCCCGCCGACCAGCGGCCCAAGGCGTCGCTGCGCACCGTCGGACCGTCGGTGATCCTGGCGCTGCGCGCGATGTCGGCGCTGCGCTGGCTGGTGGGCTTCCTGGTGATGTTCCTGGCGTTCCTGCTCCGCGAGGAGCCGATCGGCAGTCTCCAGCCGACCCTGGCGCTCGGGATCGTGGCGCTGGCCGCCGGAACGGGCAACGCGCTGGGTTCGGTGCTCGGCGCCATGCTGCGCACCCGCGGCCCGGAGGTGACGGTCACGGCGATGCTGCTGCTGGCCGGCTGCGCCACGGCGGCGGCCGCGCTCTGGTACGGCGCGGTGACGGTGGTGCTGGTCGCCGGGGCCTCCGGGGTGGCGGCGTCGCTGGGCAAGCTGTCGCTGGACGCCCTGATCCAGCGGGACGTCCCCGAGTCGGTGCGGACCTCCGCCTTCGCCCGGTCGGAGACGCTGCTGCAGATGTCCTGGGTGGTCGGCGGCGCGGTCGGCATCCTGCTGCCGCTGAACGGGGCGCTGGGGCTCTCGGTGGCGGCGGCCGTGGTCGGCGCGGTGCTGCTCTGGACGGTCCGCTCGCTCTTCCGGGTGGGGTTGCGACACCGCTCGACCGCGCCCCGGGTGGCGTGAGGCGCCCCGGCGCGCCCCGGGGTGACGCGGCACGCGCGGGCCCCTCGGGTGCCGCGGGCGCCCCGCACCGGCCGAGGCACAACACGCGGTTGCCGACCCCCGCGTAGCGTGATCGGGAAAGCCCGGTAGCCTCTGACGCATGAGCCTCAGCACCCGTGTCATCGCCGCCCTCGGCGCCGTCGTCGTGATCGGCGCCGGCACGGTCGGCGGGTCCATCGCGTTCGCGTCCGGCCAGCACGAGATCAGCGACCACCGCGTGACCCTGACGGTCGGCAACTCCTCGTTCGCGGCGGACCCGTTCTGCTTCAACGACGGCAGCCCGCTGACCGACCTGCAGCAGGAGGAGTGCCAGGACAAGGCCGCCAAGGCCCTGGAGAGCGGCACGCTTCCCAAGTCGGACGTGGTCGTCAGCGACCGGATCGGCGTCGGTGTGAGCCCGGAGGTGGCCGACCGCGGCTGGTGGGCCAACACCAACGGCGGCCAGCAGGGCTCCGGCGGCCGGTTCATCCTGGCCTCGGCGGCCAAGGACACCACCTACTCGGGCTCGGTCCCCGCCAGCAAGGCGCTCAACGCCTCGGGCAAGACCCTGATCACCGTGGTGGAGACCGACCCGGACCAGCCCGAATCGATCTACGGCGTCTGGTACTTCCAGCTGAACACCCAGGACAACTGACGGCCGTCCGGTGACGGCACGACTTCCCGACGAGCAGTCGGGCCCCGCGCGGGCCCGGCTGCTCGTCGTCGTCGCGGTGGCCCCCGAAGCCGAGGCCGTGCTGCGCGGTCTGACCGCGGCCGGCGCCTGCGCGTCCCCCTCCACTCCCGCGACGGCTCAGGCGGCCACTCACGCGACCGCTCCCGCGACCGCTCACGCATCCGCGGGTCCGGCGGCTCCCGCAGCCCCCGACGTGCGGTGGCCCGGCGGCGCACCGGACCGGGTCGAGCACCCGTCGGGCGTGACGGTCGACGTGCTGGCCGGCGGGGTCGGCCCCGCCGCCGCAGCAGCGGCCACGGCCACCGCCCTCACCGCCGCCCGTTACGACCTGGTGGTCTCCGCCGGGATCGCCGGCGGCTTCGCCCCGCAGGCGCCGGTCGGCGCGACCGTGATCGCCGAGCACATCGTCGCCGCCGACCTGGGCGCGGAGACCCCCGAGGGCTTCGCCGACGTCACCGAGCTGGGCTTCGGAACCGTCCGGCACACCCCCGCCCCGGCTGCCGTGGCACTCGCGGCCGAGGCGCTGGCCGCCGTCGCCGGCCCCGTCCTCACCGGCACCGTGCTGACCGTCTCCACGGTGACCGGCAGCGCCGGGCGGGCCGCCGAGCTGGCCGCCCGCCACCCGCGGGTGGCGGCCGAGGCGATGGAGGGGTTCGGGGTCGCCGAGGCGGCGGCCCGGCACGGGGTGCCGGTGTTCGAGCTGCGCACCGTCTCCAACCCCGTGGGCCCCCGCGACCGGGCGGCCTGGCGGATCGGCGACGCGCTGGCCGCGCTGGAGCGCGCCTTCGCCGCCCTCCCCTACCCCGAACTGCTGACATCCTGCCGGAACGCGTCGAAGGAGGCCGGCCGTGGCTGAACGGCTGAGCATCGCCTACTCGCCCTGCCCCAACGACACCTTCGTCTTCCACGCCTGGGCGCACGGACGCGTCCCGGGCGCGGACGTCCCCGAGGTCACCTTCGCGGACATCGACGTCACCAACGGCCTGGCCGAACGCGGCGAACTGGACGTCCTCAAGGTCAGCTACGCGGCGCTGCCCTGGGTGCTGGACGAGTACACGCTGCTGCCCTGCGGCGGCGCGCTCGGGCGCGGCTGCGGCCCGCTGGTGCTGACCCGCCCGGACAGCGGCGACGACCTGAGCGGGAAGACGGTCGCGGTGCCCTCCGAGCGGTCCACCGCCTACCTGCTGTTCCGGCTCTGGGCCGCCACGGCGGTGCCGGGCGGCCTGGGCGAGGTCGTCGTCCTGCCGTTCCACGAGATCATGCCCGCCGTCCGGGACGGCCGGGTGGACGCCGGGCTGGTCATCCACGAGGCCCGGTTCACGTACCGGGACTACGGCCTGCACTGCCTCGCCGACATGGGCGAGGCCTGGGAGCGGGAGACCGGCCTGCCGATCCCGCTCGGCGCGATCATCGCCAGGCGTTCGCTGGGCGCCGAGCGGCTGCGGGCGCTCACCGAGGCGATCCGCGCCTCCGTCCGGCAGGCCTGGGACGACCCGGCCGCCAGCCGGGAGTACGTGCTGGCGCACGCCCAGGAGATGGACCCGGCCGTCGCCGACCAGCACATCGCGCTGTACGTGAACGAGTTCACCGCGGAGCTGGGCGAGGAGGGTCACGCCGCCGTGCGCGCGCTGCTCACCCGGGCCGCAGCCGAAGGGCTGGTGCCCCCGCTCGGCCCGGGTGCGCTGGACTTCTAGGGCGACGCCCGGAGCTCCCCCGACGCTCCGCACGGCCGGGCCCCGCACTCCCCGGGGCCCGTGTTCTCCGGGCCCCGCGATCTCCGGGGCCCGGGACGCCCTACACGTCGAACTGTTCCGCCACCCCGCGCAGCAGCACCGCCAGCTTCTGCCCGGCCGGCTTGGCCGGGTAGCGGCCGTGCTGGAGACCGGGCAGCACCGCGTCCATCATCGTGATGAGGTCCTGGACGAGCGCCGCCATGTCGTCGGGGCTCTTCCGCTGGGCGGCGGCCACCGACGGCAGCGCCTCCAGCAGCTGGACCTGCATCGCCTGGTCGCCGCGGTGACCGGCGACCACGCCGAACTCGACCCGCTGGCCCGGCTTCAGCGACGTGATACCGGCGGGCAGCGCCTTGGTGTGGACGAAGACGTCGCCGCCGTCGTCGCGCGACAGGAAGCCGAAGCCCTTCGTCTCGTTGAACCACTTGACCTGGCCGGTGGGCATCTCGAACAGTCCTCGATATGGGTGTGAGGGATCCTCGGCCCTGGCCGGGGATCACGGGGTGGTGGGTGGGCGGACCGACCTTGGGGGGACGCGCCGACGAGGCGCGTACGGTCAGCACGCTGTAGAGAGCAGACTAACGGTCCGTCACTGTCTCATCCGCGTTCCGCGAAAGATCCGTACGGAGCTCCGGCGACCGCGGGCGACCGGGTACCGGCATGGCCGGGGCGCGGCTCGGCGCTTTCCACAGGCTCACACCCCCGGTCCAAGAGAGCGGGGCGCACGGGTGCGCCCCTCGGCACAGCCTGCATACCCCCGCCCAACAGGGATCAAAACTCCCAGCGCCCGGAAAACTGCGCAACGTGACGGGACCGCCGGTCCGCGGAACGACCCCGCAGGCCGGCGCCGGGGCGACGGCCTGCGGGCCTCTGCGAGACTGGGGCGACAGCCGACCCCGCAGAGGAGCAAGCCCAGTGAGCAGCCAGAGCGCCGACCGCGGCGATGCCTACGTCAAGGCCGGAGCGATCGTCTTCGGGCTCGGGGCGCTCGCCACCCTGGTGACCTTCGTCCCGCTCTTCCTCGATCTGACGCCGCTGCCGTCGGCCGCGTACTGGCTGAGCATGCTGATGCCGCTGGGTTTCCTGCTCGCCCTGAGCGGGCTGCTGCTCTCCGCGCGGGACCAGCGCCGGCGGGCGCGCGCCGGGGCCTGACGACCCCGGGCGGGCGCGCCCCGGCGGTGGTCCGCCGTCAGCGCCCCACGAGGTGCCCGGCCAGCCACGCCGGGAACTCGGTGAGGTCGGCGAGCACCACGTCCGCGCCCGCCGCCAGCAGCTCCGCCGCGCTGTACGGACCGGTGGCCACGCCGACCGCGACCGCGTCCGCGTGCCGGGCGCCCCGGATGTCGCCGAGGTGGTCGCCGACGTAGACGCCGGCGCCGTGCTCGCGCAGCGCGTCGCCCTTGGTCTCCGCCCAGAGGTCCCCGACCAGCGCGTCCGCGTGCAGACCGGCGTGGTCGAGGTGGAGCCGGGCGTTCGGCTCGTACTTGCCGGTGATCACGGCGACCCGGCCGCCGTACGAGCGGACCGCGTCGACGGCGGCGTGTGCGCCGGGCAGCGCGACGGTCGGGGCGAAGGCGTGGTCCCGGTAGAGCGTGCGGTACCGGTCCGCGACCGCGTCCAGGCCCTCCTCCGGGAACCAGTTGCGGAGCTCGTCCAGGAGCGGCGGCCCGAGCCGGGTGACCACCAGGTCGGCGTCGATGTAGGTGTCGGTCTCGGCGGAGAGCGCCAGGTAGGTGGCCCGGATGCCGGGCCGGGTGTCCAGCAGCGTCATATCGAGGTCGAAACCGACGGTGAGCGGGGCGTCCGGGGTCGCAGGCATGCCGCCAGGCTATCCAACCCTCCGGAGCGGGCCCCGGGAGCCGTCGGACCGGACGATTTGCCCCGGCTTCTCCGTGGAACTTAGGTTTGCCTGAGCTATCGGCGAGAGAGAGCCATGACCGACACCACCGCGCCCGGCAAGCAGCGACTGCTGCGCCGCCGAATACTCTGGCTCGCCGCCGCACTGACCGTGCTGGTCGCCGCGGCGCTGCTGAGCCTCGCGGTCGGCAGCCGCACCATCCCCTTCGGCGAGACCGTCGACGCCCTGCTGCACGGCGGGGACACCACCAACGCCGTCGTCGTCCGCGAGCTGCGGGTGCCGCGGACGGTGGTCGGCCTCGCGGTCGGCGCGGCGCTCGGTCTGGCCGGCGCCGTCATGCAGGGCATCACCCGCAACCCCATCGCCGACCCGGGCATCCTCGGCGTCAGCCAGGGCGCGGCGGCCGGTGTCGTGGTGGCGATCTCGGCGTTCGGGATCTCCACGCTCACCGGGTACGTCTGGTTCGGCTTCGCCGGCGCGGTGGTCGCCACCGTCCTCGTGTACGGGCTGGCGGGCCGCGGCCGGGGCGGGGCGACCCCGATCAAGCTGGCGCTGGCCGGCTCCGCGATGTCCGCGTTCATCGCCTCGCTCAACACGCTCGTCCTCACCACCGACGCGGCCGCGATGGACCAGTTCCGGTTCTGGCACGTCGGCTCGCTGTCCGGCCGCACCTCCGACGTGGCCTGGCAGCTGCTGCCGTTCCTGCTGGTCGGCACGGTGCTGGTGTTCTCGGTGGCGCGCGGGCTGGACGCGCTGGCGCTCGGCGACGACACCGCCAAGGGGCTCGGCGCCAGGACCGGGACGGTCCGGGCCGTCGGCGCGCTCGGCGCGACCGTGCTGACCGGTTCGGCGGTCGCCGCGGCCGGCCCGATCGCCTTCGTCGGCCTGGCCGTGCCGCACGCCGCCCGGGCGGTCGCCGGCGCAGACCACCGCTGGGTGCTCACCTTCTCCGCCGTGCTCGGCCCGGCGCTGCTGCTGCTCGCCGACGCGTTCGGCCGGGTCCTCTTCCCGCCGTCCGAGGTGCCGGCCGGGGTGATGACCGCGCTGGTCGGGGTGCCGGTGCTGGTCGTACTGGTCCGGCGGCGGAAGGTGGTCGCGGCATGAGCGCCGTCTCCCTGCCCGGCTACACCGTGCTGCGCGCCGGGCGGGCCTCGTTCCTCCTGCACCGGCGCTCGGCCGCCGCCGTCCTGGGCCTGCTGCTGGTGCTGGCCGCCACCGTCGTCGCCTCGCTCTGCCTGGGCGAGTCCACCGTCGCGCCGGGCGAGGTGGTGAAGGTGGTGCTGGGGCGGCCCAGCCCGCACGAGCTGGTGGTCGGCGAGTTCCGGCTGCCCCGGGTGGTGGTGGGCCTGCTGGTCGGCACCGCGCTCGGCCTGGCCGGCGCGCTCGTCCAGACCGTCGCCCGCAACCCGCTGGCCAGCCCCGACGTGGTCGGCGTCTCCTGGGGCGCGACGGCGACGGTGGTCGGCCTGATGGCGTACGGCGTGGTCGGCTCCGCCGGCGAGGTGCCGTACGCGGCGGTGGGCGGCGGACTGGCCGCCGGCCTGCTGGTGTACCTGCTGGCCTGGCGGCGGGGGCTGCACGCGCAGCGTTTCGTCCTGATCGGCATCGGCATCTCGGTCGCGCTCTCCTCCCTCACCTCCGTCTTCCTCACCAAGGGCGACGGCTTCCAGGCGCAGGCCGCCAAGGTGTGGATGACCGGCAGCCTCAACGGCTCCGGCTACGACCAGGCGGGCCCGCTCGGCTGGGTGCTGCTCGCCGCCCTGCCGGCGGCGCTCTGGGCGGCGCGGGCGCAGCGGTCGATCTCCTTCGACGACGCCACCGCCGTCGGGCTGGGCCTGCGGCTGGACCGGATCCGGCTCGGCATGGCGCTGCTCGGCATCGTGCTCGCCTCCTGCGCGGCGGGAGCGGCCGGCCCGGTGGACTTCGTCGCGCTGATGGCCCCGCAGATCGCGCTGCGGCTGGCCCGCTCGGCGCAGATCCCGCTGTTCTGCTCGGCGCTGACCGGTGCGCTGGTCGTCGTGCTGGCCGACCTGGTGGCGCGGCGGTTGCTGGCGCCCACCGAACTGCCGGTCGGCGTGGTGACCGGGCTGGTCGGCGCGCCGTACCTGATGTGGTTGCTGATCCGTTCCCGTCGTGGAGGTTCCTGATGTCCGCTGACGCGGTGTCCGCCGAGCCCGGCTCCGGTCCGTCCGGCTCCTGCCCGTCCGGCTCCGACCGGCCGGAGCCCTTCCACCGGCTCGAAGCGCGGGGCCTGACCCTCGCCTACGAGACCCGCACCGTCGCCGAGGGGCTCGACCTGCGGATCCCGGACGGGAAGGTCACGGTGATCGTCGGACCGAACGCCTGCGGCAAGTCCACCCTGCTGCGCGCGCTCGGCCGGCTGCTGAAGCCGACCCGCGGCGCGGTGCTGCTGGACGGCGAGGAGCTGGCGCGCGTCCCCACCAAGAGGATCGCCCGACGGATCGGGCTGCTCCCGCAGTCGCCGACCGCACCCGAGGGCATCGCCGTGGCCGACCTGGTCTCGCGCGGTCGCCAGCCGCACCAGAGCTGGTGGCAGCAGTGGTCGGCGGAGGACGAGACCGCCGTCACCGAGGCGCTGGAGCGGACCTCCACCGCCGACCTGTCCGAGCGCGGCGTGGACGAGCTGTCGGGCGGGCAGCGCCAGCGGGTCTGGATCGCGATGGCCCTCGCCCAGGGCACCGACATCCTGCTGCTGGACGAGCCGACCACCTTCCTGGACATCGCGCACCAGGTGGAGGTGCTGGACCTGGTCCGCCGGCTGAACGTGGAGCGCGGGCGGACAGTCGTCGCCGTACTGCACGACCTCAACCAGGCCGCCCGGTACGCGGACCACCTGGTCGCCATGCGGGACGGGCGGATCGTCGCCCAGGGACCGCCGGCGGAGGTGGTGACGGCGGAGCTGGTGCGCGAGGTGTTCGGGCTGGACTCCGTCGTCGTGCCGGACCCCGTGACGGGGACCCCGCTGGTGGTGCCGGGCGCGCCGTGGACGGCCACGAAGGACGCATAGCGCCGGTTTACCATCCAATTCGGACATAATCGACGGGTTGCCGCCCCGTCCCGATCCGTCCGAGGACCGCCGATGCCTCCGATCACCCGCCGCGCCCTGCTCACCGCACTCGGCGGGCTCGGTGGCGCCGCCCTCTGCGGCTGCACCACGCGGCACCCCTCGCCGCCACCCGTCGACGGCACCGCCATCGCCGAGTCGGCCACTCCCGCGCCGGTGCCGGACGTCGTCGTGACCACCGCCACGGGGCCGGTGACCGTGCCGGGCGCACCGCTGCGGGTCGTCACCCTGGACACCGCCGAGCTGGACTCCGCGCTCACCCTCGGCATCACCCCGGTCGGCTCGGCCCGGCCCGCGGCGGACCCGTCCTTCCCCGACTACTGGCCCGCGTCCCGGCTCGCCCCGATCGCCACCGTCGGTGCCACCGGCGACCCTGACCTCGCCGCGATCCGAGCGCTGCGGCCGGACCTCATCCTCTCCAACCAGAGCCGGGACGGCGGCCGGTACGAAGCACTGCGGGCGATCGCCCCGACCGTCCTCACCCAGACCACCGGCGCGCCCTGGAAGGCCAACGTCCAGACCCACGCCCAGGCGCTGAGCCGGCAGGACGCGGCCGCGGCGTTCGCGGCCTCCTACCAGCGGCACGTCAACCAGGTGGTGACGGCACTGGGGAACGCCAGGACGGGCGGCCGGAAGGTCAGCCTGGTCCGCTTCGTCGAGGGCGGGGGCATCCGGCTGTACGGGAAGCAGAGCTTCCCCGGGTCGGTCCTGACCGACGCCCAGGTGGGGCGGCCGGACGCGCAGAACGTCGAACAGGGCGACATGGAGATCCCGGCGGACCAACTCGCCAAGGCCGACGGCGACCTGCTGCTGTACGCGACCTACGGCGACCCGGACCGGGCCGGGACGACGGCCGCGCTGGCGAGCCCGGCCTGGCAGGCGCTCGGCGCGGTCCGGGCCCACCGCGCGTTCCCGGTCGACGACCAGCTCTGGTTCCAGGGCATCGGCTACACCGGCGCCAACTACGTCCTGACCGAGCTGCAGCACTTCCTGGGGGCCTGAGGCCGGGCGTCCGAGGCCGGGCGCCTGAGGCCGGGCGTCCGAGGGAGCGGCGAGCCGGAGCGGTCGGCCGCCCGGCCCCTCACCAGGCGCCCACGGCCGGTTGCCACGGCCGGGAGGGCCCTACTGGCCGGGTGCGGCCGTGCGGCGGCGCCGGACGGACACGGCCAGCAGGAAGACGGCCGACAGCACCGCCGCCAGCCGCAGCACGCCGGGAGCGGCGCTCCACACGGCGTCGGTGGCCTGCTGGCCCGGTTCCAGACCGGTGCCCCAACGCCCCTGGGCCCGGCCCCAGAACCAGAGGGAGCTGCCGCTGACCGTCATCAGCGGGATGCCGAAGACGGCCAGCTTGCGGGCGAAGTCGCCCAGCTGGCGGGACAGGTAGCCGAGCGCCCAGCCCACCAGCATGGCAATCAGCTGACCGGTGACGGCGCCACCCACCAGGACGGCGGCGGCGAGCAGCAGCAGCGGTGCGGGACGGCGGCCGGCCGTCGCACCGGCCTTCGGCGGCGGCGCCGGGTCCCCGGCGGCGGGCGCGGGCTCGCGGCCCTTCGCCTTGCCCTTCCGCGCCTTGCCGGCCTTCCCCCTGCCCTTCTCCGCCCCGGCCTTCCCGGGTCCGGGGTCAACCGGCGGCCCGGTCCCCCCGCCCGCGGGGGCGGCGTCCGAGGCGTCCGCCGCGGCGTCGTCCTGCGCGGTCCGCTGTTCGGGGATCGGCTTGTCGGACGCCGCCGGACCCGCCGGCCCCTCCCCGAAGTCGATCGACACGTAGTCCCAGTCGCCCGTGCTCATCGCCCGGTACGGGGCGGGGAGCGCGTCGGGGTCGCCGGGCGCCCCCTCCACCTGCTTCGCCACCCACGGCGAGTCCCCACCGAAGGAGGACGGGGCCGGAACCGACGGCCGCGCGGCGGGCGGGGTGGGCGGGGTGGGCGGACCGGAAGCCGCGGACGGCGCGGACGGAGGCGCGGAAGGCGGGGCGGCGGGGCGTGGCGGCGTCGAGGGGCGCGGAGGCGCGTCGGGCGCCGCCTCCTGGGCGTACACGCTGTCGCCGTCCCCACCTCCGGCCGGGCCCGCCGTACCCCCCGAGCCCGGCGGCTCGCTCCAGGGCCCCTGCTTGCGCCACCACTCGCCGTCCGACATCCCCACCACACCCCGCCTTGCCCGAACCCGTACCGGAACCCGTCCCCGTCCCCGTTGCCCGTGACGGTACCCACCCGCCGTCCCACCACGCGAGCCGGACCGCACGTCCTCCCGCGTCGAACCGCGCCGAACCGCGCCGGACCGCGCGGCACGACACCGAACCACCCGCGTCCGCACCCGAACGGCACCGGAACCGGCCCCCACCACCCGCTCTCCGCCCATCCCCCACCCCGCCCCGGCGCGACTAACCTAGGTCGAATGACCACACAGCAGGGCTCCCAACGCCAGGCCAAGTCCGCCGCCGGCCCCCGCACCCTCGCGGAGGAACTCCGTACCCGGCCCGACGACGACCTCGCCACCCTGCTCCGGTCCCGCCCCGACCTGCTCAACCCCGTGCCCGGCGACCTCACCCAGCTCGCCGCCCGGCTCTCCTCCCGCGCCTCCGCCCTGCGCGCCCTGGAGCGGCTGGACCGGTTCACCCTGCAAGTCGCCGAGGCCCTCGCCGCCCTCCCGGACGGCGCCACCCCGACCGCCGTCCGCACCCTGCTCGCCGGACCGGCGAAGGTGAAGCCGCACCCCGGCGCCACCCCGCTGACCGCCGGCGACCGCTCGGCCGTCGCCGCCGAGCTGCCCCGCGCGCTCGCCACCCTGCGCGACCGCGCCCTGCTCTGGGGCCCGGACAACGGCCTGCGCCTGGTCATCGCCGCCCGTGAGGCGCTCGCGCCGACCGCCGCCAACCCGGGGCGCACCGGCCTCGGTCCGACCTTCGCCGAGGCGAGCACCGGCATGTCCCCGGCCCGGCTCCAGCAGCTGCTCGCCTCCGCCGGACAGCCCGCGACGGCCGACCCGGTCTCCGCCGTCGCCGGATTCACCGCGCTGCTCACCGACCGCACCCGCTGCGACGGCCTGCTCGCCACCGCCCCCGAACCGGCACTGCGGCTGCTGGAACGACTGGTCTGGGGCCCGCCCACCGGCACCGTCCCGGACGCCACCCGCCCCGTCACCGCCGCGGACGCGCAGAGCCCGGTGGAGTGGCTGCTCGCCCGCGGCCTGCTGCTGCCCACCAGCCCGGGCAGCGTCGTCCTGCCGCGCGAACTCGCCCTCCACCTGCGCGGCGGGCGCTCGCACCGCACCGTCGAACCGCTCCAGCCCGAACCGTCACCCGCCGCTCCACCGCGCGATCCACAGGCTGTGGACAACGCCGCCGCCGGACAGGCCCACACCGCCGTCCGGACCGTCGAGGAACTGCTCGACCACTGGGGCCTCACCCCGCCGCCGACCCTGCGGGCCGGCGGCCTCGGCGTCCGCGACCTCAAGCGCACCGCGCAGACCCTGGAGACCACCGAGCAGCTCGCCTCCTTCTGGATCGAACTCGCCCACACCGCCGGGCTGCTGGCCCCGGACGGCGAGGCCGACGAGCGCTGGGCACCCACCCCCGCCTACGACGACTGGCTCCACCTCGGTACCGCCGCACGCTGGACCGTCCTCGCCCGGGCCTGGCTCACCGCCACCCGCGTCCCCGCCCTCGCCGGCACCGCCGACAGCAAGGGCAAGCCGCGCGCCGCCCTCGGACCGGAGCTGGACCGCACCCTCGCCCCGTCCGTCCGCCGCGCCGCCCTCGCCCTGCTCGCCGAACTGCCGCCCGGCACCCCGGCCACCGCCGACGAGCTTCTGCCCACCCTGCGGTGGCAGCGCCCGCTGCGCGGCGGACCGACCGCCCCCGACGGCCGCGACCTGCGCGACGACCTCGCCACCTGGACCCTCGCCGAGGCCGAACTCCTCGGCATCACCGGCCGTGGCGCCCTCGCCGCCCCCGCCCGTGCGCTGCTCACCGCCGAGGCCGACCCCGCCGGGGTGCTGGCCCCGCTGCTGCCCCGGCCGCTGGACCACGTCATCCTCCAGCCCGACCTCACCGCGGTCGCCCCCGGGCCGCTGCTCACCCCGCTCGCCCACGCGCTCGCGCTCTGCGCCGACATCGAGTCCAAGGGCGGCGCCACCGTCTACCGCTTCACCCCCACGTCGGTCCGCCGCGCGCTCGACGCCGGTCGCAGCGCCGCCGACCTGCGGGCCTTCCTGGAGCAGCACTCCCGGACACCCGTCCCGCAGCCGCTCGGCTACCTGATCGACGACGTCGCCCGCCGGCACGGCATCCTGCGGGTCGGCGCCGCCTCCTCGTACCTGCGCTGCGACGACCCCGCGCTGCTCAACGAGGTGCTCGCCGACCGCCGCTCCGTCGACCTGCGCCTGCGGCTGCTCGCCCCCACCGTGCTGGCCTCGCAGGCGCCGCCCGACGCCCTCCTCGCCGCGCTGCGCACCATGGGCTACGCGCCGGCCGCCGAGTCCGCCGAGGGCGACGTGCTGATCACCCGCCCCGACAGCCACCGCACCCCGCCCCGGACGGCTCCCGTGCCCGTCCCGGACGGCCCGCCCGCACCGGACGACACGCTGCTCGCCGCAGCGATCAAGGCGATCCGGGCCGGCGACCGCGCCGCGACCGCCGCCCGCCGCGAACCGGCCGCCACCGACGGCCGCCAACTCCCGCGCACGGCCGCGGCCGAGACGCTCGCCTCGCTCCAGACGGCGGTCCTGCTCGGCGAACGGATGTGGATCGGCTACCTCAACGCCGAGGGCCTCGCCAGCCAGCGGATCATCGACCCGGTCAAGGTCGAAGGCGGCTTCGTCACCGCCTTCGACCACCACGACGGCGAGCTGCGCACCTTCGCGCTGCACCGGATCACCGGCGTGGCCGAACTCGACGAGTAGCCACCGGCCCGGCGGCGAGCCGGTGCCGGTCCGGACCGCACCCGGCCCGGACCACATGCACCCGGCTCGGACCGGGCCGAGGAACGGCCGGCGGAAGGACGGTGCGCGGTCAGTGCGCCTGCTGCTGCGCCGCCTGCTCTCCCTGCTTCTCCTTCATCGCCTTGTCCGCCATGGCGGCGAGGTCACCCTGCCCGATCGGCATCACGGAGTTGGCACCGGCCAGGTCCGCGAGCAGGAACGCGGGCGCCGCGAGCGGACCGCCCGGCCCCTCGCCGATGCCCGCCAGGGCGTGCGCGGAGGTGGCCGAGGAGGCGGTGGCGGCGAAGGCCGTACCGGCCAGGGCGAGAGCGGTGAGGACGCGCTTCGACGTGTTCATACCCGAATCAACGAGCCGCCCCGGCCCGGGTCACCCCCGGCCCCGCTCCCGCTCCTCCCCCGCCCCGCTGAGCCGCATTTGACGCGCACCGTCCGGCGGCGTAGTCCGGAGGAGGGGGACGACGGAAGGAGCCATCATGCTCGGCGATCCGATCGGCGAAACGAAGGGCCAGGACATCGGTCGACGCGTCCTCGCCGCCGAGGAAGGACACGTCGTCGTCGAGGTCTCGTTCGAGGGCAGCGGCGACTACTACGGCACTCCGGTCAAGGGGTTCGGCACCTACGAGTCCGAGCTGCGCGCCGACGGCACGCTCCGCGGCGAGGGCCAGGGGGTCGACATGACCTCCGACGGCCAGACGATCAGCTGGCACGGCATCGGCATCGGCCACTTCACCGAGGGCGGCGGCACCAGCTGGCGCGGATCGCTCTTCTTCTCCACCGCGTCACCGCAGTTCGAGCGCCTCAACGGCATCGTGGGGCTCTTCGAGTACGAGGTCGCCCCGGACGGGAAGTCCACCGGCAAGTACCACGAATGGAAGTAGCCTCCCGACCACGCGGCCGGATGAGCGACACTGGAGGGTCTGCGTCCCTGCAGACCTGTCAGCCAGTGGAGGGCTTCCCCGCGTGAACGACGGACCACTCATCGTCCAGAGCGACAAAACTCTTCTCCTGGAGATCGACCACCCGAAGGCCGCCGACTGCCGGCGCGCCGTCGCGCCGTTCGCCGAGCTGGAGCGTGCGCCCGAGCACGTGCACACCTACCGCATCACCCCGCTCGGGCTGTGGAACGCGCGTGCCGCCGGCCACGACGCCGAACAGGTGGTAGACGCCCTGGTCAAGTACTCCCGCTACCCGGTGCCGCACGCGCTGCTGGTCGACGTGGCCGACACCATGGCCCGGTACGGGCGGCTCCGGCTCAGCAAGCACCCCACCCACGGCCTGGTGCTCACCAGCACCGACCGCCCGGTGCTGGAGGAGGTGCTGCGTTCCAAGAAGATCGCCCCGCTGGTCGGTGCCCGGGTCGACCCCGACACCGTCGTCGTCCACCCCTCCGAGCGCGGCCAGATCAAGCAGATGCTGCTCAAGCTCGGCTGGCCCGCCGAGGACCACGCCGGCTACGTCGACGGGGAGGCCCACCCCATCGAGCTGGACGAGAACGGCTGGCAGCTGCGCCCCTACCAGGCCCAGGCCGTCGAGGGCTTCTGGCACGGCGGATCGGGCGTGGTCGTGCTGCCCTGCGGCGCCGGGAAGACCCTGGTCGGCGCCGCGGCGATGGCGTACGCCAAGTCGACCACGCTGATCCTGGTCACCAACACCGTCTCGGCCCGCCAGTGGAAGCACGAACTGGTCAAGCGGACCTCGCTCACCGAGGACGAGATCGGCGAGTACAGCGGCACCAGGAAGGAGATCCGCCCGGTCACCATCGCCACCTACCAGGTGATGACCACCAAGCGGAAGGGCGTCTACGCCCACCTCGAACTCTTCGACGCCCGCAACTGGGGCCTGGTCGTCTACGACGAGGTCCACCTGCTGCCGGCGCCGGTCTTCAAGTTCACCGCCGACCTCCAGGCCCGCCGCAGGCTCGGCCTGACCGCCACCCTGGTCCGCGAGGACGGCCGCGAGGGCGACGTCTTCTCGCTCATCGGGCCCAAGCGCTTCGACGCACCGTGGAAGGAGATCGAGGCGCAGGGCTACATCGCGCCGGCCGACTGCTGCGAGGTCCGGGTCACCCTGACCGACTCCGAGCGGCTCGCCTACGCCACCGCCGAACCCGAGGAGCGCTACCGCTTCTGCGCGACCACCGCGACCAAGCGCCGCGTGGTGGAGGCGCTGGTCAAGAAGCACGAGAAGGACCAGACGCTGATCATCGGGCAGTACATCGACCAGCTCGACGAGCTCGGCGAGACCCTGGACGCCCCCGTGATCAAGGGCGAGACCAGCAACGCCCAGCGCGAGAAGCTGTTCGACGCGTTCCGCAACAAGGAGATCAGCGTCCTGGTCGTCTCCAAGGTCGCCAACTTCTCCATCGACCTGCCCGAGGCGACCGTCGCCATCCAGGTGTCCGGCACGTTCGGCTCCCGCCAGGAGGAGGCCCAGCGCCTCGGCCGCGTCCTGCGACCGAAGGCCGACGGCCACTCGGCCCACTTCTACTCCGTGGTCGCCCGCGACACCGTCGACCAGGACTTCGCGGCCCACCGCCAGCGGTTCCTGGCCGAGCAGGGCTACGCCTACCGCATCATCGACGCGGACGACGTGCTGTGACCGGTCACGGCCGGTAGTCCAGGGCGTCCAGCAGACCACCCACCGAGGTGCACGGATTGCTGACGCACCAGCACTCGATCTGCCCGTCCGGCTGCTCGTGCCGGGCGTGCAGATCGAGTGCCGCGGCGCGGGCCTTGACGGTCAGGCCCCTGACGTCGTCGAAGGCGAACTCCTTCCTCTTGGGGTCGTACCCCTTGAGGACCTTCGCCAGTTCCCTGGCTGCCTGGTGGCTCTGCAGGTACGCCCGGCCCCGGTCGAAGTGGAGCAGGAGCCAGAGCTCGAAACACGGCGAGGAGAGCGCGCACTTCACGCCCTTCTCGCGAGCGAGTCTCAGGGCCCGGTCGAGGGACGGTGCCTGCTGCGGGGCTTCGACGTCCAGCACGCACCACACCTCGTCGAACGACTCGTCCGCACGGGCAGCGTGGGCTATCGCGGAGTTGACGAGCGACCACGGCTCACCGTGCGTGTTGCCGATCTTCAACGAGATCGGCTTGCTCCGAAGGTCCTTGACGAGGCCGCGGAGGTAGATCTTCTCCGTGACCTCCCCCTCGCAGTAGACCAGGAAACGGCGCTCCTGCTCACGCGTGTTCGCGTTCTGCTTCTTCGTCCCGAGCGGCTTGCCCCGCCTCATCGACCCCACGCTTCGCCCCGATCCCCACCAGAAGCTCTTCGTCGAAGAAAGGTAGCGCACCGTAACGGCCTGCGAGGTAGCGCTTCTCAAGATTCTCGACACCGTCCCTGACCCTGAAGTCGACCAGTGCGGTCAGCTCCGTGGCCCCCGTACGGGCGTCCTTGGTCGCCAGGTAGACCTGGTCCCGGTGCAGATTCGCCTCGCTGTGCGGGGCGAGCAGTGTCGCGTCATGCGTGTTGAAGAGGAGTTGGGCACCGCCTGTGTTCCACTCCCGGTTCTGGAAGAGTGCCACCAGGCGGGCAGCGAGATGCGGATGCAGCCGTGCGTCCAACTCGTCGACGACGAGGAGTGATCCGTCCTGCAGCGCGCCGACCACCGGTCCGAGCAGTCCGGCCCAGGTACGCGTGCCGTTCGACTCGTCGTGGAGATCGAGAGTCACGGGCCCGCCCTCCGCCGCGTGGACGAAGCCGATCTGGGGGGCCGGCTTCACGTCGAACGCCTCGTCCTCCGGAATCTCGGGAACCAGGACCCGCATGGCCGACCTCACCTGACGCACACGTTCGTCGTCCCACTCCTCCTCGGTGATCGAAAGATCGGTGATACCAAGGTCCGCGAACTGGAGCAGGCCCCTGAGCCTGTCGCGATATTCCTCCGATTTGTCCCACAACCTGCGCGTCTCCTGGATCCTCGCGCCGAAGTTCGCGTCGAGTGCAACCTTGAGCCCGCGGTGAAACCAGCGGTGGATTCGCCGCAGAATGTCATGGTTGTTTCCCGCCCCCGCCGACAGGTAGAGGCTGTTCGGCCGCACGACGTCCTCGATCAGCCGCCTGCGCCCCCGGAAGCTCGGCCCGTACGCGTAGCTCGACGTCCCGTCGTCGGCCACCGAACGCTCGAAGAGACGGCGTGGTCGCCCCTCCGGAAAGCTCCTGAGCCACTCCTCGCGCACCTGCCGGTCGTCCAGCTCGAAGCCGTACTCGAAGTGGACGCCGTCGAGCACGATGTCCACGGCGAACGCGGACGGCGCCGCCCGGCCCCCTGCGGTGAGCAGGAACGGGACACGCGACGTGCCACCGTCCGGCAGCCACCGGGCGTGCGATTCGAGGACCGCACGACGCATGTAGACGAGCGCCCGCAGCGCGTTGGACTTGCCTGACGCGTTGGCCCCGAGAATGGCGAGCGCCGGGAGCACGCGGACACCCGCCGAAGACGCCTCGGTCACCGCGATGTCGTCATGCTCGTCGGTGGCGACCAGGCTCAGCTCCTGCTCCTCCAGGAGCGACGCGTGGTTGGCCACCCGGAACCGCATCAGCATCGTTGGCCCTCCTCATCCATTCGATGGGGAGACTACCCAAATCAAACTGCCGAAATCTGCAAAGTTCCGCGAATTCAGGCTTCTGATTGCACTCTGCTCAGTACTTGACGCCGTCGCGCCCGAGGAGGACCACGCGCGTGGCGGTGTCGAGGGCGATGCCGACGTTGCGGACGGCGGTGGTCAGGGGGCTGCGGCGGCGGCCGGGGGTGCCGGTCGCGGTGGCGCCGGCGGGGGCGGACTGCTGGGACGGCACTCGGGGCGCCGTGATGTGTACGGTGCTCATGGTTCAACGGTAGGTTCCGGACACGCCGGGCACATCACCCCAAAGGCCGTATCCGGCAGGACGGAGGTCGTCCTCCGGGAGTACGGAGGCCCCGAGGGATCCAGGAGCTGGAACCCGGAGGCGGACCGGACTAGGATCGTCCGTCTGCCCCCTCCCGAACCGTGGTACCTGCTGTAGTCGCGCAGGCAGCCGGGGGAGGCGCCGTCCGTTCGGCAACCGGTCGGCCGTACACACCGTGAGCTCCTACGATCCGCTGCGCCCGCCCGCGGGGCAGCCGGAAAGGTTCGCTGTGCCCGCCACCCCCACCACCGACCCCCTGCAGCGCGAACGCGACCACCTGGCGTCCTCCCGCGCCGCGCTGCGCGCGATGCGCGAGGACGTCGAGTCGCTGGACATCAGCGACGTGACCGGCACCTGGGTCACCGCCGTCGTGCTCCGGAACCAGATCGAGGCCCGGATCGCCTCCCTGGCCGACCTCTCGCACACCCCGCTCTTCTTCGGCCGCCTCGACTACCTCCACGCGATCAGCGAGGAGCTGTCCGAGGGCTCCGGCGGCGAGAGCTTCTACATCGGCCGCCGGCACGTGCACGACGCCGGCGGCGACCCCATGGTGATCGACTGGCGCGCGCCGGTCTCCCAGCCGTTCTACCGGGCCAGCCGGACCGACCCCCTGGACGTCGAGCGGCGCCGCCGGTTCGGCTACACCGGCGGCGAACTGACCGCGTACGAGGACGAGCACCTCACCGACCCGGCGGAGCACGACACCTCCTCCGCGCTGCTGGCCGCCGAGATCGAGAAGCCCCGCGTCGGCCCGATGCGCGACATCGTGGCCACCATCCAGCCGGAGCAGGACGAGATCGTCCGCGCCGACGTCTCCGGCACCCTCTGCGTCCAGGGCGCGCCCGGCACCGGGAAGACCGCCGTCGGCCTGCACCGGGTGGCGTACCTGCTGTACGCGCACCGCGAGCGGCTCGCGCGGACCGGCACGCTGGTGATCGGTCCGAACAACGCCTTCCTCTCCTACATCGAGCAGGTGCTGCCCGCGCTCGGCGAGGTGGACGTCGCCCAGGCGACCGTGCAGCAGCTGGTCGGACACGTCGAGGTACGGGGCGAGGACTCCGCCGAGGCGGCCCGGCTGAAGGGCGACGCCCGGATGGCCGAGGTGCTGCGCCGGGCGGTCCGGGCCGGCATCACCCTGCCCACCGAGCCCTGCGTGGTGGTCCGCGGCTCCCGCCGCTGGCGCGTCCCGGCGTACGAACTGATCGAGATCATCGAGGAGTTGAAGAGCCGCGACATCCGGTACGGCGCCGCCCGGGATGCCCTGCCGCAGCGGATCTCGCACGCCGTGCTGCTGAAGATGGAGCAGGGCGGCGAGGCCCCGGACGACCGGGTGCAGGACGCGGTGGCCCGCAACGCGGCGGTGAAGGCGGTGGTCAAGGAGTGCTGGCCGCTGGTGGAGCCGGCCAAGCTGGTGCTGCGCCTGCTCTCCGAGCCGGAGTTCCTCGCCGCGTGCGCGGACGGCCTGCTGACCGACGAGGAGCAGGCCGCCGTGCTGTGGCCGAAGCCGGGCCGCTCGGTGAGGACCGCCCGCTGGACGGCCGCCGACGCCGTCCTCGTCGACGAGGCGACCGACCTGGTGCAGCGCACGCCCTCGCTCGGCCACGTGGTCCTCGACGAGGCGCAGGACCTCTCGCCGATGCAGTACCGCGCGGTCGGCCGCCGCTGCTCCACCGGCTCGGCGACCGTGCTCGGCGACCTCGCCCAGGGCACCACCCCCTGGGCGACGGCGAGCTGGCCGGAGGCCCTGCACCACCTCGGCAAGCCGGGCGCCCACATCGAGGAGCTGACCAAGGGCTTCCGGGTGCCGGAGGAGGTCATCTCCTACGCGTCCCGGCTGCTGCCGGCGATCGCGCCCGGACTGGCCCCGGCCGGCTCGGTCCGCGACGCCCCGGGGTCGCTGATCGTCCGTCACGTCGACGGCGCGGAGCGGGTGGAGGCGGTGGTCGAGGCCTGCCGCCGGGCGCTGCTCAACGAGGGGTCGACCGGCCTGATCGCGGCGGACGCGCACGTCCCGCTGCTCGCGCAGGCCCTGGCGGCGGCCGGCCTGCCGCACCTCGCCCCGGGCACCGAGACCAGCGCGGAGGCCCGGCTGACGCTCGTCCCGGCCTCGCTGGCCAAGGGTCTGGAGTACGACTACGTGGTGCTCGACGAGCCGGCCGCGGTGATCGCCGGCGAGCCGGACGAGCGGACGGGCCTGCGGCGGCTGTACGTGTCGCTGACCCGTGCGGTCTCCGGCCTGGAGGTCCTGCACTCGGAGCCGCTGCCCGAGCAGCTGCGCTGACGGACGCGACGCCGGAGGACGGGGCACGGGGCACGGGGCGCCGGGTACCGGGCACCGACGGACCGCGCGACGGCGGACGGTGGCGCCACGACGGAGGGGCCGGCCCGTGGAGGGCCGGCCCCGGGCTCCGACGTGGTTCAGCCGCCGATCAGCGCCCGCCACTCGGCCACCTTGGCGGCGTCCACCGGCGACTGCCACCCGTCGACCCGCACCGCGCCGCCGACGTGGAAGGCGTCGAAGCCGGCCGCCAGCAGCCCGGCCAGGTGCTCGGCGCGCAGGCCGCCGCCGATCAGGATCCGCTGGGTGTAGCCGGGCTCGCCGGCGCGGGCCAGCTCGGCCAGCAGGACGTCCCGGCCCGCGTCCACGCCGCCGGCCGCGCCGGAGGTGAGGAAGGTGTCGAGTCCGGGCAGCGCGCCGACGGCCGCGCGCACGGCGGCCCGGTCGGCGCTGTGGTCGACCGCCCGGTGGAAGGTCCACCGGCAGCCGGCCACCGCGTCGGCGACGGCCTCGGTGGCGGCGAGGTCGACGCCGCCGTCGGCGTCGAGGAAGCCGAAGACGAACTCGTCGGCGCCCTCGGCCCGGAGGGCGGCGGCGCGGGCGCGCAGCTCGTCCAGGTCTCCGGGCGCGAAGCCGTCGCGCAGGCGCAGCATGACGCGCAGCGGCAGCTCCACGGCGTCGCGGATCTTGGCGAAGTCCTCGACCGAGGGGGTCAGCCCGTCGGCGGCCATGTCCGTGACCAGTTCGAGCCGGTCGGCGCCGCCCGACTCGGCGGCCTGGGCGTCCTGGGGCGTCAGCGCGATGACTTCGAAAATTGGTCTAGACATATCACACAGCCTGCCACATCGGGCAGCACCCGGCGAGCCCCGTGCAGCCACCCGGAGCACCGAATCCACCCGCCCCTTCCGGCAACCTCGTCCACCGCACCCGCCCGGCGACGGCGCGACCGGCCCCGGCCCCGGCCCCGGCCCCGGACAGACCGAACGGCCCCGACCGCGACCCCGGACAGACCGAACGGCCGGACGACCGGTCCCACATCCGGTCGTCCGGCCGTTCAGGGGCGGCGAAGCCCCGGCCGTCCCCGCTCCGGCGGGGTTCGCGCGAACCCCTCCGGGCCCGCGGATCCCCGACGGATCCGAGTGCACTCAGGCGAGGCTCCGGCCACCTCCCGCCCCGGCTCCACTCCGGCCGAGGATCCGGCCGAGGGCCAGCAGCACCACCAGCGCGACGCCCATCAGCGGCAGCAGTCGCCACGCCCCGCCGACCACCTGCCAGGCCCGGAAGAGACTGAACCCCGCGCTCAGCGCGAGCACCGTCAGCCCCATCGCCGCCGGCGCCAGCCGTCCCCGGGCCACCCCGAGCAGCGACACCAGCGGGACGATCAGCAGCAGCGCCGCCGTCCGCCCGTCCATCAGCACGAAGGAGCTGTAGAACTCCTCGGCCAGCAGGACCAGCCCGCCCCCGACCATCGAGGCCACCACCACGGCACGGCTCCGCCAGGTCGGACGTTCCAGCAGTTCCTGCGGCGCGAGCGCGAAGAGCAGGCCGGACACCAGCTGCGGTGTCGCCTCGCAGCTCCCCAGGAAGAACTGCCACCCGTCGTGCGAGACCCCGATCACCTCGACCATCCGGAACGCCCCGGCGAGGACCACGACCAGCGCCGTCACCCGGGCGGCCTGCCAGCGGCCCGCCAGCACGAAGGCGACGAGCAGCAGCGGGACGAACATCTCCCCGACGGAGGCGATGAACCCGGGCACGTGCGTGATGTGGTCCGGCGTCATCAGCAGCCTGGGCCGGTAGGAGCCGACCGCGCTCCCCAGCGCCTGCGCCACCCCCAGCCCCGCGATCGCCCCGGCGATCAGCGGCGCGGCGGCCGCGAGCAGCTGCCCCAGGCGGGACGAGGCGGTCAGCCCGGCGCGCATGCGCAGGCCGTAGGCCCCGAGGTCGACCGCCTCCCGGGCGGTCGCCAGCTTGCCGGCCTCGGCCGTGCTGTCGGCGAAGACGGCGGACAGCTCGTCCCCGCGCTCCCGGCGGTAGCGGGCCGGGTAGAGCCGGAGCGCGGCGCGGAACGCCACCGGCTCCGCCAGGAATCCCGGAAAGGTCTGATGAGTCATGCGAAGGCCCCCCTGACCCTCAGGAACGCGGGCCGCGCCGTTCCGGTCGGACGGACGGCGGCGGGCCGGACGGCCGCCAGCCTGCGCCGCGCCTCCTCGGCGACGGCGGCCAGCCGTTCGGCCTCGGTGCCCAGCGCGCCCCGTCCGCCCTCGGTGAGCGCGTAGGTGCGGCGGGCCCTGCCGTCGACGACCTCCTCGGCAGCGACCTCGATCAGGCCCTGCTGGAGCAGCCGGTCGAGCGCGCCGTACAGCGTGCCGGTGCGCATCGTGACCCGGCCGCCGGAAATCGCGGCGACTTCCTGGATGAGCGCGTAGCCGTGCCGGGGGGCATCGGCGAGCGCGGTGAGCAGGAGCAGCGTCGGCTCCTGCATGGCCCGTTCTGTCATGGAACTACATATACCGTCCACCGACATATCCAGTCCAGCGGAATCCGTCACCGATCCGGGTGACGGCCGGACAGAATGACCCCATGCCCGACGCACCCGACCCCGGTCTCCTCGCCGCCTGGACCGCCCTGCTCCGCCGCTGCGGCACCGGGGCCGACCCCGAGCCGGCCGGACGGGAGCTGCTGCGGCGCTGGGCCGAACCGCAGCGGCGGTACCACACCACCGAGCACCTGCGCGCGGTCCTGGCCCACGTCGACGCGCTCGCCGGGCACGCCGCCGACCCGGACGCCGTCCGGCTGGCCGCCTGGTTCCACGACGCCGTCTACCGCCCGGACCGCTCGGAGAACGAGGAGCGCAGCGCCGTCCTCGCCGTCCGCGCGCTCACCGAGGCGGGGCTCGCCGCCGCACGGGTCGACGAGGTCGCCCGGCTGGTCCGGCTCACCGTCACCCACCACCCCGACCCCGGTGACCGCGACGGCGAGGTGCTCTGCGACGCCGACCTCGCCGTCCTCGGCGGTCCGCCGGACGCCTACGCGGCGTACGCGGCAGCCGTCCGGGAGGAGTACGCCTTCGTCCCCGAGCCGGACTTCCGCGCCGGGCGCGCGGCGGTGCTCCGGCAGCTGCTCGCGCTCCCCGCGCTCTACCGCACGCCCACCGCGCACGAGCGGTTCGACGCCCCCGCACGCGCCAACCTGGCCGCCGAGCTCGCCGGACTCACCCGCGCGTAGGCCCTCCGGTGCCCGGCGGGCCCGCCACCCGGGCCCCAGGCCACCCGGGCCCCGTTCCGATGCCTCCCGGACAGGGGCGGGCCCGGCCGCCGAAGCAGCCGGGCCCGTCGAAGCACGGCCCACCGGAGCGGGCACGGGAGGCACGGCCCCGTCAGCCGGCCCGCCGCGCCAGCGGCAGCCCCCCTCGGGTGAACGCGGCCGCTCCCAGCCCGGCCACCACCGGCAGCACCACCGTGACCAGCAGGATCACCCCCCACGGTGCGGCGAACGGCGCCGCCGAGCTCCCGGCACTGTGCGCCCGGAGCAGCCCCATCGCCGGTACGAACCCGCTGATCGTGCCGAGCACCGCCCCGATCGCCGCGATCAGCGCGCACTGCAGACCGGCCTGCACCCGCCGGATCCGCGGCGGCGCGCCGACCGCGGCCAGCGTGGCCTGGTCGTTGCGCGAGTCCGCGGCGGCGAGCCCGGTGGCCACGGCCGCGGCGCCCAGCACCACGACGGCCGCGAACCCGGTGAGCGCCACGGTGTTCAGGTTGCTCTTCGGGTCGTAGCCCCGCTCCACCCGGAGCTGGGCGAACGGGACGATCCGTGCCACGGTCGCCTCGGCCCGCTGCTGCTCCTTCGGGGTGGGCACCGTCTCCGGCAGCCAGACCGACCCGGCCGGCCGGGCTTCGAGACCGGCCTTCCGCACCGCGTCGAGGCTCATCAGGACCGGCCCGAACCGGGCGGCTTCCGGGTTCTCCACCAGGACCGCCTCGACGCCGACCTCGCGGTTCTCCGTCTGCGGCGCCTGGCCGGGCTGGACCGGTCCACCGGCGCCGCCCTGCATCGTCAGCACCGCCCGGCCGTCGCGCAGGAAGGCTCGGTCGAAGACGACCGTCCTGCCGGCCGCCAGTGCCTCCTCGGCGGTCCGGTCGTGCAGGCCGAACAGGTTGTGCAGGACGGTCGCGTCCCCGGCCAGCGTCCGGACCGCGGACCTGCCCCGTTCGACCGGGCCCGTCCCCTGGATCCGCACGCTGGAGGAGCACTCCGGGCAGAACACGTAGACGACCTCGTGGACGTCGGCGCGGGTGCCGAGCCCGGGCAGGTCCTGCTCGACGGAGGTGCGCAGCCGCGTCAGCTGCGGACTGTCCGGCTTGAGGGCGGCGTCGACCACGACGGCGCCGGGCGGGGCCTCCGGACGGTAGGCGGCGCGTTCCTGCGCGTCGGTACCGGTGGTGTAGACGCCGACGGCGACGGCCCCGGCGACGGCGGCCAGCACGGCGGCCACGGCCGGCGCGGTCCGGCCGCGGTGGCGGGCCGAGTCGCGCAGGGCGAGCCGGGGGCCGAGCGGGAGCCGGCGGGCCAGCCTGCCGAACAGGGCGATCAGCATCGGGGTGAACAGCAGCAGGCCCATTTCGGCGGTGGCCGCTCCGGCCAGTACCGAGAGGGTCCGGGCGGTGAAGCTCCCGACCACCGGCATGCCGGCACTGGAGTACGTGCCGACCCCGTAGACCGCCACGGCCGCGCCGGCGCCGACCAGCAGCAGACCCACGACCGGGGCCCAGCGGCTGGGGGCGGTGACGGTGTCGCGGCCGGTGAGACCGGCCACCACGTCACGGCGGGCTGCCTGCACGGCGGGCAGCACGGCGGCCAGCAGTGCGGTGAGGACGCCGACGCCGGCGATCGCCAGCAGGTCGACCGGGGCGAGCGCGAAGTGTCCGAAGCGGCTGCCGCCCGCCTCCTCGGCCCAGGGCCGGACGGCGGCGACCAGTCCGGTGCCGAGTCCGACACCGAGCGCGGCACCGGCCAGCCCGAGCACCAGCCCGGCGCCGAGGACCACGGCGCGGACGTGGCCGCGGTGGCCTCCGGCCGCCCCGATCAGGGCGAGCTGGCGGCGCGAGCGGCGGGCGCCCACGGCGAACGCGGGGCCGGCCAGCAGCGCGACCTCCAGCAGTGCCATCCCGACGACGGTGACGAGCACGACGGTCCGGTTGTCCGTGGCGGCCGTGAGGTCCACCGGCCGGTCCAGCTGGTAGGGGACGGCGGACCGGGCGGGCGGGTCGAGGGTGACGGCCCGGGAGGTGACGGTGAAGCCGTACCTGTTGAACTCCTGGACCTTGGCCCAGTCGAGCCGTCCACCGGCGGGCAGCCGCACCAGCCACTGCTCCGGCGGGGCGCCCTCGTCGGCGACCGGGGCGGTGATCCCGGCGGTCTTCGGCGCCATCGCCGCCGTGAGCGGGGCGACCACCTCGCCGGGGCGGCCGACCAGCTCCACCTTGTCCAGGTCCCCGGGGTGCTCGACCACGCCGGTCAGGGTGAACGGGGTCGCCAGGCCCTTGAGCGTGGTGGCGTCGCCGATCCGCAGCCCGGCCTCGTCGAGGAAGGCCCGGGTGACGGCGGCCTCGTGCGGCGCGGAGGGGGCCCGGCCCTCGACCAGGTCGAGACGGCCGGACCAGTCCTTCGCCGTCAGGTCGGCCTCACCGGTCGAGGTGGTGAACAGGCCCTCCCGGGTCGAGGCGCTGACCTCGGGTCCGGGGGTGGCCGGCAGGAGCACGGCCCCGGGCGGCAGCAACCCGGCGACCAGGGCGGCCGGGGCCGTCGCGGCGGCGCGCTGCTGCTCGGCGGTGGCCGTCTCCCCGGCCACCAGCACCCGGACGCCGTCCTCGGCGACCGGGGCCTGTTCGACCGCGCGGCCCGGCCGGTAGGCGGTGACCAGCGCGTCGGTGCCGCCCATGAGCCGCTCGGCCCGCTCGCCGGGGGTGAGCTGGCCGCTGCGGTAGACGACGTCGGCGCCGGTGACACCGAGGACGGGCAGGGCGATCATGGCGACGACGAGGGCGCTGCGGCCCTTGGCGCGCAGGGCGTCGCGGCGGGCGATGCGCAGCGCGACGCGCAGGGCGGAGAGCCTCATCGACCGGCTCCGTTCCGGCTGGAGAGCAGCATCAGGGTCTCGGCGTCCCGGCCGATGCTCTCGTCGACGATCCGGCCGTCGCGAAGGAAGACCACGCGGTCGGCCCAGACGGCGTGCCGGGGTTCGTGCGTGACCATCATGGCGGCGGCGCCGGCGTCGCAGCGGGCCCGCAGCACCGCGAGGACGGCCTCCCCGGTGGCGGAGTCGAGGGCGCCGGTGGGTTCGTCGGCGAGGACGAGGCGGCGGTCGCCGACGAGCGCGCGGGCGATGGCGACGCGCTGCTGCTGACCGCCGGACATCTCCTCGGGGAAGCGGTCGGCCAGCTCGGCGATGCCCAGTTCGGTGAGTGCGGCCAGTGCCTCGCGGCGGGCGATCCGCCCGGAGGTGCCGTCCAGCTCCCGGGGCAGCGCGATGTTCTCGGCGGCGGTGAGGGCCGGAATCAGGTTGTAGTCCTGGAAGACGTAGCCGACCGAGCGACGGCGGACGGCGGCGAGCCCGGTCCGGCTCAGTCCGCCGAGCTCGACGCCCTCGACCAGCACCTCCCCGCCGGAGGGCCGGTCGAGACCGCCGGCCAGCGTCAGCAGGGTGGACTTGCCGGAGCCGGACGGGCCCATCACGGCGACGAACTCCCCGGGGTGGACGGCCAGGTCGACGCCGCGCAGCGCGTGCACCTCGGACGGGCCCTGCCCGTGCACCCGGGTGACGTTCCGCAGCTGCAGGACGGGCCGGGCCAAATCTGACTGGGACATGCTTCTCCCCCTCGTTTCGCGTGGGCGGACGGCCTCGCGGCCGGCGGCGCCCTACATACCGAGTATGTATACCCCCACCCGAAGGGGTGACTCAAGTGCCCGACATAAGTCGGTAGACTGCATATGCAGGTTACGCGAGTCGGAGCCGCGAAAAAAGCCGCCGCACCCGGAGGCACGGCGGCGGACGAGGAGAAGCGGGGGAACCCGGCAGGGGGAGGGCGGGGGAAGCGGCAGGGGCGGCAAGGAGCACGGCGACAGAGGGGACGGCGGAGACGACCGGGGCAGTGGGCGGCGCCGGAACGGCGGGGGCGTCAGGCGAGCTGCCCGACGGGCGCCACCGCGGCGCCCTGCTTGCCGCAGACCCAGTGCGGCTCGGGGCCCAGCTCCGGCTCCACGCCGAGCGCGTGCGGGTCCCCGTCCGCCGCGCACTCGGCGCAGAGCGGCCAGCGGCCGTAGTTCTCCAGCAGCGCGTCCTGGACGTCCTGGGCGACCAGCCCGAGCACGTACTCGGTGCCGTCCGGCCACTGCTCCAGCCACCAGCGCCGGTGCGTCACGGCCTGCTCGACCAGCGACACCACGGCGGCGTCCGCCACGTCCCGTGCGGTGAGGTCGGCCAGAATCAGCGCCCGTGCGGTGTGCAGCGCCGTCTCGATGTCGTCAGGGGAAGCCATCGGCCCATTCTCCCAAACCCGCCGCCGCCCCGGACGCCCTCCGCACGAGGCCCCGCCGAACCGCCCGGCGCCGCGCCCCCGCAAACGCCCTGCTCCCCCGCAAACGCCGCACGGGCGGCCCCCCGAAGGGGACCGCCCGTGCGGACGAGGAACCGTCCGATCCGAAGGATCAGAAGTCCATGTCACCGCCCGGCATGCCGCCGCCGGCGGCCGAAGCCTTCTCCGGCTTGTCGGCGATGACGGCCTCGGTGGTGAGGAAGAGCGCCGCGATGGAGGCGGCGTTCTGCAGCGCGGAGCGGGTGACCTTCGCCGGGTCGATGATGCCCGCGGCGATGAGGTCGACGTACTCGTTGGTCGCGGCGTTCAGGCCGTGGCCGGCGGGAAGGTTGCGCACCTTCTCCACCACGACGCCACCCTCGAGACCGGCGTTGGTCGCGATCTGCTTGATCGGGGCCTCCAGCGCGATCTTGACGATGTTGGCACCGGTGGCCTCGTCGCCCTCCAGCTCCAGCTTGTCGAACGCGACGGCGGCCTGCAGCAGGGCGACGCCACCACCGGCGACGATGCCCTCCTCGACGGCGGCCTTGGCGTTGCGCACCGCGTCCTCGATGCGGTGCTTGCGCTCCTTGAGCTCCACCTCGGTGGCCGCGCCGGCCTTGATGACGGCCACGCCGCCGGCCAGCTTGGCGAGGCGCTCCTGGAGCTTCTCGCGGTCGTAGTCCGAGTCGCTGTTCTCGATCTCGACGCGGATCTGGCTCACGCGACCGGCGACCTGCTCGCCGTCGCCGCCACCGTCGACGATGGTCGTCTCGTCCTTGGTGATGACCACCTTGCGGGCGGTGCCCAGCAGGTCGAGGCCGGCGCTCTCCAGCTTCAGGCCCACCTCCTCGGCGATCACGGTGCCGCCGGTGAGGATGGCGATGTCCTGGAGCATGGCCTTGCGGCGGTCACCGAAGCCCGGGGCCTTGACGGCGACGGACTTGAAGGTGCCCTTGATCTTGTTCACGACCAGGGTCGACAGGGCCTCGGCCTCGACGTCCTCGGCGATGATGACGAGCGGCTTGCCGCTCTGCATGACCTTCTCCAGCAGCGGCAGGAGGTCCTTGACCGAGCCGATCTTGGAGTTGGCGATCAGGATGTACGGCTCGTCGAAGACGGCCTCCATGCGCTCCAGGTCGGTGGCGAAGTAGGCCGAGATGTAGCCCTTGTCGAAGCGCATGCCCTCGGTGAGCTCAAGCTCCAGACCGAAGGTGTTGCTCTCCTCGACGGTGATGACGCCTTCCTTGCCGACCTTGTCCATGGCCTCGGCGATGAGCTCGCCGATCTGGGTGTCGGCGGCCGAGATGGAGGCGGTGGAGGCGATCTGCTCCTTGGTCTCCACGTCCTTGGCCTGGGCCAGCAGCTGGTCGGAGACGGCGATGACGGCCTTCTCGATACCACGCTTCAGGGCCATCGGGTTGGCGCCGGCGGCGACGTTGCGCAGACCCTCGCGAACGAGCGCCTGGGCCAGCACGGTGGCGGTGGTGGTGCCGTCACCCGCGACGTCGTCGGTCTTCTTGGCGACCTCCTTGACGAGCTCCGCACCGATCTTCTCGTACGGGTCCTCGAGCTCGATCTCCTTGGCAATGGAGACACCGTCGTTGGTGATCGTGGGGGCGCCCCACTTCTTCTCCAGAACGACGTTGCGACCCTTGGGGCCGAGCGTGACCTTCACCGCGTCGGCGAGCTGGTTCATGCCACGCTCAAGGCCGCGGCGAGCTTCCTCATCAAAGGCGATGATCTTGGCCATCTGAAGTGGTCCTCCGGGACACGGTCGACTGCTCGGACCAAGGGGTGCCCGCGACGGACGGCCCTGGTATGCGGGGGTCCCTTCCCCTACCGCTCCCTGGGGCCTCACCGACCCGGTCCGCTTATCACTCTCAAGCTGTGAGTGCTAACGCCAATGATTAGCACTCTAGGTGGGCGAGTGCAAGCCCAATCGGCAATCCGCGAGCGCCTCCGGGGCCCTCCGCACGCCCCCCTCCGGGGCCCCTCCGGCGGTCCCCGTCCGCCTCCGGACGCACCCCCGGACAGGCCGGCGGGCCCGTACGACGTGTGTCGTACGGGCCCGCCGGGAAGCGAGAGGCGCACCAGCCGATGAGCCGAGCCGAACTCCTGGGTGTCGGAAAGGTCAGACCGCCGCGCGGACCATGTCCGCCTGCGGGCCCTTCTGCCCCTGAGAGATCTCGAACTCGACCCGCTGGCCCTCCTCAAGGGTGCGGTAGCCGTCCATCTGGATCGCGCTGTAGTGGACGAAGACGTCCGCACCACCGTCGACCGCGATGAAGCCGTAGCCCTTCTCCGCGTTGAACCACTTGACGGTGCCCTGAGCCATTCCGAACTCCCCTAGTGCTGTGCTGGCCCTTCACGTGCCCGCAGGTCTGCGGGCCCGGGTCTGGTTGGAGGCCGGCCCGGGGAACCCCCCCTGGGCGCAACCGCGCACGCCACAATCCCCCCGACGCCGCCGGACGGTATCCGGCGAACGGGCGATTGCGTCGACCGCGGCTGAATGTATCCGGATCGACGCCCTCTGCAACAGGGTCAACGGTTGGGAATTCCCCGGCATGATCAAGGGACAGCCCGGGAGTAATCGGGAGGAAGGCCGCCTTTCCTCCCGGACATAGCGGACGGAATGCCCGAAATCCGCTCCAGAATTCTGACACCGGCCTGACATGTTTCCCTCCCGCGGGCCCGTCGCCGGTCTCAACGGCCGGACGGTCGGCGGCGGTACGGGTGCGAGTGGGCGCGATCGCCGGGAGGGCGGGGAGGGGCGGCGCTGTTCCCGGTACGGCGACACTTTACTCCGCCCGGGACGGAAAATATTCCCGCCAAAATACGACCGGCCGTGGGGGGGGGGGGCATTACGGGCCCCCACCGGCCGGGGGCGGGGGAAATGGGCGCGACCCCCCCCCCCCCCCCCCCCCGATGAGGAGAGGGGACGCCCGCCAAG
>NZ_JBHXDN010000066.1:0-8431 GCF_042726075.1 Kitasatospora sp. NPDC127035 | reverse complement strand
AATCCGCCCAAAACTTGGCCCGGGGGGGGGGGGCGGCCCCCCCCCCCCCCCCCCAACGGCCGGGAACGGCGAAAAGGCGCTCAGCAGCCGCCCGCCACCGCCGGAATGATCGAGACGCTCGCGCCGTCCTTGATCTCCGTGGCCAGACCCTCGGCGAACCGCACGTCGTCGTCGTTCACGTAGACGTTCACGAAACGGCGCAGCTTGCCGGTGTCGTCGAGGATGCGCGCGGCGATCCCGGCGTGGTTCTTCTCCAGGTCGGCGATGACGTCACCCAGGGTGGCGCCCTCGGCGGACACCTCGCTGGCACCACCGGTGTAGGTGCGCAGGATGGTCGGGATGCGGACGTTGGCGCTCATGGGGGTCTTCTCCTCGTTGCGGGGCGGGGGTGTACCGGGGAAGGACGGCGAGGGCCGGTGCCGGACGGGTCCGGGCCGGTCAGGCGGACGCCAGGCCGGCGTCGCGGAACGACGCCAGCGTCGGCCGGATCACAGCGGTCATGCCGGCCTCCGAGACGGCGTCCAGCGTCTTGAGGCCGTCTCCGGTGTTGATCGCGACGGTCTCCTTCGACGGGTCCAGCTGTCCCGTCTCGACCAGCTTCTTCAGCACGCCGACGGTCACCCCGCCCGCGGTCTCGGCGAAGACGCCCTCGGTCCGGGCCAGCAGCCGGATCGCCGCCACGACCTCCTCGTCCGTCACGTCCTCCACCGCGCCACCGGTACGCCGGGCGATGTCGAGCACGTACGGGCCGTCGGCCGGGTTGCCGATCGCCAGCGACTTGGCGATGGTGTCCGGCTTGACCGGCCGGATCACGTCGTGGCCGGCCTTGAACGCCGCCGACACCGGCGAGCAGCCCGCCGCCTGGGCGCCGAAGACCCGGTACGGCCGGTCCTCGACCAGGCCGAGCCTGATCAGCTCCTGCAGCCCCTTGTCGATCTTGGTCAGCTGCGAACCCGAGGCGATCGGGATCACGATCTGCTCCGGCAGCCGCCAGCCCAGCTGCTCGCAGATCTCGTACGCCAGCGTCTTGGAGCCCTCGCCGTAGTACGGCCGCAGGTTGACGTTGACGAAGCCCCAGCCCTCGCCGGCCGGGTCACCGATCAGCTCCGAGCAGAAGCGGTTCACGTCGTCGTAGTTGCCCTCGATGCCGACCAGCTCGCCGCCGTACACCCCGGCCATCACGACCTTGCCCTGCTCCAGGTCGTGCGGGATGAACACGCAGGACTTGAAGCCGGCCCGGGCCGCGGCCGCGCCCACCGCACCGGCCAGGTTGCCGGTCGACGAGCAGGACAGCGTGGTGTAGCCGAAGGCCCGCGCGGCCTCGATGGCACAGGCCACCACGCGGTCCTTGAAGGAGTGGGTCGGGTTGCCCGAGTCGTCCTTGATGTGCAGCTGGGCGGTGAACCCGAGCTCGCGGCCCAGGTTGTCGGCCTTCACCAGCGGGGTCCAACCCGGGTTCAGGTTCGGCTTGGAGGCGACGTCGGCCGGCACCGGCAGCAGCGGAGCGTACCGCCAGATCGACGCCGGACCGGCCTCGATGCGCTTGCGCAGTTCCTCCGCGCCCTCGCTGCCGAACTCGTAGGCGATCTCCAGCGGGCCGAAACACTCCACGCAGGCGAAGCTGGGGCCGAGCGGGAACCGGGTGCCGCACTCGCGACAGGACAGCGCGGCGGCGGGGCCGAGGTCAACGGTGACGGGTGCGGCGGTGTCGATAGCCATGATGGCGGAGGCCTCTCTCCTCATCTTCCCCGTGACGCGGGCGCGCCACAGGCCGGAATTGGCACCTGTCCCGCCGGCGCTGTTGACAACAGCCGCGCGAGAAGGTTGCCGGGACGTCAACGGGCCGTTCCCTCAGTCCCTCTGGATGAGCTCTGTGAAGTTGTGGTCATGCTCAGCGGAGACCCCGGCGTGCGAAGGTGCGACCGCTGTACGAAGACTGTATCCGAAGGCGTCAACCCCGAACGGGATCGTCCGCCACGCGAGATGACCCGTCCCATCCCACCTCGCCGAGGAGAGAACAGTGCCCGCCGAACCGATCCCCGCGCTCCTCCCCGAGACGGCGTCCTGGCTGCGCCGACGCTCGTGGAGCGCGGCCGACCGCCCGGTGGACGTCCTGCTGGCGGCCAAGCGCGCACTGGGCCCGGCCGGCACGGTCAGCGTCGTCCTCCCCGCCCTGGACGAGGAGGCCACGGTCGGCGACATCGTCCGCACCATCCGCCGCGAGCTGGTGGAACGGCTGCCGCTGGTCGACGAACTGGTCGTGGTCGACTCCGGCTCGGCCGACGCCACCGCCGCGGTCGCCGCCGAGGCCGGTGCCACCGTCGTCCACCGCGACACGATCCTCCCGCGGCTGCCCGCCGCCCCCGGCAAGGGCGAGGTGCTCTGGCGATCGCTGCTGGTCACCCGCGGTGAGATCGTCTGCTTCGTCGACGCCGACCTGCGCGCGTTCGATCCCGCCCTGGTCTCCGGCATCGTCGGCCCGCTGCTCACCGACCCGGACATCCACCTGGTCAAGGCCATGTACGACCGCCCGCTGGAGACCGACGGGGCGGTCGTCCCGGCCGGCGGCGGCCGGGTCACCGAACTGGTCGCCCGCCCCCTGCTCAACCTGCACTGGCCGGAACTCGCCGGTTTCGTCCAGCCGCTCGGCGGCGAGTACGCGGCCCGCCGTTCCCTGCTCGAACGCCTGCCCTTCCCGACCGGCTACGGCGTCGAACTCGGCCTGCTCGTCGACGCCCTGGAGACGGCCGGGCTGGACGCGCTCGCCCAGGTGGACGTCGGCGTCCGCCACCACCGGCACCAGGACGGCCAGGCGCTCGGCCGGATGGCCGCCACCATCTACCGCACCGCCCTGGAGCGGCTCGACCGCACCCACCGGCTCAAGGCCGCCGCCGACCTGGTCCACCCGCTGCTCACCCAGTTCACCCGCGACCCGGAGACCCGCGCCTTCACGGCCCACACCCACCCGGTCACCGCCACCGAGCGCCCGCCGATGCACACCGTCCCCGAATACGCCACCCGGCGCTGAGGGGTTTGCGACCCGGGACCCCCGGCAACCAACCAACCATGGGCGATCTCACGACCGAACGTTCGAATTCGACCGGCACTGCCCCCGTCCTGGTGGCGTCCAACCGGGGACCGGTGTCCTTCGGCACCGCGGACGACGGCACGCTGACCCTCCGCAGAGGCGGCGGCGGCCTGGTCTCGGGGCTCTCCGCCATCGACGACCCGGACGCCGTCTGGGTCTGCGCCGCCCTCTCCGACGCCGACCGCAGGGCCTCCCGGGAGGCCCCCGACGGACGCCTCGACCGGGCCGGCCACGACGTCGGCGGGCAGGCCGTCCGGATGCTGGACATAGACCCGGAGACCTTCGCCCGGGCCTACAACGGCGTCGCCAACTCGACGCTCTGGTTCATCCACCACCTGCTGTACGACACCCCGACCGCGCCCGCCTTCGACGCCGACTTCCGCACCGAGTGGCAGGCCTACACCGCGTACAACGCCGCCTTCGCCGGGGCCCTCGCCGCCGAGGCCGCACCCGGCGCCGCCGTCCTGGTCCAGGACTACCACCTCTCGCTGACCCCGGCGCTGCTCCGCGCCGCCCGCCCCGACCTGCGGATCGGCCACTTCTCGCACACCCCCTGGGCCCCGCCCGAGTACTTCCGGCTGCTGCCCGACGACATCGCCGAGACCGTCCTGACCGGCATCCTCGGCGCCGACCGGGCCGGGTTCCTCACCCGGCGCTGGGCGCTCGCGTTCGCCGACTGCTGCGAAGCCGTCCTCGGCGCCGCCGTCGACCGCGACGCCCTCACCGTCACCCACGAGGGCCGCACCACCCACCTCGGCGTGCACGGTCTCGGCGCCGACGCCGGCTTCCTGCGCGAGCGCGCCCACCGCCCGGACGTCGACGACCGCCTCGCCACCCTGCGCGCCGCCGTCGGCGACCGCCGGACCGTCGTCCGGGTCGACCGCACCGAACTGAGCAAGAACATCGTCCGCGGCTTCCAGGCGTACCGGCACCTGCTGCGCACCCGTCCCGAGTGGCGCGACCGGGTGGTCCACATCGCCTTCGCCTACCCGTCCCGCACCGACCTCGCCGAGTACCGCGCCTACACGGCCCGGGTGCAGGCGCTGGCCGAGGAGATCAACGAGGAGTTCGCCACCCCCGGCTGGCAGCCGGTGATCCTGCACGTCGACGACGACTTCCCGCGCTCGCTGGCCGCGTACCGGATGGCCGACGTCGCCCTGGTCAACCCGATCCGGGACGGCATGAACCTGGTCGCCAAGGAGGTCCCGGTGGTCTCCGACGACGGCTGCGCCCTCGTCCTGTCCCGCGAGGCCGGTGCCCACGCCGAGCTCGGCGAGGACGCGCTCACCGTCAACCCGTACGACGTCGTCGCCACCGCCGAGGCCCTGCACGCCGGGCTCACCATGCCGGCCGGCGAGCGCGCCGACCGCACCAAGCGGCTCGTGGCCGCCGCGACCGCGCTCCCGCCCCAGCAGTGGTTCCTCGACCAGCTCAACGCCCTGCGCTGAGCTCCTCCCCCAGTGCCGCCAGCAGTTCCACCACGCCGGCCGGGCCCGGGACCACCAGGTCCGCCCGGTCGGCGAGTTCCCGCACCGGCGCGTCCCCCACCGCGCCGCTGCAGACCGTCACGCCGGCCAGGCCCTCCCCGCGCAGCTTCTCCACGGCCGCGAAGGCCGCGACGTCCCCCAGGTCGTCCCCCGCGTACAGCACGGACCGGGCGCCGCGCTCGCGCAGGAAGCCCTCCAGTGCCGCCCCCTTGTCCACCCCCGGCGGTCGCAGCTCAAGGACCAGCCGACCGGGCTCCACCACCAGGCCGTGCTCGGCCGCCAGTGCGCCGACCGGTTCCACCAGCCGCTCGAACGCGACGGCGGGCTCGGCCGTCCGCCGGGTGTGCACGGCCAGCGACCGGCCCTTGTCCTCCACCCACGTCCCGTCCGGCGCCCCGGCCGCCGCCAGGACGTCCGGCAGCGCCGCCCGGACCGCGGCCACCCCGGGGTGCACCGGCGGCGCGGTCAGCTCACCGGCCTCCCAGCGCTCCGCGCCGTAGTGCCCGAGCACCACCACCCCGCCGACCTCGGCGAAGCCCCCGTACTCCACCGCCAGCCCGGCCGGGCGCCCGGTCACCACCACGACCGCCCCGACGTGCGGCACCAGGCCGCGCAGGGCGTCCGCCGCGCCCGGGTGCGCCCGGGCACGGCTCGGGTCGGACACGATCGGTGCCAGCGTGCCGTCGAAGTCCAGGGCGACCACCGCCGCCCGCGGCTCTTCGAGCAACGCCGCCAGGCCCGCCCGTCCGTCGTCCGTCAGCGGTCGCGCAATCTCAGCAAGGCCCATGACAGGGACCGTACCCGGGCCGGACGGGGGTCATCCGTCGACGCGGCGGTCGGGCTCCCGGGTCGGGCGCCGGGGCGGCGCCCGCCTACCGTGCCGCGCGCCGGGCGTCCCGGACCCGCCGGAGCCGGTTCACCAGCACCGGCGCGTGCGCCAGTGCCTCCGGTCGGTCGAGCAACGCGTTCAGCAGCTGGTAGTACCGGGTGCTGGAGAGTCCCAGCTCCTCCCGGACGGCCCGTTCCTTGGCGCCGGCCGTCCGCCACGACCGGCCCTCCAGCTCCAGCACCGCCCGGTCCCGCTCGTCCAGCTCACCCGCGCCCATGCCGGCCAGCCTACTTGCGGAGCCTCGCGGCCTCCTTGACGGCCGTCTGCTGGAGGTCCTCCAGGACCGGCTTGGGGTCGGCGGTCGCGGCCGCCCCGATCCCGGCCTTGATCCGGTTGGAGACCTCCACCCAGGCCGGGTCGCCGAACGGGTAGAAGCTCGCGTTGCCCAGCCCGGCCGCGAACTGCTTCAGGGCCTCGTGCTTGGGGTCCTTGCTGATCGCGTCGAAGGCGTCCTGGGTGACCGGCAGCAGGTTGTAGGTCTCGTCGAACTTGAGCTGGTTGTCCTTCGCGTAGACGAAGGAGAGGAACTTGCGGATCTCGTTGCGGTGCCCGTTGGCCTTGAAGGCCATCATCCAGTCGGCCACCCCGAGGCTGCCGGTCTTCGCCAGGCCGTCCTTCTTCGGGATCGCCGTCGTGCCGAAGTCGATCTTCCCCTTGGCGGCCATCCGCAGCAGGGTCGGGTGCCCGTTCAGCATCGCGACCTTCCCGGCGGCGAAGTCGCTGAACACGGGGGTGCGGTTCATCTTGCCGGGTTCGGGGTAGGTCAGCCCGGTGGCGACCAGGTTGGTCCTGAGCCAGTTGAAGGTCGCCTGGTTCTGGGTGCTGTCGATGGTGTAGTTGCCGACGTCGTCGGAGAGGCTGCCGCCGCCGCTCAACGTCCACAGCATCGACTCGGCCGGGGCCTCCTCCGGTCCGAGCGGGAGCCCGTACGGCGTCACGCCCGGCACCTTGGCCTTGATCTTCTCGGCGGCCTGCTTGAGCTCGTTCCAGGTGGTCGGCGGCTTGTCGACGCCGGCCTTCTGGAAGATCGCCTTGTTGTAGAAGAGCACCCGGGAGGAGGAGACGAACGGAATGCCGTACTGCGTGCCGAGCACCTGCCCGGCGTGCGAGAACGACTCCATGATGTTCGCCTGGGTCTCCAGCGAGAGCACGTCCGAGGCGGTGTAGAGCCGGTCGGCGCCGGCCTGGTCGGCGAAGCCGCCGGTCTGCAGCAGGTCGGGCGACTTCCCGCTCTTGACCAGGTCGTCGACCTTCTTGCCGATGTCGGTCCAGCTCTCCACCTGGACGTCCACCTTGATGCCCGGGTTGGCGGTCTCGAAGCGCCGGGCGAGGTCGTCCCAGTACAGCTTGGAACTGGTCTCCGCGCTCTCGCCGTAGTCGGCCGCGACCAGCCGGAGGGTGATCGGGCCGTCGTCCTTGCCGCCGCAGCCGGTGAGCACCAGTGCTCCGGCCAGTGCGATGCCGGACAACCGGGTGGGGACCTTGGCGCGCCTGTCCAACGCGGGTACCGCCTTCGAGGGGGAGTCTTGCGGGAGCGACGAACCGGATCGGGGGGATCCGGCCGGGGGGAGGCGGCAAGGGTGCCAAACAGGCCACTCAGTGGTCCACACCTGTGGCCGGTCCGCGCCGGGTAGTTATCGAAGTGCGGAGGTCGTTGCACGATGCGCAATGAAATTCGGCCGTCCGACCCGCCGGACCCGGCCTCAAGGGATCCGGTCCGGTTCGTGCAAAGCGCCGCACACCGCATACTTCTGCGACAAAGCTCACCCCGCTGGACCAGACCAATCCGACAACTGGACTAGACCTCTCCGACCCACCCAAGGGAAACTGTCCTCCGTGAAGCACGTCATCGCACTCGATGTAGGCGGCACCGGCATGAAAGCCGCGTTGCTCGCCCAGGACGGCTCCGTGCTGTTCGAAGCACGACGCCCGACCGGGCGGGAACACGGCACGGACGCCGTGGTCGCCGCCATCCTCGACTTCGCCGCCGACCTGGCGGACGAAGGCCGCAGCCGCTTCGGCGTCGCCCCCGTGGCGGCGGGAGTCGCCGTCCCCGGGACGATCGACGAGAAGAACGGCATCGCGGTCTTCTCCGCCAACCTCGGCTGGCGCGACCTTCCGCTGCGCAAGCTGCTGGGAGAGCGCCTGGCCGCGGCGGACGGCGGCGCCATGCCGGTCGCCCTCGGCCACGACGTGCGGTCCGGGGGTCTCGCCGAGGGCCGGCTCGGCGCCGGCCGGGGCGTCGAACGCTTCCTCTTCATCGCCCTCGGCACCGGTATCGCCGGCGCCATCGGCATCCGGGGACGGATCGAGGCCGGAGCCCACGGCTACGGCGGCGAGATCGGCCACGTGGTGGTCCGGCCCGGCGGCCCCCAGTGCGGCTGCGGCGCCCGCGGCTGTCTGGAGACCCTCGCCTCCGCCTCCGCCGTCTCCCGCGCCTGGGCCGAGGCCGTGGACGACCCCGACGCCGACGCGGCATCCTGCGCCGTCGCGGTGGACGCCGGGGACGCCCGCGCGGTCGCGGTCTGGCAGCGCGCCGTCGAGGCCCTGGCCGACGGCATCGTGCTGGCCCAGAGCCTGCTCGACCCGTCCACGGTGATCGTCGGCGGCGGGCTCGCCGAAGCCGGGGACACCCTCTTCACCCCGCTGCGTGCCGCGGTCACCGAGCGTCTGACCTTCCAGATGCCCCCCGAGGTCGTACCGGCCATGCTCAAAGACACCGCCGCGTCCCTGGGCGCGGGCCTGCTCGCCTGGGATCTGCTCTCGATGGAGGTGACCGCGTGACCGCGCGGAATCAATCTGCGGCCCTGCCGCGGCGAACCGCACTGGCCGGCGCCCGGCTGGTCCTGCCCGGCGGCATCGTCGAGGGCGACCGTCTCGCCGTCGAGGGCACCCGGATCGCCGGTCTCGGCGGCGCCACCACGGCCGGTGACCTCGACCTGACCGGGTACACCGTCGTCCCCGGCT
>NZ_JBHXDN010000065.1:0-54377 GCF_042726075.1 Kitasatospora sp. NPDC127035 | reverse complement strand
CCGGCCCGCCCCCCCACCGGGGCCAGGCGGGGGGCCCCCGGGGCCCCGGCACCCCCCGGCGCTCGGGGGCCGGCGCCGGGGATTCCCGGGGGGGGCATTCCTGCCTGCCCCCCTTACCGGAGCAGCCCTACCGGGGCTCCCGCCGAGGGAAGGGCCGGTGTCAGCGCTTCCAGACGGTCGCCCGCCAGGTCGTCGGGTTGCCGGCGCCGTCGGTGCCGACGGCGACCCCGGCGATCACTCCCGCGTCGTTGATCGCGGAGGCCGAGCCGTAGGGGCCGAGGGGAGACGGCGGCAGCGGGACGACCGTACCGTCGGGCTTCCACAGCAGGGCCTTGTCCAGCGCCGCGTTGCCGACCGGCGGCCACGCGTAACCGACGGCCGTCCCACGGTTGTTGATCGCCAGCGCCTCGCCGGCCGCTTCCGCCGGATTGGCGAGAACCGTCCGCGTGCCGTTCGCGTTCCACCGGGCCGGGTCGCCGTTCGGGGAGTCCTGCAGCGAAGCCCCCACGGCGGTGGCCGCCCGGTTGACGTCGTATCCCCGCCCGCGCCCGGCGTCGCGGACGGTGCCGTCGGCCGCCCACACCAACACCCGGTCGTACTCCGTGCTCCCGGCAAGCCGCCCGTGACCGAGGACGACGCCGTTGTCGGTGATCTGGCTCGTCCGGGCCCCGACGAACCCGGCCGGGAGGGGCAGTGCGCTCACGACACCCGCCGCGTTCCAGCGCACGGGGTGCGCGGGGCCACCGGCGCCGTCGCGCTGCTCGGTCCACCCGACCACCGTGCCCGCGTTGTTGATCGACGTCGCGGTGCCGCTGCTGTCGCCGGGCAGCACGGGCAGGTCGGTCCTGCTGCCGTCGGACCGCCAGCGCAGGGGGTGGGAGCGGTAGTCCTCCTCGTAGGCGTCGCCGACCGCGACCCCGGCGTTGTTGACGGCCGACGCGTTGCCGCCGCGCGACCCGCCGGGAAGCGCCAACCGCGTCGGGGTGCCGCCCGGTGTCCAGCGGACGGGGTGGAAGGCGGGCAGGGCGTCGTAGGACAGGCCGATCACCCATCCCGTGTCGCTGAGCGCGGTCGCGCGGCTGTACTTCTCACCGGACAGCGGCGCGAGGCGGGTGTAGCCGGGGCGGCCGGCGTTCCAGCGGATCGCGAGCGGCCCGTCGGAGCCCTCCACGTAGTACTCGCCGATGACCGTGCCGCTGCTGTTCAGCCCCTTGGCGAGGCTGTGGAGCGCTCCCGGCGGGACCGGGAGCAGCCGTGAGGCCGGCAGCAGTTCGGAGGGCTCGGCCACCGCGACGGGCGCCGAACCCAGGAGGAACAGGGCAGTTGCCGCCGCGGCGGCGAAGGTTGCAGGTCGGGGAACACGCAAGCGGGCCATCCGGACACTCCTGTCTCGTCAATGACATTGACGCGCAAGGGCATGGGTGTGGGGTCTGTTCCAGGCCGGCAGGGAACCCGCGCTGCAGTTCAATTTTTCCGATTCTGTTCACCGGTTGGCAGCTTGATCTCCGAAACGACTGGATTCGTACACCCGTTCACCTTGCTCCGTGCCACCCGCCGTCCGACGTGCCCGCCCCGTCCCGCAGGCGGTCCCGGTCTCCGGGTGACGGCGCCCCAGCAGCAATTCCTGCCCCACGGCGGCGGTCACGTCGGGGCGTTCGGCGAGCACCCTCGCCCGCCCGTACACAGCGGGAGACCGCAGCGGCTTCCGGCCACCCGCGCGACGCCGCTCCCCCGTTCCCGGCCCGGCCCCACCGGGCGTCACAGGTCCACCCCGGCGCCGGGCGGGCCGCTCCCGGACACTCACGTTCGTCCCGACGACGCCCCCGGGGTCACAGACCTCCGTTGATCGCGGCAGCCTGGGCGGCGCCGGCGCTGACGTCCCACTTCGCGAGGATCGTGTCGTACTCGCCGCTGCGCATCAGCTGGTCCAGTCCCTTCACCACCGCGTCGCGCAGAGCCGTGTCGCTCTTGTTCAGCGCGATCCCGTACGGGCTGGACTGTGTCTGCATGCCCGTCACCTCGAAGCGGTTGCCGTCGTCGGTGGTCCTGGCCGCGTACGCCGCCACCGGCAGGTCGTTGAAGTCGGCCACCGCCCTGCCGGCCGCCACCTCGGCGAGGGCCTGGCTGTCGTCGTCGAAGCGGCGGACCTGCAGCGGCTTGCCCTGCCGGTCGCAGGCGGCGACCTGGCGGCCGACGATCTCGTCCTGGGTGGTGCCACGCTGCACCGCGACCGTGTGCCCGCAGATGTCGTTCAGCGTCCGGATCCCCTTCGGGTTGCCCTTCCTCACGATGATCGAGGTGCCGGCGATGAAGTAGTCCACGAAGTCGACGCCCGGCCCGCCGGTCGGTATGCCGTCCTCACCGAGCGCGTTACGGCGCTTGGAGGTGTCGCTGATCCCCGACATCGCCACGTCGAACTCCCTGGCGTTGACGCCCGGTATCAGCTTCTCGAACGGCGTGTCGACGATCTCGACCCGCAGACCGAGGACCTTCCCCAGGGCGTAGGCCAGGTCGGGGTCGAGGCCGTCCGGCCTCCCGCCCACACCGCGGAACGCCACCGGCGGGTAGTTCAGGTCGGAGCCGATGCGCAGCACCCCGGCGGCCCGCTGCGCGGCGGGGACGGCCGCCTGGACCTTGTCGACGGCGCTCTTCGGGGCGTCCGTGCCGGCACACGCGGTGAGCAGCAGGGCCGAGGTGGTGGTGAGGGCGGCCGGCAGGGTCCGGCGGTGGGGGAACAGGCAGGAGAGATGTCGCACGACGGGTGCTCCTCTGCTGGGCGGGGCGGCGCGACCGGCATCCGCGAGGAGTCGGAAGTGGCCGGGAACGGGATCCTCCCATCCGGTTCGGAGGTGACCGGCGGCAGGCGTGTCACGATCTGCTATCGGTTGACCGTGCTCTGGGGCTCCCCCGGGTGCCCGCCTGGGTCGGGGCAGGATCGTGTCGGTACCGGCAGGGTGCCCGAGGCGATGCTGCAGGTGCAGGTCTTTCGCGGTCGGCACGAGGGGCGTACGCGCGTCACACGCACCCGGGTCTTCCCGACATGTCCGGGGCATCGACCGGGGCGGCCGACCTGCGGCTCAGCGGGCCGGGTGGCGGTGCACGGCGGCGCGGTGGACCGTGGCGGCGACCCTTTTGAGAAGCAGGCCCGGGATGGGGGTGTTCACGGAGTGCGGCAGGGCGGTGACCGGCGGGTCGGCCGCGCCCGGTGGTGGGTCGGCCGGCGGGCGGGGGCGGACGGGGTGGAGGTCCGCCGCCGCAGGCCCGCGCTCGACCGCGGCGGACCCGTCACCGGTAGGCGGCCGGAGTCGGCGCAGTTGCTGCTCCAGGTAGCTCCTCCGCCGGTGGTGCTGTTCGGATTCGAAGGACCTCAGGCCCTGGATCCCGGCCTCAAGAGCGCTCCGGGTCGCCTCCAGGCCGCCGATCACCTCCTGGATCCAGGCGCGGGTGTCCTGTTCCAGGGCGTCGGCGCCGTCCTGTGCGGTGCCTTCGACGGCCTCGGCGCGGGCCAGGGCCGAGGCGATGACCCTCCGTGCCTCGGCGCGGGCACCTTCGACGGCCCGGTCGGCGATCCGCTGGGCGAGTTCCAGGGTCCGGGCGGCCTCCTCGGCGCCGCTCGGGGCGCGGCGCTCGGTCTGGCGCGGAGAGGGGAGCAGCACGCCGGGCGTGCCGGTGCTCGCCGCCGCAGGTGCGGGGCGCAGGAGCGCTGCGGCGATGGCGGCCCGCAAGTGCTCGTTCTCGTTCGACAGGCGGACGAGCTCGGCTTCGGCGCGGTCGAGGAACTCGTCGACCTCGCCCTCGTCGTAACCCTGGCGGAGGCGGACGGTGCTGAAGGTGCGGGCGCGGAGCTCGGCAAGGGTCAGGGGCATGGGGCGACCTCAACTGTCGGCGTACCGGGTGGCCCGCTCGTGCCCGGCGCCTTCGACGAGGCTGCGGACGGCGGGCTGCGGGCGGGCTGCGGGAGCGGGGCATCGGCGCGGGCATCGGTGACCGGGCGCCGGATGCAGGCGAGGCGCGGCAAGCGGCCTCGCAAACGGCGGCCGTGGGTGTACGGATTGCCGTTGCGCGCTTTCTATCCGCTCTGCACGCGTCCCGTCCAGGGGTATCGGCAGGTTTTGTGCTTTTGCCCGAATCGCGGACCGGCGTCGCGCCGGGCCCCTGCTCCGAGGCCGCCGGCGAACCCGGGAGGGCGGGCACCGGACAGCTGGAACGTCGCACCGTGTGCGGCGGTGATCCGGCCCGAACGCCCGGGACGCCGGCAGGGTCGACCGTGCACGCCCGGGGCGCGGCCCTTCCCCCTCGCACAGGGTTGTCCGTTGTTTCATGTTCAACTATGGTGGCGACCGGACGGGCGCGATCCACCACGTTCGCCCCCAGTCCCGTGAGTCGTGGCGCTTTCATGCGCCGACCGTGGTGGCCGCCGGCAGCGGCGTGGAAAGTCGGAGTGAGATCGTGGAGGACACGGGGCTGCTGGCGCCGCAGCGAAGGGCGCTCATCCTCGACCGCGTACGCCGTGACGGCGCGGTACGCGTGGCGGAACTCGCCGACCGGTTCGGCGTCTCCGACATGACCGTACGACGGGACCTCGAAGCCCTCGCCCGCACCGGCGCGATCGAGAAGACCTACGGCGGAGCCGTCGTCAGCACCCTCGTCGAGGAACCCGACTTCGAAGCCAAGTCCCGGCTGGAACCCTCCGCCAAGGAAGCCCTCGCGAGCGCCGCCGCCGCACTCGTCGAACCCGGAAGCGTCGTCGCCGTCGGAGCGGGGACGACCTCCTACGCCGTCGCCCGCCAACTCCTCGACATCCCCGGCCTCACCCTGGTGACCAACTCCCTCCCCGTCGCCGACCTCGTCCGCACCGCCGCGGAGAACGGCAACGGCAACGCGCCCGTCCTGCTGCTCACCGGAGGCACCCCCACCCCGTCGGCCGCACTCGTCGGCCCGCTCGCCGACCAGGCCATCAGATCCCTGCACACGGACACCCTGATCCTCGGCGCCCACGGCGTCTCCGAACGCGCCGGCCTCACCACCCCCAACCTCGCGGAGGCCCAGACCAACCGGACCCTGATCGCCTCGGCCCGCAGGGTGGTCGTCGTCGCCGACCACAGCAAGTGGGACGTCGTCGGCCTCAGCGCCTTCGCCACGCTCCCCGAGATCGACTGCTTCGTCACCGACACCGAACTCGCCCCCGCCGCACAGGCGGTGCTGAGCGAGACCACCGGGCGGCTCGTCCTCGTACGGACCTCGCCCCCGGCCCCGGCAACCTGAACAGAAGCGCCACCGCGCCCTTGATCCTTCCCGCTGCCGACGCGGTGCTAGGGTGCCCTGAATGAGGCAGTACAGCCCGTCCCGTCCTCCGTGGAAACTGCCGGTTCGATGGGAGCTGGGTGTGCACGACCTCGGTGGTGAACCGGCCCTCCCCGGGGCACGGGAGTCTTCCTTCGCAGGACGCGCCGCGGAACTGCGGACGCTGCTCGGCGCGGTGTCCGACGTACGCCCGGCGGTGGTCCTGGTGGAGGGGGAGGCCGGGATCGGCAAGTCGCGGCTGGTCGCGGAGGCCACGTCGGTCCTCACCGACCGCGGCCTGCGAGTCCTGACGGGCGGCTGCCATCCACTGCGCGAGCCGCTGGCGTACGGGCCGGTGATCGACGCGCTGCGCCGGGTCGGACCGTGGCTGCCGCCGGCCGAGCGACTGGGCGCGTCGACGGGCGCCCTCGCACCGCTGCTGCCGGACCTCGTCGGCGCCCTGCCCCCGGAGCCGCCACGAGTGGAGGCCGGGACCTCCGGAGCCGGTGTGCAGCGGTTCCGGGTGGTGTCGGGGGTACGGACCCTGCTGGAGGCGGTGGCACCGGCGGTCCTCGTGGTCGAGGACGTCCACTGGGCGGACGAGGCCACCCGGGAACTGCTGCTCCTCCTCGCGATGGACATGCCGACGGACTCGGCGCTGGTGATGACCTACCGGGCGGAGGAGCTCCCGGCCGGCCGGCCGGTGCTGGGGGCACCGTTCCGACGCCCGCCCGGGACGGGCGGCGCGGAGATCCGGCTCGGCCGACTGGGCGAGACCGAGCTGAGAACGATGGCCCGGGACCTGCTCGGCGGCGAGCCCGCGCCGGAGCTGGTGCGAACCCTGCTCGAACGCAGCGGCGGCCTGCCGCTGGTGATCGAGGAGGACCTGCTCACCCTCGCGGACTCGCCGGCCGGCACCGACCCGGGCGCGCTGCGGGTGCCGCGAAGCCTCAACGAGGTACTCGCCGAACGACGAGCCCGGCTGGGCCCGGACGCGACCGCCCTGGTGGACGCCGCCGCGGTCCTGGCCGTTCCCGCCGGGGAGTCACTGCTCGCCCTGTCGGCGGGCCTGGACGAGGACCGCACCGCCGCCGCCCTGCAAGCCGCGACGGCCGCCGCCGTGCTGCGTCAGACCGGCCCGGACACCTACACGTTCGCGCACGTCCTCGCCCAGGAGGCGGTCTACGACTCCCTCCCCGGACCGGTCCGCCACCGGAACCACCGGCGGGTCCTGGCGGCACTGCAGACGCTCGACCCACCGCCGCTGGTGCAGATCTCCCACCACGCCCGCGCCCTGGGCGACCGGGCGGCCTGGCTGCCCCGGGCCCAGGAGGCCGCCGACCAGGCCCTCGCGGTCGGCGACCACGGCACCGCCGCCGCACTGCTCCAGGAGATCCTCGACCAGCCCGGCCTCACCCCCGAACAGCTCAGCCGCGCGGCGACCGCCCTGGCCTTCTCGGTCTCCGCCGGCACGCAGTACACCGCCACCACCGCCGCCCTGCGCCGGATCATGCGGCTGCCCGGCCTGAGCGCGCCGGTCCGCGCAACGATCCGGACGAGTCTGGGCGCCATCATGATCTACCGGGGCGGTGAATTCTCCGGCGAGGAGGAAGTGCTGGCCGCCCTGACGGAGGCGGGGGACAGCGATCCGATCGCCGCCGCCAGGCGGCTGGCCCTGCTGGCCCTGTCGGAGACGGGACGGTTCGCCCTCGCGGAACAGCGGGCCATGGTCGAACGGGGCCGCTCCCTCCTGGCCGCTCACGAGGACCGCCAGGCCCGGGCGATGCTCGACCTCGCGCAGATGTCCCTGCTGAGCACCGCCGCCGATCCCGCGGTCCCCGCGCTGCTGGCGGCGCTGCCCCGCGAGAGCACCGACCTGCAGGTACTCCAGAGCACCGCGATGATCGTCTGCGGCTCCGCCGGCCGCTCGATCGCGGTCGGGAACGACGCCCGGGCCGCCGCCGCCATCACCGGGGCGAGAGCCATGGCGCCGGGCAGTCGGCTACCCATGGTGGAGCTCTACCTGGACTGCCATCAGATCATGGCCGACTGGCAAGCCGGGCGCTGGGACGACGCGGAACGTGGCCTCACGGCCTTCCAGAAGCGCTACCCCCAGAGCCAGGTGGGCTCCGGCGGGCTGTCGGCCACCGTGCGCGGCCTCACCGCCGCCGCCCGTGGGCGCACCGCCCAGGCCGCCGCCGAGTTCGACGAGGTGCTCACCCGGGGTCTGCACCTGGACTCGCTCGCCGCCGCCGCCGGCGCCGCCCGCCTCCACCTCAACCGCGACGACCCCCACGCCGCCTGGCGCGCCCTGACCGACCCGCACGACTTCCTGACCTTCCTCGACCGCAAGGAGGCCTGGGCCCACGCCTGGGACCTCGTCCCCACCGCCGTCGAAACCCTCCTCGCCCTCGACCGCACCGACGAAGCCGAGGCCCTGACCGCGCGCCACACCACCGGGACCGAGGGCCGCGACGCGCCCGGCGCCGCCGCCGAACACCACCTGTGCCACGGCCTGCTCCTGCAAGCCCACGACCCCGACGCCGCGATGGCCGCCTTCGACCTCGCGGCCGCACGGTGGACCGCCATCGGCCGCCCCTACCCCGCCGCCCTCGCCGCCGAACGCGCCGCCCGCACCCGCACCGACCTCGACGACGTCTCCACCCGCCTCACCGCACCGATCACCACCTTCGAACACCTCGGCGCCACCTCCGACGCCGCCCGCTGCCACCGCACGCTACGGGAACTCGGCAAAGCGACCTCCAACCCCCGCGGCCGGGCCGGCTACGGCGACCGCCTCTCCCCCCGCGAAGAACAGATCCGCGACCTCCTCACCACCGGCGCCACCAACAAGGACATCGCCGCCGCACTCTTCCTCTCCACCCGCACCGTCGAGAACCACGTCGCCCGCGTCCTCGCCAAACTCCGCACCACCCGCGCCGACCTCACCCGGACGAGCGGCGAGAGGGACTGACGTCCGGTCCACCACCTGGGAGGTGGGCCCGGGTCGTCGAGGCGAGCGCTGCGGCGAGCCGGCCAGGGCGTCCAGCGCCTGACGGCGGGCCGACGGGCCGGCGGGCCGGCGGGCCGCTGTCCGCGGCGGAACCGACCGGGATCGACCCACCGGCCGGTGACCCGGCAGGGGCGCCGGCTGTCCCGACGAGGGTGCCGGCCCGCGCGGCACCGGGCAGGCCAACGGCAGTCCTGGCCCCGACCGGCCTGATCACGGTTGCGTAACGCGACGGGCTCCCGCCCCGGCTTCCGGCTCCTTTCCAGCGAAGCGGTGCACACCCGTGGAACACCCGGCGCAGCCACCCGCCCCGGGCCTCCGCCGTCCGTCGGGCCACCGCCCGCCCGGCGGTCCGAACCGTTCACGAACCGCCCCGGAACGACGCACCGGCAGCGCAGCCGGCGGCAAGGAACCGTCAACCGTCCCGAAGGAACAGCATGCCGCTCCGCCCGAGTCCGACGACCGCCCGCAACGCCCGACGGCTGGCCGGCGCCGTGCCCCTTGCCCTCCTCACCCTCGGCGCGACCATCGCCCCGGCCGCCGCGGACGACTCCAGGTCGTACGACTTCGAGAGCATCGCCGCCAAGGAATGGCCGTTCAGGGCCGTCAACGGCGAAGGCTCCGTGACCACCGCTCCCGCGCCCGAGCGGGCCGGCACCGCGGCGCGGTTCACCGTGCCCGACGACGGCCACTCGTTCCGCTCCGAACTCGCCCTCAAGGGCCTGAGTGCGGGGACTCACCGCTTCGGCTTCTCCCACTACCTTCCGAACGAGTGGAAGCAGGTCGACGACGACATCATCGTCGCCCAGTGGTTCAGCACCCAGCCGGACAGCAAAAAAATCAAGCCGGTCGTCGCGCTGGCGGTCCACGGCGGCGAGTGGCGGCTCAAGGTGCACTGGCTCAAGGACCTGGCCACCTTCGAGGAGTACGAGTCGGTGATCCCGCTCGGCACGGTGCAGCTCGGGCACTGGAATCGCTGGGCCCTGGACATCACCTGGTCCACCCCGTCCACGCCCGGCTCGATCACCGTCACCCGGGACGGTGTCCAGGTCGGCGCCCATCGCGGGAACAACAACTACCACCGCGGCGAGCCGCCGCACTTCAGGACCGGCGTCTACCGTCCGGCCTGGCGGCCGGAGAAGCCGAAGCACCCGACCGGCGGACCGGACATCGTGCTGTTCGTCGACGACATCGTCATCACCACGGGGCCGGCGGGCGCCCCGGCCCCGGCGGTACCGACCCCGGCGGTCCCCGTGGCCCCCACGACACCGGCGGCGTCGGCTCCGGCCTCCGGCGCCGCGCGCACGAGCCCCGCCGCCCCCGTGTCCGGCCCCGCCGCGTCGGCACCCGCCGCAGCAACACCCACCGCGTCCGCACCGGCCGCGACCACGTCCGTGAGGTCCACGCCCCCCACCCCGACGGCCACCGGGACCACGGCCGCCGCGGCCCCGGCCGGCACCGCCTCGTCGGCTCCGGCGGCCGCGGCCCCCGCCGGGCCGTCGACCGAGTCCGGCCCGGCGACCTCCTCCCCCGAGCTCTCCAGCACCGGGGCGAGTACGGACATCGCGCTCGTGGGGGGAAGCGTCGCCGTCGTCGTCGGCACCTTCCTGCTCCGCCGCCGCAAGCAGCCGGGCCGTCATCGGTGAGGCCCCACCGCCCCGATCGACCGGGTGCGGGCCACCCAGGCCGGGGCCCGGGCGGCTGACGGCTTCCCCGACCGTTCGGCGGACGCGACCGTCGCCGCGAGCGGCCGGCGGGACCGGCGGGACGCACTCCGGGCCCGCGGACGGCCCGCTCATCCCGATGAACGGACCTGGAGGGATCGACCGGCCGGCTCAGCCGTCGGGTCGAGCGCGTCGCGCAGCATGGTGCGTGAGGTAATGCCGAGCTGCTCGTAGATCTGGTACAGGTGCGCTCCGACGGTCCGGTGAGAGAGGAAGAGGCGCTCGGCGATCTGCTTGTTGGTGAGTCCGGACGCGGCGAGGCGGGCGATCTGCAGCTTCTGCGAGGTCAGTCCGTGGATGCCCGGGGCCGCGGGCCTCGACCTCCGGGAGCCCGTCGCCCGAAGCTCGTTCATCGCGCGTTCGGCCCACGGCCGCGCGCCCAGCTCCTCGAAGGTCGCCAGCGCGGCGCGCAGCTGGGTTCTGGACTCGGAGGTCGTGCGGGCGCGGCGCATCCGTTCGCCGTAGGCGAGTCGGACCCGGGCGTGGTCGAAGCGCCACCGGTCGCCCCCGGGGGTGTCCACCGCCAGGGCGAAGAGACGCAGGGCCTGCTCGTCGTCGTCGGTGCACAGGGCGGCCGAGGCCTCCGTCAGCATGGCGTGGCGGGAGGACACGGTGGTGATGCCGGCCTCGCGCATGGCCCGGACGTGTGCGGCGGCCTCCTCGCGCCGGTTGATCCGGACGGCGGCTTCCACGAGGTTGGCGGCCACCCACAGGGCGTGGGGGGCGTGCGAGGCCAGGGTTCCGGCCGGGCTCACCGCGTCGGCGTGGTCGTAGGCGAGCGTGAAGTCCCCGCGGCCCAGGGCCGCGACGGCGGCGGCGTGGTGGGCGTAGTGGGCGGCGCAGGGCGCGCCGTGGTCCGTGGCCCAGTCGATGATGACGTCGGCCGTCGCGAGACTCTCGTCCGCGTGGCCCCGGGCGCCGAGGACGACGGACCTGATGTAGAGGAAGTACCAGGCGAACGCGCTGTATCCGTGCTCCTCGCACGCCTGCAGGCCCTCGTCGGCGAGGTCCAGGGCCTCGTCCCACAGTCCGGTGAGGTAGTCGTCCAGGCACAGGTGGATGAGCGCGGAGATGTAGCGCCTGGCCGGGCCGCCCTCGCGTCCCGCCCGCACCACCTGCCAGGCCGGTTCGCGGACCTCGCCGAGGCGGTCGAGGTAGAGGGCGCCCGTGCCGACGCGGGTGATCCGCACCGGGTCGGCCTCACCGGCCAGGGAGGCCACGAGGACGTCGAGTTGTCCGTGCGCCGCAGCCCCGGTGCGGGCGGGGTCGGAGAACGTCCGCCCCAGGACGGCCAGGATGGGGGGCGGCTGGGGGGTGAGGCGTCCCACCGCCCGGTAGTAGACCTGCCACAGGTCGTGCCGGGCGCCGAAGAAGCAGACCACGGCCAGGACGTGCAGCGCGTCGACGAGCGCCTTGTCGCCGGCGCGGTACCGGTGGGTGCCGGCCGCGGACTCGATTGCCTCGCTCAGCAGCCGGTGGGCCGTGGCCACGTCGCCGTTCCCGTTGAGGAGGAGCAGGGCCGAGGCGGTGGCGGAGTGGAGGGAGTCCTCGCCCTCCGGGGCGGCCTGGCGGGCGTCGTCCAGGAGACGTCGGGCGCTGGAGAGGGCTCCGGTGGACTCCGCTCCCAGGTAGGCGGCTTCGGCGAGGCGACGGCTGCGGTTCGGCCCTTCGGGAGAGAGCGAGGCCGAGCGGATCAGCGTCCGCATGGCCCCGGCGGCGTCCCCGCGACGCAGGGTGAGGCCCGCGGCGTGCTCCAGGAGCGCGGCGACCTCCTCGTCGGGCTCCAGGGTGGCCTCGCCCAGGTGCCAGGCTCGGCGCTCCGGCCGGTCGGCCAGCACGTGGGCCAGCGCCGCGTGCGCGGCGCGCCGTTCACCGCTCAGCGCCTGCCCGACCACGGCGGAGCGGATCAGCGGATGGCGGAACCCCAGCCGCTGCCCGCCCTCCTCGATGTGCACCAGCCGCTCGCGCTCGACCGGCGCGAGGTGCTCCAGGCCGTGCCCGGCCGTGGCCCGGCGGGCGGCTGCCTGCAGTACGCCGAGGTCGCCGGTCCCTTCCAGGGCCGCGAGCAGGAGAAGACTCCGGGAGGGGGCGGGCAGCCCTGCGACCCGGGAACCGAACAGCGTCTCCAGTCGCCGGGTGAGGGGCAGCACGGCGGGCGAGTCGGCAGCCGCAGGCCGCAGCGCGGCCGGCAGTTCCAGGAGCGCCAACGGATTGCCGCCCGCCTCGGCCAGCAGTCGGCGACGCGCACCGCGGGCGAGCCCCGGGAACCGGCTGCCGAGCAGCCGGGCCGCCGACTCGTCGTCGAGGGGCGGGAGGTCGTACGCGGGAAGGCCACCGGTCTCGTGCGGGTGCGCGTCGCCGGTGCGCGCCGCCGCCACGAAGCTGACGCCCAGACCGCCCAGACCACTGAGCCGCCGGGCGACGAAGCCGAGCACCGCGGCACTGGCACGGTCGACCCAGGGAAGGTCGTCGACGACGATCAGCAGCGGACTCCCGTCGGCCACCGTCTGAAGGAGCCGCACCACGGCGTTGGAGACGAGCAGCTGGTCCGGCGGATCCCCGTTCTCGAAGCCGAGCGCCACGCGCAGCGCGCGGCGCAGGTCCGCGTCCAGGTCCTCCAGTGCACCCAGGGCCGGGAAGAGGAGCTGGTTGAGGCACGAGTAGCCGCAGTCGGCCTCGAATTCCAGGCCCGCCGCCCTGAGCACCGCGACACCGTCCGCACCCGCGGAGCCGGCCAGCGCGTCCAGCACGGCGCTCTTCCCCACACCGGCCTCCCCGGCCAGCAGCAGCGCACCACCGCCCGCCCCGAGGCGCAGCCGCTCTCGCACCCGTCGCAGGTCGGCGTCCCGGCCGACCAGCGGATCCCCGACGCCGGGCGCGCCGGGCACATACCCATCCCCCATAACCGCCCCTCCCCAGGACCGACCCCGCCGCTCGTGCGCCGGAACGGATCTCCGTCGAGGAGCATCGTCCGCGCGGCCGTGAGCACCCGGGCCGCGTCCAGTATGCCGGACCAAGATCGCGGACGCGGCCGGGAGGACGCGGAGACGGACCCGGGGGTCCGGCCGCTGCCCGGGGTCTCCGACCGGCGTCGTGCGCACTCACCGGCGGGCTTCCACCGGACTGTGGCACGTCATCGGCCGACAATCAACTCGCCCTCTGATCAGCATCTTTGGACTTGCCGGTCCATTTTCTGCCGCCTAACGTGCTGATCGATCCCCCGCGACGAACCCGCACTGGAAGGTGTCATCCCATGCACGCGATCCGTATCGAGGAACACGGCGGCCCCGAGGTCATGCGCTGGACCGAACTGCCGGACCCGGTGCCCGGCCCCGGCGAGGCACTGGTCCGGCTCGGTGCCGCCGGCGTGAACTACATGGACGTCGGCGCCCGGGCCGGGGGCGGCCCCGGCTGGGCGGCCCCCGCCGTCCTCGGCGCCGAGGGAATGGGCTACGTCACCGCCCTCGGGGACGGGGTGCGGGACCTGGCCGTCGGTGACCGGGTGGCCTGGTTCTACCACCCCGGCAGCTACGCCGAGCTGCTCGCCGTGCCCGCGGACACGCTCGTCAAGGTGCCCGACGGCATCGACGACGAGATCGCCGCCGCCGTGATGATGCAGGGCCTCACGGCCAGCCACCTGAGCACCGAGACCTACCCGATCGGCGCCGACGACACCGCCGTGGTGCACGCCGCGGCGGGCGGCGTCGGCCTGCTGCTCACGCAGATGATCAAGTCCCGTGGCGGCCGGGTGATCGGTCTGGTCTCCCGGGAGGAGAAGGTACCCGCCGCCGAGGAGGCCGGCGCCGACCACGTCCTCGTCCACTCCGGCGCCGGATTCGAGGACCGGATCAGGGAGCTCACCGGCGGGCGCGGCGCGGACGTCGTCTACGACGGCGGCGGCGCGGGAACGTTCCACTCCTCCCAGGCGGCCCTGCGCCCGCACGGCGTGCACGCCTACTACGGCCCCTTCATGGGCGTCCCGACACTGCGGCCCACCGACCTGCCCGACAGCATCCTGCTCACCTACCCCGTCGTGCACCACCACGTCGCCACGCGCGAGGCCCTGGTGCGGCGCACCGGCGAGGTGTTCGACCTGGTCCTGGACGGGCGGCTCACCCCCCGGATCACCGGCCGCTACCCGCTCGCGGACGCCGCCCGCGCCCACGCGGACATAGAGTCCCGCCGTACCACCGGCAAGCTCCTGCTCCTGCCCTGACCGCCCGCCACCCGCTCCGGCCCGCGCCCCGCGCCCTGTGCCCGCGCCGCCGCCGGCCCGCTTCGACGGAACACACCAGCCCGCCCCGGGAGGATCCATGACACTGACCCGCAAGGGCGCCGCGACCAGGCAGCGCATCGTCGACGGCGCGGCCGAGCAGATCCGCGAACAGGGAGTGTTCGCGGTGCGGTTGGAGGACGTCATGGCCCGTACCGCGACCAGCAAGAGCCAGCTCTTCCACTACTTCCCCGGCGGGAAGGACGACCTGCTCCTCGCCGTGGCGCGCCACGAGGCGGACCAGGTCATCACCGACCAGCAGCCCGAACTCGGCTCCCTCACCTCCTGGACCGCCTGGGACGAGTGGCGCGACAAGGTCCTCGCCCGCTACCGCGGCCGGGGCAGTGACTGCCCCCTCCACACCGCGCTGGCGCAGCTCGGCGGCACCACGGACGCCGCCAGGGTCGTAGCCGGCGAACTGCTCGACCGGTGGCAGCACCAGCTCGCCACCGGCATCCGCCACATGCAGTCCCACGGCGGAATCGCACCTGAACTGGACGCCGACCGGGAGGCAGCCGCTCTGCTCGCCGGCATTCAGGGCGGCGTACTGATCCTCATGACCACGGGCAGCTCCGCCCACCTTGAGGCGGCCCTCGACTCCGGCATCGCCCACCTGCGCGCCTCCGCCCGCCGGCACCGCTGACCACTCACCGCCCGGTGCCGCCACGGACCGGCCCGACCGCCCGACCCACGCGGGCGCGGCCGGGGGCGGGCAGCCGCCGGGCCCGGGCAGGAGGGCCGGAGGTGCGGCGGGCGCACGGTGGGGGCACCGTGTACCCGCCGCGACGGGTCAGTCGATGGCGTCGAGGACCTTGCCGAGGTCGACGAACTTGAAGCCGGTCGCCTCACGGTCGCCGTCGGCAGGGGTCTCCTGGCCGTCCTGGACGACCAGCAGGCCGTGGGGGTAGCGCGCGCCGAGAGGTGCGTTGAGGGCGGCGGCGCCGTCGCAGACCTCGGAGCCGTCGAGGGTGGTGGAGGCCGCAGTGATGCGGAAGGCGCCCTCGAACTCGTTGTCGTCGTCACGCTCACGGTCGTAGGCGACGAAGGTGTTGTCACCCTGGCTGGAGGCGAGGAGATAGCCGTCGCCGTCCGGCTCGGTGATCAGGGTGAGCCCCTCGACGTCGGCCGTCAGGCGCTTGCCGCCGTAGCCCGGGTCGGCGCCCGGGGTGCACTCCTCGGTCTCCGCGTCGTACGTGCCGGGCACACCGTACTCGCGCACCTTGTCGATCAGCGTCGGCGTGCCGGTGAGGCCCGCGTCGATGCGCCAGATGCCGACGTCCTCCTGTCCCGCGTACAGGGTGCCGTCCGCGGGGTCGACGACCATGCCCTCGACCTGGGGCAGTTCGCCCGGCTCGGCACAGGGCGTCCAGGAGGTGCCGTTCGGCAGACGGAAGGAGGACGGCAGGTCGATGGTGCGCACCTGGCGGTAGCCCACCGTGCCGTTCGGGGTGGCGATCAGCTCCAGCAGGGCGAGGCGGGTGCGGTTGCGCTGGCTGACCACCGCGTAGGAGCGGCCGGTGTTGCGGTCCGTCCAGGTGGCCAGGCCGTAGGCGGTCTTCTGGTCGTTGATCTCGGCCTGGTCGGCGGAGAAGACCGGGCGTACGGCGGGGTCGGTGACGTCGGTGAGCGGGCCACCGGGCTTGTCCCGGTCGATGCGGTAGATCCGCAGCCGGTCGTTGCCGCGGTCGCTGACCACCGCGACGTCGGCGCGGCTGCCGGCCAGGCGCAGGCCCTGCACCAGGTCGACGTTGTTGAAGCGGCCGGGGGCGTCGTCGGCGCCCGGACCGGCGGGGGCGGGGATCGACTGCACCTGGCGGGCGTCCAGGTCGTAGACCCGCAGGCCGCCCTGCTTGGCGGTGGCGACGACCAGGCTGCGGCCCGGGTCGGCGTTGTTGCGCCAGATCGCCGGGTCGTCCGCGTTGGCGTCGCCGCCGGCCTCGTCGTCGTACAGCGGCGCGGTCTCGGCCTTGGGCCGGATGCTGCTGATCGAGGAGGCCTGCGCCGGGAGGGCGACGGAGACCGCGAGGGCCGTGCAGAGCACGAGCGTGGAAGCGCGAGCGGCCAGACGTATCGTCATGTTTCTTCCTTGATGAGGGGTTTGCCCTGACAAGGAAGACGCTCGCGGGCCCATCTGCCATCCCTGCGACCAAATGGTATCCGATAGCTGAACACGTTGCGAAGCCCTGGGAGTCACTCTCCGCCACCCTGCGGACCCCGGAGGCACCCCCCAGGTGACGAAGCATCAGAGCCTCAACCGACCAGGGGCTCCAGTACGAAGACGGGGATCACCCGATCGGTCTTCTTCTGATAGTCGGCGTACGGCGGGTACGCGGCGACCGCGCGATCCCACCACTCGGCCTTCTCGTCGCCGGTTACCTCACGGACCGTCATGTCCCGTCGCACGGCGCCGTCCTGGAGCTCGACGTGCGGGTCGGACTTGACGTTGAAGTACCAGACCGGGTGACGCGGGAAGCCGCCGTTCGAGGCCACGGCCGCGTACCGCCCCTCGTGCTCCACGCGCATCAACGGGGTCTTGCGGATCTTGCCGCTCTTCGCGCCGCGCGTCGTCAGAATGACGACGGGCAGGCCCGTGTCCCAGAGCGTCGCTCCCTGCCTGCCGTCCGAACTCTCGTACAACTCGACCTGATCGGCCACCCACTGCACCGGACCCGGCTCGTACTCGCCTTCAAGAGGCATCGCGTTCACCCCATCGTCACGTCATGAAGTGCGGTGTCCGACAGGCGGTCAGGTACGACGCAAAGTGCCCACGACCAGCAAGAAGAAGAATTGTCGAGGCCCCTGCTTCCACCCCGGTCGGAGTCACCTCCCAGGTGGGGAAGCATATCGGGTACCACCCGCGTGTGGTATCGGGTGCTTACCCGCGTGTTCGCGCCGCCGGCCTCCGAAGTGCGTCCGGAGGTGGCGGTCCGCCGACTGCCGACCCGCGTCGAAGGCGACACCTCGCGTGACCGGTCCCGGGCCAAACCCGGTGACATGCGGGTGCTGTCCAGGGAGACTGGCGACAGACGTGTACGAGCAGTCGAAGGCCGAAGGGCAAAGAGTGGCACTGGCGAAGAAGGGTTCCCGCCGCATCGTCGTCGACGGCGTCGAGTACCGCTGGCGAGTGAGCAGGAAGCCGTGCTGCGACTACGACGGCATCACCTTGGGCTACATGGTGGAGGACGCGGCCTGTCCCGGAACGACGCTCGTCGTGGAGACCGGGCGGCCGGCCGTGCTCGAACCGAACATGCTGCCGTCCGAGGTGGTCCTGCCGCGCGAAGTCGCCGCAGGCATTCGGGCCGCGCGGTCGAACGGCTGGACGCCCAGCTCCAACGGTTCGCCGTTCAAGCTGCACCTTTCCGCTGCCTGACCGGGCCGTGCCGAAAGAGCACGGCAGCGCGGGCGGGCAACCGGTCTCCCACGGGATCCCGGTGCGCCGGTCAACCAGCCGACAGATCACCACCTACCGGGCGTCAGCCGACTACGCCGGAGCCTGGGCCCGTGCCCCGCTGCCGCTCAGGCACCCGTGGGGGCGTCAGGCCCTCCCGAGGGTGCCACCGGCCGCGGCAGACAGGTGGGAGTTCCGGACGGGCCGGGTGTGGCGGTGGCGCACGGGTCCGGGTACATCGGCCCGATCAGTGAGATGCGGCTGATCCGGTACGGCCCCTGCCCGTACCAGCCGTGGAAGTGGACGGTCACTTCGTGGGAGTTCCCGATGGCGACGTTGGCCCGCAGACCGGTCCAGTCCGCCGCCCCGTCGGCCCAGAGCTGGACCTCGCCCGTGCCCGTACCGGTGCCGGTGATGCGCACGAAGGCGTACGCGCCGGACACGTACGCGGAGAAGTCGTAGCTGGTACCGGCCACGACGGCGACCTTCTGGAAGCAGCCGGCGTAGTCGTGGCTGCCGGGCCGGCCCTCGACGCCCCGGGCGAGTTGGACGACGTCGCCGTCGCAGGACCAGCCCTGGGCCAGGGGGCTCCCGAAGTCACCGTTCCTCATCCACTCCAGGGGTGCCGGCTGGGCGGACGCGGAGCTGCCTGCGGCGAAGGCCGCCGCCCCGGCGAGGACGAGGGCGCCGAGGGCGGCGCCGAGCGGGCTTCCGCCATGGGCGTGGCGACTGCGGCTACGACTACGGTTGCGACTACGGTTGCGACTGGACGAACGCATGGCGTCTCCGATGTGGGGGGTGTCCGGACGGTGCGGGAGCGGGAGCGGGGGTCCTCGGGCGGTCAGGGAATGTAGGTGCGCGAGCAACTCGCGCCGGGCGAGGGAGACCCCGGGCCGGGGCTCGCCGTCCGCGGGTCCGGCTCGCCGCACGGGCTCGGGGTGACGCCGGGACCGACGAAGGACACCCCGCGCACGCTGTAGGGGGCTTGCTCGTACCAGCCGTGGAAGTAGACCGTCAGCTCGGTGGTGTCCGGACCGGTGGCGACCTCCACCGTCAGGGTGTTCCACTCGCTCTCGTTCGACCAGGTGGCGGCGCTCTCGCCACCCGTGCCGGAGGCGCCCACGAAAGCGTACGATCCGCGCACCGAGGCGTTCAGGGTGTACCGGGAGTCGGGCTGGACCCGGACCTTCTGCGTACAGCCCGCGTAGCTGGTGGCGGTCGGCCGGCCGGTGATGTGGTGCTGGTGCGGGACGGTGCTCCGCGAGGCGTTCGGCTCGCAGTCCCAGATCCACGGGTAGGAGTCGAAACGCCCGTTGACGATCAGCTCGACGTTCGGCAGGGGCGACGCCGCCGAGGCGGCCGGCGCGAGGGTGGAGCCGCCGAGGGCGAGTGCGGCCGCGAGGCCGAGGAACAGACCGACACGGCCGGTGCGGCGGATCGGGCGGGTGGATGCGCGCATGCCGTCTCCGGATGGGGAGTGCCAATGGGGCGGCGGTGCGAGGGAGTTGCCCACACCCTGGTGGATTCCGACCACCTCCGTCAAGGGGAGGCAAAGAAGGCGAGGATGTCCCCCTGCCCCGCCGCCGGGCGACAGTGCCTGCGAGACGGCCATGCGGACGCCGAAGCGCTCCGCCCTTCCACAGACGCGGGTATGCCGCCGGTCATTCCTGACCGGCGGCATACCCACCACGGCGTCACCCGGCTCCCGCCCCTACCGGGTACGCTCTCTCGGCCGCCGCGCGGAACCGGGCGCCCGGGGTGATCACCTGCCCGCGTGTCCGGGCCTCGCGTGAACCGCCCTACGCGCGGGAGACCGTGAAGCCCACCGCCGCATTGTTGCCGCTGCCACCGCTGCGGACACAGGAGTAGTAGACGGGGACGGTGCAGGAGTAGCTGTTGGAGCCCGCGTACGGGTTGTTCCAGTGCACCGTCACGGCGCCGACTCCGGCGAGGTTGTACTGGACCTCGCCCTCCGTGCCGGTCAGGAAGCCGTCCGACTCGCTCTGCCAGCTGCCGCTGTGCCACGCCGGGATGTCACCCGGAGGCAGCTGGTTGGTGCTCCAGATACCGCGGCTGAGGCTGTCGTACGTGCGGGTCAGCTGGTGGCCCGTGTTGTTGCCGAGCGTGACGTGCGTGCTGCGCGCGGCCTGGAGGGCGTCGGGTCCGTCGTCGTTCGCGTCGGCCGTCCCGGCGAGGGTGTTGCCGCCCTTGATCCGGAACGTGACCTCGGCGTTGTTGCCGCCGCCACCGGTGCGCTCGCAGGAGTAGCCGCCGGGGACGGTGCACGAGTAGCTGTTGGAGCCCAGGTACGGGTTGTTCCAGTGGATCGAGACACTTCCGCCGGCAACGACGTAGCCGACATCGCCCTCGGTGCCCGTCAGCGCCCCGCAGGACTCGCTGGCCCACGTGATGGACTGGCCGACGAACAGGTATTGGAGCGGAAGCTCCCCGTTGGTCCAGCACCCGTGGGAGAGGTTCTCCCAGCTCTGGACCATCTGGCTACCGCTCTGGTTCACCAACGTCACGCGGGTGCTGCGGGCCGCCTGCACCGCAGCCGGGGCGTCGGAAGGAGCAGCGGACGGGGCCGCGGTCGGGGCGGCTTCGGCGGCGTGCGCCGCCGGGACCGTGGCGAGGGTGCCGCCCAGCAGCAGGGCGGCACTCAGGACGGCCTTGGGGACGGAGGATCGGAGCGAGCGCTTCGTGGTCATCGGAACGGTCACCTTTCGGTCGGTGCGTACGAAATGACGGACGGGAGCAAGCGGTGTTCACGGCTCGCCGCGGCCGGAGGGCGTCCTCGTTGCCGAGAACTCCCGTACGAACGCGGCAGGCGAGCCGCCGCAGGCACGCTCGCGTACGCGGCCCCGGTCGCCGCGACGGGCGAGAGGAGGGACATCCGTCGGGACCCGTGCTCACCCGGCCCGGTGGAGGGCGGGTGTTCGGCGTACCTGCACGAACCACTCTGCCGATCGACGGATTCGACAGCATCGTGGAAAACCACGAGTTGTCCCGAGGCCGTCAATTCGGACGCCCGCCGGCACCGTCCCGATCGCCCCCGGCCGGCCCGTCAGCTGCGTGCTGCGGGTGCCGCCGAGGCGGTCCGGTGCGCGCCGGGTGCGACGGGACTCCACCACAACTCCGCTCCTCCGCGCCTCCGATGTGGTCACGTCGTAAGAATCTTGGCCAGGCGGGCCGCCTCCGTTCGGACGCGGCCGGGTGCGGCGGGGCCGGCCAGGATGCCGAGGGCCGGGAGGGTCGTGCGGATGCCTTCGGCCGCCGCGCACTCGGCGGCGAGGGCGAGGACGTCGGCCAGCGCGCGCCGCCCGGGTTCGTCGACGGCCTCGGTGATCACGGCCGCGAGCGTCGCCCATACCGCCGGACCCGCGCCGCTGCGCGCGGCATCGGCCAGGACCGGCAGGATCCGGTTCGGCTTCACCACGGACAGACGCCAGAGCGCCGCGAGCCATTCGCCGAGCACCTCCGGCCGGAGCCGACCGCGTGCGGTCGCCGTCAGCAGGAAGTCCAGCGCGGCGGTGCGGCTCTCCGCACGGGTGGCGGTCAGCCCGTAGGCGAGCAGGAGGTGACTCACCGGTCCGAACTCGCCCGGGGCCTCCGCGAACCGGGGCAACAGGGGGTCGGCTCCCCGCGGAGCGGACGGGTCCGCGCGGAACGCCACGGAGGGCAGGCCGTGCGCGGCGACGGCCTCCGGGTGCCAGGGTGCCAACCAGGCCAGGTGGAGGAGCTCGGCCGACGAGAGCGACGGCACGCCCACGAACCGGGCGTGCTCGGTGGGGTCCGGGACGGCCTGGAGGAGGTCGGTGACACCCTCGGGCACCGCCGCGTCGTCGGTGTGGGCAGGGGCGTCGGCGTCCGCCACGACGGCGCCGTCGACGGGCAACGGTGCGATGCGCGGGACGGTGGGAGGGCGCCGACCGTGCGGACCGACCGGTTCGGGCTGGAACGGGGACTGGACGTGGAACCGCTGCGGTGCGGGCGGCGCCGGGTCTGCGGGCAGATCGAAGCCGAGCCCGCCGGCGGCGGTGCGGACCGCCGCCAGCGCGTGCGGGGCCACCCGGAGCAGCGCTTGGGCCACGTCCTCGGGCCAGGGCCGGGCACCGGCGTTCCGGTACGCCGTGAGGCGCTCCACCAGCACGGCCCCGTCGATCGTGCCGTCGCCCGCGGTGGGCGTCGCGAGCAGGAACGGCACCGGCGCGGTGGTGATCCGGCGCGCCGCCTCGTGAATGCGCAACACGGGCGCCACGGCCGGAGTCCTGACGTAGGCAGGCAGGCCCAGCAGGGTGGCGGTATGCCGGTCCGACTCGTTCGCACGGCCGGTGAGGGCGTCGAGCAGGCAACCGAGCGCTGCCTCGATGCTGCGGATGCCCAACAGCCGGTTCGGGTCCCGGTCCCGCCGTTCGGCGAGGGGGGCGAGCGCGTCGCGAAGGGCGGCCTCGTCACGGTGGTGCTCCGCGACAAGAGCGGCGAGCACCGTCTCGAACTCCCCGAGATCGGGCAGGCGGGCGGCCATCACGGCACTCAGCCGCTCGGCGGTTTCCAGGGGGTCGGCGGGTGGGGCCGGCAGCGGGGCGGGGCCCCCGTACGCCGCCACGACGGGCATGTCCTCGCTCGGCCCGGCGCTCGGGGCCGTGAGGGCCAGCAGACTGCGGGCGTCGCGCTGAAGGGCGGGGCCCAGGCCGTCGGCGGCGGCGCGCACGGCTTCGGCGGTGGCGGGCGTGACGTGCGGCAGGTAGCGCGCGACCAGGCGCAGGGCCTGCTCCTGGATCGCGGGCGCCGGGTGGGTGAAGGCGGTGACGGCGGCGGGCAGCAGGTCCTCGGCCGCGGCCGGGTCACGGCGCAGCGCGGCCTCGACCTGACCCAACTGGGCGGTCGCGAGGGCCTTTTCCGGTCGGGCCAGGACCCCGGCCGTGAGTTCGGCGAGCAGGTCTCCCGGCAGCCGCGCGTTCACGGAGCCGAGCGCCGTCTGGGCGGCCTTCGCCGCACCCGGCGCACCGTCGACGGCCAGCTGGACGTGGTCACGGGCCCGGGCGAGGATCTCCTCCGCGTCGAGGGCCAGTGCCGTGTGGAGCTGGAGAAATCCGCGCAGGTTGCCGGGTCGGTCACCGCGCAGCAGCAGACCGAGGCACAGGTCGATCAACTCGGCGCGGTCGAACAGGCCCTCGCCCGCGAGTGCGGTGAGCGCCGTCGGCCACTGGTTCTGCGGGCCGTGAACGGCGGCGTACCGGTCGGCGAACTCGGTCCCGACGTCGGGGACTTCGAAGAGCCGACGGACGAACTCGCCGATCCGGGGCTGCGCACGCAGCCAGGAGAGCAGCGAGTCGTGGTGCGGCACCGGCTCGCGCAGGCCCTGGTCGGCGAACCACTCACCGATCTCGCGGTGGTGGTAGTGCATCAGGCCGCCCTCGCGCAGCCAGCCGATCACGTAGCCGTCGGTGGTGGGGACCTCGGCGCCGGACCAGACGGCGAGGCCGTGGGCGATGAGCCAGCGGTTGGCGTCGCCTCGCGCGGGCAGCCATTCGGCGAGCCGCACGGCGAGTTCACGGTGGAACGCCGCGTCACGGTGCGGCACGAGCAGCGCCCTCAGGACGACGTGGTGGTCGGGGCTGGTGGCGCCTCCGCCGGGCAGCGGCCAGGAGACGTCGAGCAGGCGCCGGGAGGTCAGCCAGTCCAGGGCCTCGGTCGGGGTCGCGGCGGACAGGATCCCGGCGAACTGCAGGGCGGCGAGCTGGTCGTAGGCGGCACGGTACCGGCCGGGGTCGCCCGCCGTGAGCTCGCGCACCAGCTCGGTGCGGAGCTTGCGCAACGGCGCCCGCAGGTGACGCAGTTCGGCGGCGGGGACCGGGCCGAGCCGGTCGATCACCCCGTGCGGGAACCGGGCAGCCACGAGGGCGCGCACCTCGTCCCAGCTGATCGTCTCGTCTGCGCGGTCGGTCACGGCGCCCCCACTCGGTCCGGTTGATGATCACGAACCTAGCCCGCGCCACCGACAACCGCGTACGCGGGTGGACGTGCGACCAGCGGCGACGCTCCCGGGTGCCCGGGAGGGGGGCGGGGTGCCACGGGATCCGAGGACCACGTCGCCGACCGTGTCCACCGTGTCCACCGGGAAACGGACCGGCGGGCCGACCCCGCGAGGGGCCGACCCGCCCGTGGGTCGCGCTGCCGGACGAGCCCGGAGCGCCGGAGCGGTGCGGGCCCGGACGGCGGGAGGGGGGATTCTCGCCGTCCGGGCCCTGTCCTGACCGCCCCACCCCCTTCTCACCCCGATCCGGCGGGACAAACCCCCGACTCCGGGCAGCGACCAGTGACCGGCTTCGGCCAGGGTGCGGTGCGCCGGGGCCCGGGAGTCTCCGTGGTCGACCGCCGCGCGAACGGGCGGTCAGGATCGGCCGGTCAGGACGGGCCGGTACCGCGGCTCAGACGACGGCCCCGTTGCGTTCGCGTGCGGGCGCGGCTCGGCCGGCACTCGGCCGAGCCGGGTCCTGCGGCCGGTCGGGGTACCGCTCCTGGAGCAGCACGGTCACCGGCATCGCGGTGAACACCGTCGACGCGGTGCCCACCACCACCCCCGCCAGCAGCGCCACGGAGAAGTCGGTCAGCGAGTCCCCACCGAGGACCGCCAGGGCCACGAGGACGAACAGCGCGCCCATTCCGGTGTTCACCGTACGCGGCAGCGTCTGCGCCACCGCGCGGTCCGCGAGCTCCGGCCAGCTCGACAACCTGCCGCCGCGGCGCAGTTCACGCAGCCGGTCCAGGACCACGACCGTGTCGTTGACCGAGTACCCGACCACGGTGAGCAGCGCGGCGAGGAAGACACTGTCCACGGGCTTGCCCAGCCAGGCGAAGAGGCCGACGACGAGCAGCACGTCCTGCATCATCGCCGTCACCGCCGCGGCCGCGTACGTCCAGCGGAACCGGACCGTGAGGTAGAGGAGTTGGGCCGCGACCGCCACCCCGAGCGCGATCACGGCGTAGGTGCGCAGTTCGCTGCCCAGACTCGGCCCGACCAGGTCGTCGCGTTCCACCGACACCTCCCCGGTGACGGCGGTCAGTGCCTCCCGGATCCGCTGCTGCTGGTCGTCGCCGGTCTCCTTGGTACGGACGGACACGCCCGTGTCGCCCGTGGTCTGCACCACCGCCTGTGGGAACCCGGCGTCGATCACCGCCGCACGGGCGGCGTCCGCGTCGATGTGCTTCGCGGCGGTGTACTGCGCCACCCGCCCGCCGGTGAACTCGACCCCGAACTCCAGGCCGCGCACGCCGATGCCGCTCAGGACCAGCAGCAGGAGCCCGGCGCAGACTCCGAGCCACCGCCGCCGGTGGCGCATCAGCCGCGGCGGTCGCCGGGTCAGGCGCACCCGCAGCCGGCCGACGGTCGCCAGTCCCGTCAGGGCCGGCCGCCGGGCGACGAAGGGCCGCCGTACCGCCCATTCGGCGAGCAGCCGGGTGATCAGCATGGCCGAGACCATGGAGGCCAGCACGCCGATCGAGAGCGTCACTCCGAAGCCCTTGACCGGCCCGATCGCGAAGACGAAGAGCAGTCCGGCGGCCAGGAGCGTCGTCACGTTCGAGTCGGCCACGGCACTCCACGCCTTCGCGAACCCGGTGTGCAGCGAGCGCCGCAGGTCGCGTTCCGGTCCGCGTTCCGGTCCGCGCTTCTGTCCACGGGACTGGGCGCCGAGCCTGGCGTACTCCTCCCTGGCCCTTTCGAAGACGAGCACGTTGGCGTCCACCGCGATGCCGACCGCCAGCACGAAGCCGGCCAGTCCCGGCAACGTGAGGGTCGCGCCGAGCGCGACCACGGCGGCGTACGAGATCAGGCCGTAGAGGGCGAGCGCGATGGTGGCGAGTACGCCGAGCAGCCGGTAGACGGCAATGATGAAGATCGCGGTGCACAGCAGGCCGATGCCCGCGGCCAGAGCGCTGGCCCGGATCGCCTCGGCGCCGAGCGAGGGGCCGACGGTGCTCTGCTCGATCGCCTTCACCGGCACGGGAAGGGCGCCGCCCTCCACCAGCGCCGCGAGATCACGGGCCTCGTCGGCCGAGAACGCGCCGGTGATCTGTGCCGAACCGCCGGCGATCCCCCGGCCGCAGGGCACGCTGTCCTGCATGCCCGGCGCGGACACGATCCGGTCGTCGAGCACGATCGCCACCCGCCCGGCGGGGTCCGACGGCCCTGCGCAGGCCGCGTCTCCGGTGAGGCGCGCCCAGGTGTCGGCGGCCGCCCCGCGGAAGGAGAGGTCGATGCCCCAGCCGCTGCCCGACCGGGTGTCGAGCACCGCCCGGGCGCTCTTGACCCCGTCGCCCGTCAGGGCCGGCGGGCCCAGGAGCAGCTGCCTGCCGGGTACGTCGGGATCGGCGAGGGCCCGCGAGCCGTCCGCCGCCGGGGACCCGACCGGTCCGTCGGCGGCTGCGGTGGCGCCGGTGACGGCGTGGAAGGTGAGCTGTGCGGTGCGGCCGATGACCTCGGCGGCCTTGCGCGGGTCCTGGACTCCGGGAAGTTCGACGACGATTCGGCGCTCTCCGGAGCGGGCGAGCGAGGGTTCGGCCACGCCGAGGCCGTCGACCCGGCGGCGCAGCACCTCCAGCGCCCGGTCGGTGGCGGCGGCGTCGGCGCGCACGCCGGGCGCGTCCTGGGTCTCCAGGACGATGCGGGTCCCGCCGCGCAGGTCGAGGCCGAGGCGGGCGGGTGTGGTCAGGGCGACGTAGAACGAGACGCCGACGACGGCGAGCGCGAGGAGCGCACGCCAGAACGTGGCACGACGAGAGGACATGGGTTCTCCACGGGCGGTCCGCGGGATCCGGGCATCGCCGACGGGCGGGTGCCGTTCCCGGGGACGGGCGGACGCTAGGGGACAACGCGCCGCAAGGAGCCTCCGGCGTCGAACGGCCGGATCCCTCTCGTTCCGGGCCGCGGGCATGCCGCGGCTCCCGGGACGGCGGGCGCGTGGAACGTCAGCTGCTCCGGGTGGAGGGAGGACCGCGGGTGAGCCGCGGGTCGTACGCGCCGTGGGGCGGTGCCCGTTCCTGTCGCGGCCCCGGGGCGGACGCCCCCGTCAGAGGCGCGGGACCGGCCGGGCACGCGCACGCGAGGACGGCCGGCGGCAGAACGGGCAACCGCGTGGCGGGTTCCGTGGCCGTCGTCCGTTGCAGGGCGGCATCCGAGCCGCTGCGCTCCGGCCCTCGCCGGACCTCCGGACGTGCGGGGCCGACCGGCACGGGGGTGGCGGGTGCGGCCGAGGGGACCGCCGGCGCGGGGGCGGCCTGCGCGATCGGGGCCGTACCGAGCAGGACCAGGCACAGGGCCCAGACGGCGAGGAGTACGCACGGCAGCGCCACCGCCGTGCCCGGACGGACACGACGGCCCGGCTCGGCCGCTCTCACCACCCGTTCCCTCACCACGCTCCTCCCGCGAGTGACTCACTGTAGGCGACGACGCCGTCCGACGGTGCAGCGGTCCGATTCCTGTCCACCCGGCCGACGGTGAGTGCCCCTTCGGCCGGTGGCCGTGCGGGCGCAGGGGCATCACCGTGCGGGCCGCAGGGGCATCACCTCGGCGGGCCTGTACCGCGGGCGCGTTCGGCGAACCAGAACCCGGCCGACACCGCCGTCCGTGACGAATGCCCCGCGTCGCAGCACGACGACCGTGCCGGACGGATCCCCGCACGTGGGGAGACTGCGTGCGCTCCGGGGCAGGCCCGGCACCTGCACGTCGGGGCGAGGACGACGGGTCCCCTCAGGCGTGGGCCACCGTGCGGGTCCGGTACCAGGCGACCGTCGCAGCCGCGCCCTCCTGCGGCGTGGTGACCTCGGCGGGACCGAAGGTTCGGCGGTACAGCCCGTCGTCGACGGTCCAGGGGCGGTCGAACTGGTACCAGATGTCGACCAGTTCCCTGGCGGCGGGGTTGGACAGTCCGACCAGTCGCATGAGCGGCTTCGCGGTCGCGCGGACGCGGGCGCGGGTGGCGGCTGCCGCGGCGACCTCCTCGATGAACTGCCGCGGGGTGAGCGCCGGGGCGGCGGGGAGGACGAAGGCCCGCCCGTCCGCGGCGTCGCTCTCGCCGAGCCGGACCAGCGCGCCCGCGACGTCCGGCAGGTAGTGCAGGGTACGGGGGACGTCGAGGCGCCCGGGCCAGAAGACCGTCCGGTCCCCGAGTACGGCCGGCACCACTGCGGCGCCGATGACGCTGTTCGTACCGCCGGGACCGTAGTAGTCGGCGGCCTGGCCGATGGTCACGCGAAGGCGTCCGCTGTCATGGGCCCGCAGGAGCCGGTCCGTCATCGCCTTGCGGACGGCGCCCTTGCGGCTGGTGGGTCGCTGGGGCGTCTCCTCGGACACCGGCCCGTCGATCGGTCCGTACCGGTAGAGGTTGTCGGCGAACACGAGCTTCGCGCCGGCCGCCGCGGCCCCTTCGACGATGGCGTCGGTGAGCCCGGGGAAGTCCTGCGGCCATCGGTGGTAGGCGGGTTGGGCGCAGTGGTACACGACGGCGGCGCCGGCGAAGGCGGCGCGGGCGCCCTCGGTGGTGGTCAGGTCGGCGGTGAGGGAGGTGACGCCGGCCGGCACGTCGATCGGCGTGCGCCCGACGGCGCGGGGGCGGTGGCCGCCGCGCACGAGTTCGCGGACGACGGCGGACCCGATGCCGCCGCCGGCGCCGAGGACGACGTGCAGAGGGGTGGGCATGGTGCGCTCCTTCGATGGGACGGCTGGGATACGACGGGTTCGGTGGTGGTGGCGCCGGCGTCGGCGGCGAGGTCGGCGGGGCGGGTCCCACCGCGCCGCCGGCCCCGAGGGGAGCCGCCGCCGGGGCTCCGAGGAGCGGCGAGGTCAGCGGGCCCGGCGCGTAAGAACGACGGCAGCGGCCAGGAACCACAGCTGGAGCAGGGCCGAACCGATCGAGGTGGCGGCGCCCGGATCGGCGCCGGCGAGTTCGACCAGCGGCAGGGCGAGACCTGCCGCGGTGAGGAGTGCCGCGATCAGCAGCCACCGCGGTGCGGTGCGGGCGCGCAGGGCGGCCACCGAGGCGCACACGAGCCAGCCCACCGCGAAGAGCGAGACGCCGAGGACTTCGCCGACGCCGCCGCCGAAGTCGTTCAGCACCTGGTACTGCACGGCGACCGCCTCGCGTGCGGCCGCGTCGGACGCAGCGCCGTAGGTCTCGGCGAGGCCGGGCATCGCCAGCAGCCAGCGCGAGATGCCGATCGTGCGGGCGAGGGTCGAGGCGACGGCGAACCCGACGGCCAGACGCGTGAGCAGGCTCTCCGTACCGCCGGTCAGGGCCCTGCCGGTCCACACCGCGACCGGCAGGAACAGGACCGAGTAGACCAGGTAGACGGCGTATCCGGCGCGGACGGCACCTTCGTTCTCCAGCAGCCGCGGCAGCGCGATGGCGGCGGGGTCGTCGAGGCTCGCGGGCCAACCGATCGCGGCTCCGAGCACCACGATCGGGACGATGAGGAGGAGGCCCTCGACGGCCAGCAGAACGGCGGCCGTGCGCCGGGGGTCGAAGGCGCGGGGCGGGACGCCGGACAGAGGGACCGGGTGATGGGTCACGGACATGGACACGAACTCCTTGCGAGTGGCGTTCACTGTGCGACTGGTGTTCGCACTTTAGCGAGCAGTGTTCGCGATGTAAACGGCAGTCGCACTTTGCTAGAGTGTTCGCATGCCCTCACCCACCCGCCGTGAACGGCTCCGCGCCGAGACCCTGGACGAGATCAAGGCCGTCGCCCTGCGCCAACTGCGCGAGGTCGGAGCCGCCCAGCTCTCCCTCCGCACGGTCGCGACCGACCTCGGCATGAGCCCCGCCGGGCTCTACCGCTACTTCGACAGCCGCGACGCGCTGCTGACCATGCTGATCACCGACTCCTTCGACCGGCTCGGCGACGCCCTCGAACACGCCCGCGACGCCGACCCGGACGCCGACGTGGCCGACCGGCTGCTCGCCGCACTCGCCGCCTACCGCCGATGGGCCGTCGAGCACCCCCAGGAGTTCGGCCTGATCTACGGCACCCCCGTCCCCGGCTACGCCGCCCCACCGGACGGCCCGACCAGCACCGCCACCCGACGCGTCGGCGGGGCACTCGCGCCCCTGTTCGTCGAGGCCTGGCAGGAGGGCCGGCTACGCCTGCCCGACGACGTCGCACCCGACCCGGCCCTGGCCCGCTACGCCGCCGAACTGCACCCCGGCCTCCCGACCGCCGCCGCGGCCGCGATCCTCGGAGCCTGGACCCGGCTGCACGGGCTCGCCGTCCTTGAGGCCTTCGGCCACCTCCGCTGGCTGAGGAACGAGACCTCCGATCTCGCCGAGCAGCAACTCCGGCTGCTCCTCGCCGAGATCGGGCTCTCCCCCGCATCCGCCCCCCGCTGAAGCACCGCCCCCACCGGGCCCACACGCCCACACCGGATCGGCCGGGTCGCCGAGGCCGCAACCGACCTCCTACGCGCACGAGTTCGCCTGACCCGACGACCGGAGGCAAGGTGCACCCCCGTGCTGCTACGGGCGGAGGGCGTCCAGCAGTATCGGCAGGGCGTGGCGGAGTTCGCGGTACCCGTAGGTTCCGGTGTGGGTGCCGGGGAAGACGTGCGTGGTGACCGGCGCCCCCAGGCGCTTGAGCCTGCGGTCCAGCGCCCGGGCCTCGAAGCCGCAGGCGGCCTCGGTGACGGAGACGACGTCGTCGGGGAACAGGGCGATCCACTTCTCGGTGCCGGGGATGTGGACCTCCGGCTCGTCGGCGTCGAGCGGGCCGGGCGTGCCGTCGCCGGAGGAGAGGTAGACGGGCGTGTTCCGCAGCCCTTCGGCCCGGTAGTACGGGTCCCAGTCCAGCCAGACGTCCCACTGCTTCCAAGGGTCTCCCCAGATGGCGTAGCCGTCCAGGCCCACGTAGGCCGCGCCGGACAGCCACATCTCCGGGTGGCGGACGGGGTGGAAGGGGGCGCTGAAGGCGGCCACGGCGCCGAACAGGCCCGGGATTCGGGCGGCCATGCCCAACGCCCCGAAGCCGCCCTGGGACTCTCCGGCCGCAGCGCGGCAGGGTCCGGCGCCGTAGTCGCGTTCGACCAGGGGGATGACTTCGCGGAGGAAGTAGGTGCGCACCAGGGGTCCGCCGGCCCGGCCGTGGTTCCACCAGTCGGTCCAGAAACCGAAGAGCGGCATGGCCGGCATGACCACGAGGACGTCGTGGAGTTCGGCCAGCTCCTGAACCTTGAACATGGTGGCCCAGGTGGTGTGGTCGCCGTCGCCGCCCGCCAGGAGGTAGAGCGTGGGCCACCGGTCGCCGGGCTTTCGGCGGTCCCAGCCGCGAGGGGTCAGGAGGGCGACGGGGACGGTGCGGCCCAGGGCCGCGGAGTCGACGGTCAGCTCGATCAGCCGGTCGTCCACCTGGCGTTCCCTGATGGCCCGGCCGGTCGTGCGGGCAGGCGAGGCGGCGGCCGGCACCGATGGTCCGCCGGCCGCGAGGAGGGCGGCACCGGTCAGCAGCGCACGGCGCGTCGATGAGTAGGTCACATCCGCCTTCTCGGCAGCGGGCCCCGACTTCTTGAGGGACGTACCGGCCTGTCGCGTCATGTCTCCTCCGCAGGGCGGACTCCTGCCCGGACCACCCGCCGCCAGCCGCTCCGGAGCTCGCCGTAGCACCCGAGGGCCGAGGACCTGTCCGGGATCACGGCGTGGGTGGGCGCCGGGCGGTGCGGGTGTGGGCTGGACCATGAGGTAGGCGGCGACCATGCCCGCCCTATAGCTTGACCCTTTATGACGGCCTTTCGTATCGGTGTGATGTACGACCGCTCCTGGGACCCGGCCGGGCTGCCCGCCTTCGCGCGCGAGGTCGAGGCGCTGGGGGTGGACGACCTGTGGGTCGTCGAGGATCTGGGGTGGAACGGCGGGATCTCGGCGGCGGCGGTGGCCCTGGGCGCGACCGAGCGGCTCCGCGTCGGCATCGGGATCGCGCCCGCGCCCTTGCGCAGCCCCGCGTTGCTGGCGATGGAGGTGGCCACCCTGGCCAGGGTCTTCCCCGGCCGGCTGGTGGCCGGGATCGGTCACGGTGCGCGGGAGTGGATGCAGCAGGTCGGTGTGGCCCCGCGGTCGCCGCTGGCGCTGCTGGAGGAGACCCTGAACGCGGTGCGCGGCCTGCTGCGTGGCGAGCGCGTCACCGTGGACGGGCGTGAACTGCGAATCGACGGGGTGGAGTTGGTCCACCCGCCGGCGAAGGATGCGGTGCCGCCGGTGATTGCGGGCGTCGTCTCGCCCAAGTCCCTGGAGCTGGCCGGCCGCGCCGCGCAGGGCACGCTCGTGGCCGAGGGCCACGGCCCGGCGGACCTGCGCGCGGTCCGCGCCGCCGCGGAGCGCGGCGGCGCGGGCGCGGACTACACGATCACCGCCTTCACCTTCGTGGGCGTGGGAGGCGCGGCGGCGCCGGCCCTGCGGGACGCCGTCGCGGGACACGCACAGTGGCTGGGGCGCGAGGAGTCGGCGACGTTCGCGGCCGGGGGCACGGCGGCCGAGGCCACCGCAGCGCTCCGCACGCTCGCGGACGCCGGCGCGCAGACGGTGGTGGTGCGGATCTGCGGTCCCGAGCCGCTCGCGCAGCTCCGCGAGGTGATGGCAGCCCTCGGCAGCTGAGGACCGCAGTGCCCGCCATGGAAGCGCTTGAAGGGTTGACGCCCCAAAGAATGAGTGGTTGATTACTCACAAGCAAACGGAACGGCGACGTTAACCCCCTACTCCTACAGGTTCAATCGTCCGACCAGATGGCAGCCCGCAGACGGCCATCCGATCGGGCAAGGGAGTGAGTGATTGACCACACCTAGTCTGCTGCATGATCGGTCAGGCATGACCCCTCACCGCCGAACGCACCACCGACACCGCCGTCGACAGGAGCACCCCGGCGTCGCCCGATTCACGGCCCCTGGATCGCGAGCGCCGACACCCCGAGGCTCCACTCCCCAACCGCAGCACCGCATACCAGATCACGACCATTCGATGGAGGACCCGATGTTCGACAACCGAGACGAGCTGGCGCAGTCGTTCGAGAAGCACGACGAGACGCACGACGAGACGCACGCCGAGAAGCACGACGGAAAGCTGGACCGGAAGGCCGACAAGAAGGCCGTGAAGAAGCGTCGGCGCACCCGGCAGCGGACCGCGGAGATCGCGGCCTACTCCGGCCTGGGAGTGGTCGTCCTGGCCGAACCCTGGCTGCTACTCCTGCTCGCCGTCCCGGCCCTGGTGCTCGCCCTGCGGGACTGACCCGCTTCGCGGATCCACCCCTGGCAGCCCGTCACCCGAACCGCGGGGTGGCGGGCTCCCGGCCCGCCACCGGGAGCGGGTGGGCGCGGGGATCGCCGTTCGACCTGCGGTCCGCAGACCGGGCGGGCGGTCACAGGCAGGCAGGGAACGGCCACCCCGGGTGACCTTGATCACAACACCGTGTCATCCGCGAGGGGCGAGCCATTAGTGAGAACATGATCCCGATTCCCGGCACCCGCAGTGCCGACGCCGAACCCGGCACCCCCGACCCCGCCGTCACGGAGCTGCGCCATCTCCTCTTCGGGGCCGACCGGGCCCAGGTGCACGGCCCCTGGCAGGAGTTGGCCACCGACCCGTCGATGCACCGGCAGCACGAGACCGATCTCTCCGACCAGCTCGACGCCTCCTACCGGCGTCTGCGTCGTCTGAACCGAATCACCGATCCCTTCGAACTCTCCCGCGACCCCTACCGGCTGACGGCCCTTCACGAGTGGACCGGCCCACTGGACGGCGCACTCACCGTCCTCGCGGGCATTCACTACAATCTCTTCCTCGGCAGCCTGCTCGACCACGATCCCCACCCCAAGCGGCCGTTGACCGAGTACGCCGCCATGGACCGGATCGGCACCTTCCTCTGCACCGAGCTCGCGCACGGCAACGACGCCACCGCCCTGGAGACCACCGCCGCCTACGACCCGGCCGACCGCACGTTCACCCTGCACACCCCGCACGGCGGCGCCCGGAAGTTCATGCCCAACACCAGCCTGGCCGGCGGCCCCAAGTCCGCCGTGGTGGCCGCGCGGCTGCTGGTCGAGGGCCGCGACCACGGCGTGTTCCTCTTCCTCGTCCCGCTCACCGACCACCGGGGCACCCTGCCCGGGATCACCGTGCGACCGCTGCCGCTGCGCCCGGGAAGTCCGGTGGACCACTGCCTGACCTCCTTCGACCAGGTCCGCCTGCCGTACGAGGCGCTGCTGACCGGCGAGCAGGGCCGGCTCGCGGACGACGGCACCTTCACCAGCGCGGTGGGCAGCAAGCGGAAACGGTTCCTCACCGGAATCGGCCGGGTCACCCTCGGCAAGCTCTGCATGAGCGCCAGCGGGATCGGCGCCGCCCGGGCCGCGCTGGCCACCGCCGTCCGCTATGCCCACCACCGCCGGGTGACCGGTGCCCGGCCGGACCGCCGGGTACCCGTGTGGGCGCACCGCACCCACCACGGTCCGCTGGTCGAAGGGCTCGCCACCGCCTACGCGATGACGGCACTGCACCGGGTGGCGACCGCCCGGTGGGCCGAGCGCGACCGCACGGACCCGGAGGCCGTCACCGTCGCGGAACGCCAGGTCGCCGTGGCGAAGGGCTGGATCACCTGGCAGGCGCGTGCCCTGCTGATCGAGTGCCGTGAGCGCTGCGGGGCCCAGGGCCTCCTCCCCGTCAACGGAATCGTTTCCGCGGCCATCGACGTCGAAGGGACGATCACCGCCGAAGGTGACAACCTCGCGCTCTGGGCGAAGACCGGGGCCGAACTGCTGCTCGACCGGGATCCGCCGCCGGTCGGCGCCACCGAGGGCAGCCTGAGCGACCCGGCCGTCCGTCAGAGACTGCTGCAGACCGCCGAGCACCTCCTGCTGGTCCGCGCGCGGGCCCGGCTTCGCGAGGCACCCGCCGGCGACGGCCTGCGCCGCTGGAACGCCGCCGCTCCCGCCGCCCTGGACGCCGTCACCGCCCGGGCCGAGCACCAGGCCGGGGCCGCCCTGCTGGCCTGGGCGGTGCGCGCCACCGATCCGCAGGCCCGCGCGGCGCTCCTGGACCTGCACCTCGTGTTCACCCTGCGGCGTCTCCAGGCCCGCAGCGGCACGCTGCACGGTGAGCGGCACCTGACGGCCGCCCGGCTCGACGAGTTGCCCGACCTGATCGAGCAGGCCATCGCCCGGCTCGCCGACCAGTCCCTCACCCTGGTCGACGCCTTCGATCTGCCGGAACGATTCTTCGCCCTGCGTCCGATCGCCAACGCCGACTACCAGGAGGCCTTCGAGGACGCACCTGCCCACGGGGACCTCACCGTGGGCGCCTGACGGAGGATGTCTGGCGGAGGGCTCCGACGGCACGCGGCCGTCCGACAGCGGAACGGCCCTCGCCAGGCGCCCCTGGGAGGGCGCCGGGCGAGGGCCTCGCGCGTCCACCGTCCGGCATCGTGGGGACCGGTAGAGGGGGAAGCCCCGGGCGCTCAACCGACCGGGCTCGGCCGTCGAGCGGGCGGCGGCCGGGGCGACCGCTCGTCCGTCAGACGGAGGTGGAGAGTGCTACGTGGCGCCACTGGTCGAGTTCACGCCGTACAAGATCCAGTTTCGCCTCGACACGCTCGACCGCGTCTGCGCCCAGCTGCAGGCGCAGCGGAGGCTCGGCGGTCTCGGTGACGTCCACGACGGCTCTGGCGGCCTTCGCCGGGTCGCCCGGCTGCCGGCCGTCGTTGTGGACCAGTGCCTCGCGCACCGGTCCCGCGGCGGTGCTGTAGTCGGCGATGGTGGCCGGCTCGATCCGGAGGCTGGCGCTGCCCAGGAAGTCCGTGCGAAAGCCGCCCGGCTCGATGATCGTGACGCGGACTCCGAGGGGGGCGAGTTCGCCGTGGAGTGCTTCGGAGATGCCTTCGAGGGCGAACTTCGACGCGCCGTAGAGGCCCGTCGCCGGCGCGGTGGCGAAGCCGGCCACGGAGCTGATGTTCAGGACATGTCCGGATCGCTGGGCGCGCAACGTCGGCAGGGTCGCCCGCAGCGTGTTGAGCACGCCGAACACGTTGACGTCGAACAGTGCCCGAGCGGCCTGGTCCGAGGTCTCCTCGATCGCGCCGACGAGTCCGTACCCGGCGTTGTTGGCCACGACGTCGATCCGGCCGAACCGGGCGAGCCCGGCCTCCACAGCGGCCGTCAGCTGCTCCGGTTCGGTCACGTCCGCGTTCACCGCCAGCAGTCCGTCCGGCTGGTGCGGGTACGCATCGAGCACCGCCGACACGTCCCTCGCTGTAGCGATCACGCGGTGTCCCCGGTCCAGTGCCTCGCGGGTGATCTCCGCGCCGAGCCCCCGCGATGCCCCGGTGACAAACCAGATACTCATGCTTCTCCCCTGTTCCGTCGACCCGACGGGCCGACGGCTCGACGCTAGACCCTAGAGTCGGGTCTAGATCAACAGCTGGGTGAGGGGGCGCTCATGGACCTGAGCATCGGTGAGGTGGCGCAGCGCAGTGGGCTGAGCGTGCACGCGTTGCGGTTCTACGAGCGGGAGGGCCTGTTCGCCAATCCGGTACGCCGTCTGTCCAACGGCCGCCGGATCTATCACGAGGAGGATCTGGGATGGCTGGCGATCTGCACGAAGCTGCGTTCCTCCGGCATGTCGCTGGCGATGATCCGGCAGTACATCGAGCTGGTCCGCCAGGGCACGGGCAACGAGCACGAACGGCTCGAACTGCTGCGCCGGCACCAGGACCACGTGGAGGCCCAGGTCCGGGAGCTGCAGGAGACCCTGGACGTGATGCGGCACAAGGTGCGGATCTACGAGGAGCATGTCGCCCGGGGCGAAGCCGACCGGCTCTGGAACCCGTCCCACCCGGATGCCGGGGCCTGCTCGGAACCGGTGGATCGGCTCCGTGAGGTCGCACCCTCCTGAGCGATCTTCCCCGCCGGGCCCTGGCGTCGGACCGGGCGGGGAAGCCCGGGCCGATCGGGAACGCGATCGCCGGTGCCCTGGGAGGAATGGTTCGCCGGGACCATCCGGGCAGGCGGTTGAGTGGCCTCCTGCGTGGTCAGGACACTAGGTTCGACGTTGATCAAGGGGGTGGGACCGGGCATGACGGTCGACGGCAGATGGTTCGTGTTGGTCGAGGAGAGCTACGAGGGCAGGACCGACGACGGCGGTACCTCCTGGCGGCTCGGCCGCCAGGAGGAGGCGGGTACCTTCGAGCGGGCCCGGGAGGCGGCCGTGGAGACCGCCCGGACCTTCCGGCCCGGGGGCTGGCTGGGAGACCACTGGAACCCGCACCACGGGCGGCGTATCTACCAGTTGACGGACCGGTCCTGGCTGGTGGAGGTCACGCAGGGGCACCAGAGGAGAACGTTCCGGGTCACCCTGGGCAACCTCGTCGAGGTGGTGGCCGAGACCGAGCCCGCGCCCGTGGCCGCTCCGAGGAGGAAGGGCCTCTTCGGCCGCGCTCAGGGCTCCTGACAGAGGTGGTGGGCCTGAGCCGGTCAGCGGTCGGTGTCGTGCGCGAGGCCGCCGGGTAGCAGGACCTGGTCGGCCGCGTCGTCGCACGCGACAAACCTGGCGACGTCGGCGATCGTCCCCGGGATACTGGTCGCCCATGGATGAGGTCAAAGTCGTTGTCGCCCATCCCGAGCGCGCCACCCTGCGCGTCGGCGACGTGTTCCTGAAGGTGGACGCCGATCAGGCGCGCGTCGACGTCGAGGTCGAGGCGATGTCCCTCGCGCCGGTTCCGACCCCCGAGGTCCTGTGGCGCAAACCGCCCGTCCTCGCGATCGCCGCGCTCCCGGGGACGACGCTCGGGCGCCTCGGTGGGCCGTCGACCGGGTCGTCGGCGGCGTGGGCCGCGGCGGGCGCCGCCATCCGGAAGCTGCACGACGCACCGCTGCCGCCCTGGCCCGGCCGGGCCGGCCGCGGCACCGCCGCGCTGGCGGCCGAACTCGACGACGAGTGCGAGCTGCTCGTGACGAAGGGTCTCCTGTCCGCTGACCTGGTCACCCGCAACCGCCAGGTCGCCGAGGCCGCGCTCCGGCCGTGGACTGCGGCGTTCACGCACGGCGACCTGCAGATCGCGCACGTCTTCGTCGACGGCGACGAGGTCACGGGTATCATCGACTGGTCCGAGGCGGGCCAGGGTGATGCCCTGTACGACCTCGCCACCTTCACGCTCGGACACGAGGAGCACCTCGACGACGTCGTCGCCGGCTACGGCACCGACGTCGACCTCGACGTGATCCACGCGTGGTGGTCGTTGCGAAGCCTGCTGGTGGTTCGCTGGCTGATCGAGCACGGCTTCGACCCGTTCGCGCCGGGATGTGAGGTCGACGTGCTGAGATCCCGGATGTGAGGCGGCGCGGACCCGACTACTGCGCAGGCGTTCCGACGCATGCGCAGGCCCCCCGGGGGGCGCATCGCCTGCCCGTACTGACGACGCCGGGCGCCGACGTGGAGCGGGGCGCCGTCGCACCGGGGCCGGCCGTCCGGCAGCCGACCAGGTCCGGAGGCGGAGGGGTACGGCGTACCTCCCGCGGTGTCAGTCCTACCGGTCGGCCGTCACTGGTGCGGGATTTCGATGCCGGCGGCGCGCAGGTGCGCCTCGACCAGGGTGTTCAGCCGGGCGATGGCCGGCTCCTGATCCTCCCGGTGGTGGTTGATCAGTCCGTACCGGGCGGAGGCGTCGGACCGGCGCCGGGAGCCCGCCGGCACCTCCAGCAGCGCGCGGCCGGCCAGCAGCTTGTCGGCCAGCGAGGTCGCCAGCTCCTCGATCCGCGGGTCGTCGGGGTGCCAGGACGCCACCTCCAGGCCGCGCTTGGTCAGTTCGACGAACTCGGGATCGCCCAGTCCGTGTTCGAGCCTGGTCAGGAAGGTGTCGAAGACCTCCGGGGCCAGCGCCCGGGCCAGCACCAGGGCCTCCCGTTGCGTGGCGACGTAGTCGGGGCCGAAACCGAGGGCGGCGAGCCGGTCCAGGACCGCGCAGGCCCGGTCGGGCAGGAGGGCGCGGTCGCCGTGGGCGAGCCGGTGCAGCGTGTCGCGTCGCGCGATCAGGTCCTCGACCTGTGCGGTGAGCCGACGGTGGACATCGTCCAGGGCGGCGGCGAACCGCTCGGGATCGGCATCGAGCAGCTCGCCGATCTCGGCCAGCGGGACGCCCGCTCCGGCCAGGGTCCGGGCCTGGACCAGCCGGAGGAGGTCGGCCGACCCGTAACGCCGGTAGCCGGAACCGTCACGTTCCGGCTCGGCGACCAGGCCGAGCCGGTGGTAGTGCCGCACGGTCTTGATCGTGACGCCGACGAACGCCGCTGCCTGACCGATCGTGAGCCCGCCTGCCATCGGCTCAACGCACCCGCAGATCGTGGGCGGCCGTGTCCCCGCGCGCCGCGCCCTCGCGAGCCGCGTCGGCGCGGACGTCCTCGGGCACGGTCGAGCGGTGGCCGCAGGCGGCCTTCGCGCTCACTGCGAGCTGGGGGTTGCGGATGATCACAGAGGCGAGGGTAGCGCGCGTCCACTCCCGCTCGTCTCCCGCCCGCCCCCTCGGTGTCGCGTTGACCTTGACCTTGGGTCAAGGTGCACGCTCCTTCCAAGGCCGCCACGAAGGGGCCGGGCAGCCACCGGGGCCGCCGTGGAATCGCACACCGTGGACAAGGGGATTCATGATGGCAAGGGACGACAGCGGCTTCTCCGAGGCAGGGCTGCGCCGGCTGCACGACGTGCTGGCGCGGCACGTCGAGTCCGGGAGGATTCCCGGACTCGTCGCCCTGGTCAGCCGCGACGGCCGGACGCACGTCGAAGCGCTCGGGACCATGCGGCACGACGGGGGCGCGCCGATGCGCCGGGACACGATCTTCCGGATGGCGTCCACCTCCAAGCCGGTCACGACGGCGGCAGCGATGATCCTGCTCGACGAGTGCCGGCTTCGGCTGGACGAGCCGGTGGACCCGTGGCTCCCCGAGCTCGCCGACCGCCGGGTCCTGAAGCGGCCCGACGGCCCGCTGGAGGACACCGTGCCCGCGCGGCGGCCGATCACCGTACGGGATCTGCTGACCTCCACGTTCGGGCTCGGACTGGACTTCGATCTGCTGGAGTCCCCGATCCGGGCCGCCACCTTCGAACGCCTCGACTACAGCGTGGCGTCCGGCCCGGCACCGGACCCGGACGAGTGGATGCGCCGCCTCGGGGAACTGCCGCTGTCGTACCAGCCCGGAGAGCGGTGGCAGTACGACCTCGGCAACGAGGTACTCGGCGTGCTGGTCTCCAGGGTCACGGGTCGGCCGTTGGAGACGTTCCTGCGCGAACGCGTCCTCGAACCGCTCGGGATGAAGGACACCGCCTTCCACGTGCCCGCCGAGAAGATCGACCGGCTGCCGCCCCTGTACGGGCCCGACCCGCAGACCGGGGAGTTCCACGTCTGGGACGAGGCGGAGGGCGGACGGTCCAGCCGGCCCCCGGTCTTCCAAGGTGCCGGCGGCGGGCTGGTCTCCACCGTCGACGACTACCACGCCTACTTCCGGATGCTGCTCGATCACGGGGTGCACGGCAGCGAACGGGTCCTGTCCCGGTCCGCCGTCGAGCTGATGACCACCAACCGCCTCACACCCGGGCAGCAGGCCTCCCGGGACGCCATGTACCGGAGCATCGCCCACATGACGGTCGGCCAGGGGCAGCAGGGCGGCTGGGGTTTCGGGATGGCGGTGCGCACCCACCGCAGCGACTACGCACCCGTCGGTCAGTTCGGCTGGGACGGCGGTACGGGCACCACCGTCCACGCCGACCCGGACGACCGGCTCACCGGAATCCTGCTCACCCAGGTCGGGATGTCTACCCCGGACTCGGCGCGGCTCATCCACGACTTCTGGACCACCCTCTACCAGGCCACCGATTCCTCCTGAGGATCCCGAGCGGCCTGCGGGACGAGCGACGGGACGGGCGACGGGACGGCTTCGTCGCACCGCCCGCCCCGCAGATCGCACTCGTGCCCGGGGGACGGCACCTGGGCCGACGCCGTACTGAGCGTCCGCCCCGGCCGGAGCCGAACCCGTCGTGCCGCTCCCCGCAGCGGCCACGGGCTCGGCGGATCAGCTGCGGGAGCCCGGCCCGGGGTCCTACGGTGTTCGCATCGGCGTGACCGTGCGTCAGGTACACAGGACGGGTTCGGTCGGGGTGGAAGAGGAACGGGTGGCCGCCGTGACCGGGCCGAGGGGGCCCGGTCACGGATCGGGGTCGGGGTCGGGGTCGGGATACGCGGTCGGTGGCCGGCTCGTCCTGACCTCCGCCCACGTCACCGGACCTGTCGGCACGAGGGTGGAGGTGTTCCACCCGGGCGGTACCGGCAGCGCGGGCGGGCGCGTGGTGTGGGCCGGCACACCGAAGGAGCGTGACGACGCCGCACTGGTCCTGGTCGACGACTCCGAGCACTGGCAGCCGCCGACCGCGCCCGTCCGGTGGGGGCGCACGGTCACCAGACGCCCTGGCGCGCGGTGCGAGACCTGGGGCGTACCGGACGAGGCCCAGCGCCACGGCCGTCCGATCGAGGCCTCTCAGCTACGCGGGGAGGTGAACCCGGGCAGTGGCTTCGTCGGTAACCAGTACGTCATGGACCTGCGCACGCCCGTGTCCGGGTGGCGCGGCGGCGGGACGTCGCCGTGGGGCGGCCTGTCCGGCGCCGCGATGTTCTGCGACCGCCACCTGACCGGCGTCGTGGCCGCGGATCGGAACCACTCCGCCCACGGCCGGCTGAACGTCGTCCCGGCCTACGTCCTCCACCACGACCCGGCGTTCCGCGCCGCCCTGGCCGAGCACGGTGCCGGCCCGGTCGGGGGTCTGGAGCCGGTGGAGTTCCAGGACCTCACCGACCGCGCCGATTCTCCTGCCGGCCGGCCCGTTCCTGCGACACCGGCGGCGCTGCTGGAGGCCGGGCGGCAGACCGTTCCCTTCCACGGCCGCGAGGACCTGCTCGCCGAGATGACCGCGTGGTGCGCGCTGGGCGGGTTCGGAGTGTGGCTGCTGCACGGTCCGGGCGGTCAGGGCAAGACCCGCCTCGCCCACCACCTCGCCCATCTGCTGACTGCCGACGGCTGGGCGGTGCTGTGGCCGCGGGCCGCCGCCACGACAGCCCAGCTGCTGGACGTGCGGCGGGCGGCGAAGCCGGTGCTGGTCGTCCTCGACTACGCCGAGACCCGCCCCGAGCAGCTCGGGGCCCTGATCGAAGCCGCCGCCGAACACCCGGGGACCAGCCCCCTCAGGCTGCTCCTGCTCGCCCGGACCGCCGGCGACTGGTGGCAACAGGCCACCACCGCCACCCGCCAGGCCGAGGACCACCTCGCCACGGCCCGCACCCACCGCCTCACCCCCCTCGAAGACGACCCCGGCCGGCGGGCCGGCCACTACCGCGAAGCCGTCCACGCCCTCGCCACGGCCCTCCCCCTCGTCCACGGCCTCGCCGGACACGACTGGACCGCGGCCTCCGAATCCCTGCCCGTGCCCCGGCACCTCGGCCACGATGCCTACGGCAACGCCCTCACCCTCCACATGACCGCCCTCGCCGACCTCCTCGACGCCACCGGGCCCGAACCCCGAATCGGCGGACCCGGACCGGCGGGAAACGGCGGGACACACGGGCGTGCACAGGACGTCGAGGACCGGCTGCTCGGCCACGAGAGCCGGTACTGGCGCGACAGCGCCACCGCCCGTGGCCTCAGCCCCGCCTTGAGCACGGCAACCCTGAAGACCGCACTCGCCGCCGCCCACCTCGTCGGCGCCGCCGACCGCGAACACGCCGACCGGCTCTGGCGACGACTCCCGGCACTCGCCGACCAGCCCCGCGACCGCCGCGACCAGGTCACCGCCTGGCTCGCCACCCTCTACCCCGCCGACGCCGCCCCCGGCGGGCCGCCCTGGGGATCACTGCAGCCCGACCGCCTCGTCGAGCGCCACATCGGCCGCACCCTCGACACCGACCCCGGTCTCGCCGACCACCTCCTCACCGACGCCGACGAAGGCCGGGCCGTACAGCTCCTCACCGTCTACAGCCGCGCCGCCGCCCACCCCGTCTTCCACCGGCGCCTTGAGAACCACCTCACCGATCTCTGTCTGCGCCACGACCGGCAGATGGCCCGACACATCGTCACCACCGCCATCCGCACCGACCACCCGGGGCCCCTGATCGCCGCCCTCGACGCCCTCACCGGTGATTCCAGCACCCCACCCCACCGTCTCGCCGGGCTCTACGGCCTACTCCCCCACGCCAGCCAGCGTCTTGCCTCCACCGCGGCCCGCCTCTGCCACGAACTCGTCGAACACCACCGCACCCTGGCGGCAACGGACCCCGGCGTCCACCTCCCCGACCTCGCCATGACCCTCAACAACCTCTCCGTCCGGCTGGCAGAGGTGGGCCGGCGGGACGAGGGCCTCACCGCGATCGAGGAAGCCACCGACCACTACCGCACCCTCGCGACGGCCGACCCCGGTGCCCACCTGACCAACCTCGCCATGGCCCTCAACAACCTCTCCGTCGAACTGGGTGGTGCGGGCCGGCTGGACGCTGGGCTGGCCGCGATCGAGGAAGCCACCGCCCACTACCGCACCCTCGCAGCGGCCGACCCGAGCGCCCACCGACCCGACCTGGCGATGGCCCTCACCAACCTCTCCGTCCGGCTGGCGGACGTGGGCCGACGGGACGAAGGGCTGGCAGCCGCCGCTGAGGCCACCGCCCACTACCGCACCCTGGAAGCGGCCGACCCCGGTGCCCACCTGCCCGACCTCGCCAAGGCGCTCAACAACCTCTCCGCCCGGCTGGGAGCCGTGGGCCGACGGAACGAAGGGCTGGCCGCCGCCGCTGAGGCCACCGTCATCCGCCGCACGCTGGTCGCGACGAATCCCGACGCCCACCTGCCCGACCTCGCCAAATCCCTCACCAACCTCTCGGTCGGGCTGGGCGAGGTCGGGCGCGGAAGCGAGGGACTGACCGTCGCTGCGGAGGCCGTCGGCCACTACCGTGCCCTCACCAGCAGCAACCCGGGCGCCCACCTGCCCGACCTCGCCATGGCCCTCACCAACCTCTCCGTCCGGTTGGGCGGTGCAGGTCGGTGGAACGAAGGGCTGGCCGCGATCGAGGAAGCCACCGCCCGCTACCGCACCCTCGCAACCGCCAACCCGAGCGCCCACCGACCCGACCTGGCGATGGCCCTCAACAACCTCTCCATCCAGTTGGGCGAGGTGGGTCGGTGGGACGAAGGGCTGGCCGCGATCGAAGAAGCCACCGGCCACTACCGCACCCTCGCGACCGCCAACCCCGACGCCTACCGACCCAACTTGGCCCTGACCCTCGTCAACCTCTCCACCAGGCTGGGCGACGTCGGCCGACAGGACGAAGGCCTGGCCGCCGCCGCTGAGGCCACCGGCCACTTCCGCACCCTCGCAACGGCCAACCCCGACGCCCACCGCCCCAACCTCGCCAAGGCCCTCAACAACCTCTCCACCCAGCTGGGTGGTGCGGGCCGGCGGGCCGAAGCGCTGGCCGCGATCGAGGAAGCCACCGGCCACTACCGCACCCTCGTGGCGGCCGACCCGAGCGCCTACCTACCCGACCTGGCGATGGCCCTCAACAACCTCTCCGTCGAACTGGGGGGTGCGGGCCGGCGGGACGAAGGCCTGGCCGCGATCGAAGAAGCCGCCGCCCACTACCGCACCCTCGTGGCGGCCGACCCGAGCGCCCACCGACCCAACCTCGCCCTGACCCTCAACAACCTCTCCGTCGAACTGGGGGGTGCGGGCCGCCGCGAAGAAGGCCTGGCCGCCGTCCGAGAAGCCGTCGCCATCCGCCGAAGCCTCGCTCAGGTCTACCCCGCCCGCTTCGAAATCGCTCTGCAACAGTCCCTGGACGTGGCCGAGTGGCTCGAAGGACTCGAACCGTAGCGCAGAGGAACAGCACACGCTCGGGGCAGCACTCCCGCCGGTCGGAGCGACCTGTCGGCCGTCGCCCGCTGATGCCACCGTCACCACTCGGTCAGCGACGAGACCGGCGGCGTTGCGACGATCACGCGAATCCGCCGCCGCCGTCGTCATCACCTCGACCCCGTGACCGGGGCTAACGGGCCACGGGTGGGGCCCGGGGGCCGGCTGTGCGGGCCGGGCCCCCGGGTGGTGTGGGGCCGTCAGCCGGCAAGGTGCTCCAGGGTGAAGACGGTTGCCCGGTAGGAGTACTGGGCCACGGGCGAACCGGCGGAGCCGGCCGGGTCGGCGACGGTGGCGAAGCTCCCGCTGTGCGCGATCCGGAGAAGTACCTCGCTGGAGCCGGGCGAGGTGTGGACCAGTGTGAAGAGCTGGTTGAGGTAGATCCACCCCGAGCAGTCGAACACGTTGAAGTTGGCGCCGTCGGCCAGTCCCTCGGTCGTGTCGTTCGGGTTCTGCTTCCAGACGCCCAGGCAGGTGTTCTCGTTCTGCCGACTGCGGAAGATGAAGATCTGGTTGTCGGCGTTGTAGTGGCACATCTTCCACTGCTGGTGGTAGCCACCGCTGTCGGGGCTCTGAACGGCCTGCCCCCAGGGGCTGGCCTGGTTCCTCTCCACGAGCTGTCCGAAGGGCGTCTTGATCCGGTAGTAGCCGTCGTCGCAGACGTAGCCGTGCCACTCGCTCGACGCCGGACCCCGGGGCGCGGCCGACGCGGGGCCGGCGAGCAGGGTGAGGCCGGCCAGTGAGGCGAGGGCGGCGGCGCCGAGGGCGCGCAGCACCGTGCCCCGGCGGGTGGTGGGGTGGCGCAGTGGGTTCGTCACGAGGTCCTCCGTCGTCAGGTCGGTGGGCACGGTCAGCAGCTGCTGATGAGGAGTTGGGCCGCCCGGCGCACGGTGCCGGCCGGTTGGACGGGGGCGCAGCCGACCGAGCCGATCTCCGGGGACTCGTAGGTGGTGAAGGTCCCGGGGCTCGACGAGGTGGTGACCCAGATGCCGGTGGTGGGGCCGGTCTGGGCGCAGATGCGGTTGACGTACTGGCCGGTGACGACGCGGGTCCCACGGTAGAGGCCGTACCGTCCGGGCGAAACGAGGTTCCAGGTGTCGCTGACGGTCTGGGTGGTGGTGCTGGAGGTGGTCTTCTGGACCGAGAAGCCGATCTTGACCTCGACCTTGGCGAACAGCGCGCTCGCGCTGGCGGTGATCTCGGTCCTGTTGTCGACGGTGGTGGTCACCGAGCTGACCCGGCTCAGGGTGTCGCTGTGCTGTCCGGTGGTGCCCGCGGTGACGTTGTAGATGAGGAAGTCGGTGACGAGGGGCGTGACTTGCAGGTTCAAGGGCTCCGTGGTGGCGTGGTCCACGGCGGGGTTGCAAAGGGTCGGGAGGGGGTCGGCATGGGCGGCGGGAGCGGTGCCCAGGCCCAGCAGGCCCACCGCGACGGCGGTGGTGGCCGAGGCGGCGACGGTGCGCAGGCGCGCCTTGCGGGTGGTGGTCATCTGTGTTTCTCCAGCGGTCGCGGAAACAGGGATGAGACGTGCGCGCGACGACGAGTGCGCGCACACGCCTCGTACAGGGGCAGGAAGGTCATGCGCGTGCGTATGCGTCCTTGGCGATGCTTCGGGCCTCGCAGCAGTGCCGCTGCCGTGGTGAGGCACACGACGGCAGCGGCGCTCTGCGTGAGGCGGGCCTCTGTGTCCAGAAGCTTGAGGACCCTGGTCAGGATCGGTTCCTCGGAGATCGCATGCGCGGGACAGGAACCGGGGTCGGGGTCCGTACCGGCCGGCGGTCGGTACGCGCCCGGACCGTGGACCTCCGCGGTCCGGGTGAGGAAAAGTCTCGTCGTGGCGCACCGGGCGCCGGTAGTGTCCGATGCCACGAGCCGGGCGGGCCGTGTCATGGTCGGCCGGTGACAACTGTCATGACGTTTGGCTGGTTCGGCCACAGACAGACGGCGACGGCGGACTCTAGGCTGACCGGAAATGATCATCTCACCTGCGGGGCCCAGGACGGCCGAGCCGGGGCGGCTGGGCCGCCTGACCTGCTGGACGCTGCTCGCCCTGGGCCCCCTCTGGCTGCTGCTGGCCGCGAACGACCTCGCGTTCAACCTGGGCACCAGGACCCAGGTCATGGCTGCTCCGGTGCTGATCGCCGTCGCGGTCCAGCACACGCGTCTCATCCGCCGGGCGGTCCCCGTCGGCCGCGCGGGCCGGGCCCCCCTCCACGGCTCCGCGACCGCCGGAGGGCGGTGGAGCTTCCTGCTGCTGGCCGCGGCGATCGCGATGTGGGGCGAGATGGCGGACCGCCCGTACACCGCCCTCGACTGGGCCATGCTGCCAGGGGCCATGGCGGCGGCGCTGGCCCTGTCCCTGCCCGCCCGGGCGCGCCGCCGGCTGCTGACGGCGGTCGCGGTGGGCTGCGCGGTGCTGGGCGAGGCAGTGGCGCAGTGGCGTCACGACCACCCCGAACTACTGCCCGGGGTGCCGGCGGCGACCGGCGCGGGGATGGTGCTGTTCATCGCCGGGGTGGAGTTGATGCTGGTCCGGCTGTGGCGGGCGGTACTGGAGGCCGAACACCTCCGCGAGACCACGGCCACCCTCGCCGTGGCCGAGGAGAGGCTGCGGTTCGCCGCCGATCTGCACGACCTCCAGGGCCACAGGCTCCAGGTCATCACGCTCAAGAGCGAGCTGGCCGAGCGGCTGATCGGCCGCAGCGACCACGAGGCACGCACACAGGTCCGGGAGATCTCCGAACTGGCCCGCAGCGCACTCGAGGAGTCCCGGGCCGTCGTCCACGGCTACCGGCGAGCCAGCCTGAGTACCGAACTGGCCAACGCCGCGGGAATCCTGGAGGCCGCCGGGATCACCACCACCATCGACGGCGACGCCGCACGCATCCCCCACCAGCTCCAGCCGGCCTTCGCCGCCCTGGTCCGCGAGGGCGTCACCAACATCCTCCGCCACAGCCGCGCCCGCCACTGCCGCATCACCATCACCGCCGGCCCGGGCCGGGCCCGCGTCCTGCTGCGCAACGACGGAGCCCCCTCACGCCCGGCGGAGCCCGGCAGCGGCCTGGCCGGACTGCAGGAACGCTTCCACGCCATCGGCGGGTACGTACGCATCGCCACCCAGCCCGACGGCCACTTCGAACTGACCGGCCACAGCCACCGGGAGACCCCCGAGTGATCCGCATCCTGCTCGCCGACGACGAGGACCTCACCCGCGGCGCCCTCGCCGCGCTCCTCGGTCTCGAACCCGACCTCACCGTCGTCGCCCAGGCCCCTGACGGCCCCACAGCGGTCGAAGCCGCCACCCGCCACCCGATCGACATCGCTCTCCTGGACCTGGAGATGCCCCACCTCGACGGCATCTCCGCCGCCCAGGCCATCCACCGCCACCGCCCCGTCCCCACCGTCCTCGTCACCCGCCACGCCCGGCCCGGGGTGCTGCGCCGCGCTCTGGCCGCGGGCATCCACGGCTTCGTCCCCAAGACCACCCCCGCCACCCGCCTGGCCGCGATCCTGCGCGACGTCCACGACGGCGGCCGCTACATCGACCACCAGCTCGCCACCCACGCCCTCACCGAAACCCCCTGCCCCCTCACCCCCCGCGAACTGGACGTGCTGCGCGCCGTCCACCACGGCCAGGCCATCAGCGCCCTCGCCACGGAGCACCATCTCGCTCCCGGCACCGTCCGCAACTACCTCTCCGGTGCCATCACCAAACTCGCCGTCCGCACCCGCCACGAAGCGGCCCGCCGTGCCTGGGAGGAGGGGTGGATCTGAGCGCGTGCGGGGTGCCTCCGTCCGATGCGACGTGCTGTCGGTGCGGGTGACTACGGTGGCACCGGGAGCGCGGCCCGCGTTCCCGGCCTGCACGTGTCCCCGCCTGCCGGGCGAGGCCGCGCGCGCCGTCGACCGCCCGACCCCTGAGAGACCCTGTGCGCCTGATCTTCGCCCACCCCGATGACTTCCCCCACTACGAGCACGTCGAGGAACTCCTCAACGACGGGTTCGAGACCACCCTGCTCCGTACGGACGTGTCCGACGACCTGTGGATCGAGCTGATCAGCTACGACGCCGGACAGGGCGTCATCGTCTACGGCGCCGCCCGGTTCGGGCCGTACTCCCGCTACGTCGAGGAGGCCGACACCCGCGAGGAGGCCGAAGCGCGGTACGAGGAGATGGTCCGCGAGGCCGCCGACGAGGAGGCTGCCGCGCAGCCGGGCTGAGCCGCGTTCCGCTGCCAGGTCCGCGGGCGTGTTGGACATGCGGTTCGTAGACGAATGTCCACTAGTCTGCGTCGACGAAGTGACTGGTGACGTCACAGCGACGAGAGGACCGACCATGGTGAAGAACTACGCGGATCTGCCGACGCCGGAGTCCGTGCGCATCATCGACTTCGACGAGGCGAAGGCCGTCCCGGGGATCGTTCCGGGCACCTTCATCCTGGTCGTCAACGGCGTCATGCCCTACGTGAACATGACGGTTCGTCTCTCGCCGCTGGTCTACATCGAGCGTCCGGAGTACTGGGGCATCGAGGTCATCGGCTCGCTGCCCGGCATCGGGCTCCCCGCCACCACCCCGTACACGGTCTCCCTGCCGCTGGACGGCATCCTGGGGACCAGGGGAATCGAGGTGATCGGGGCGAACAGGACCGAGCAGATCGCCGTCCCGTAGCAGGCCGGGCACCGAAGGCGTTCTCCGCCGGGCTCGCCTCCGCGCCCTCGGCCGTGCGTTCGTGACCGCTCCCGGGCCTGGTGCCGGGGCGGCGCGCCGTACCGGTCCCCCGCCCCGCCGCCGGGACCGGTGCCCCGTCCGACCGCTCCGCACCCGACAACGATCCGCACACGTCCGGCGGTTCGGAAGCGCCCGATCAGTCGATGACGGCCGTGGCCTCGATCTCGACCAGATGCTCGGGGACGTCCAGCGCCGCGACACCCAGCAGCGTGCCCGGCGGCACGGGCGTGACGCCCAGCTTCGCGGCCGCCCGGGCGATCCCTTCCAGGAGCAGGGGCATCTTGTCGGGGGTCCAGTCGACGACGTAGACCGTCAGCTTCGCCACGTCGTCGAAGGAAGCACCGACCCCGGCCAGGGCCGTGCCGATGTTGAGGTAGCACCGCTCGACCTGAACGGCGAGGTCGCCGTCGCCGACCGTGACCCCGTCGGCGTCCCACGCGACCTGTCCGGCGACGAAGACGAGCTTCGAGCCGGTCGCGATCGACACCTGCCGGTAGACGTCGATCTCCGGCAGTCCACCGGGGTTCACCAGGGTGATGGCCATGCTGCTGTCTCCCTCGCCAGGGGCGCCCGCGGTCCGAGGCCGTCGAGCCACGATGCGTCCGCTCTCTTGTGGTTACTTGGGAACGGTAGGAGAGTGTGCGCTGACATGGAAGAACGCACTTTTCGGTGACTGAGGAACCTCATGGTGACCAAGCAGTTCACGGGCTCGACCGACAACGCAGACCTGCGGCGGGCCGACTCCCTGGCGCGGGAGATCTTCTCGGACGTCGCCAACAAATGGGCGCTCCTGATCATCGAGTCCCTCGGGGAGCGCACCCTGCGCTTCGGTGAGCTGCGGGACACGGTCGAGGGGATCAGTCACAAGATGCTCACCCAGAACCTGCGCATGCTGGAGCGCAACGGCCTGGTCGAGCGGACGGTGCACCCCGTCGTGCCGCCACGGGTCGAGTACACCCTCACCGAGCCGGGCCAGGCCCTGCGAGTGACGATCGACGGGCTGTGCGACTGGACCCACCGCTACCTCGGACACATCGAAGCCGCCCGGCACCGCTCCGCCGGCTGACGCGCGACCTGCCGGTCGCCGTCGCGCGGCCTGCGGCCGCTCGGCCGGTACGACTCGGCCGGGCGGGTCACGGCAGGGGCCCGACCGTTTCCCCGGCCCGCGAACGGGTGATCCCTCTCCGGCCAGAGCGGCGGGCGTTCCCGTCGCCGCGACGCCCTCCGGAGGCCCCGCCGTGCCACTGCGCTCCCGCCGTTCGCCGCTCACCGCCCGACCGCGGCCCAGCCGCCGTCCCGGGCACGCGGTCACCGCACTGCTCGCCGCCTCGATGGCCCTGGCACCGGCCGCGCCCGCCGCGGCGGAGCCCCGCGGCGACGACCGCGAGCTTCGGGCCCGCCTGCAAGAGCTGGTCGACCGTCCGGACGGCCCGCCCGGCGCCATCGCCGTACTGCGCGAGGACGGGCACGTGCGGGTGCTCCGGGCCGGAGTGGCCGAGGTCGGCACCGGCCGCCCGCCCCGCTCCACCGACCACATGCGGCTGGCCAGCGCGGCGAAGGCGTTCAGCGGCGCGGTCGCGCTGCGCCTGGTCGACTGCGGGCTCCTCGGACTGGACGACACGATCGCCGACCGGCTGCCCTCGCTGCCGGGCGACTGGGGCGCGGTGACGCTTCGTCAGCTTCTCCACCACACCAGCGGGCTGCCGGACTACAGCATGGCGCAGGGCTTCGTCGACCTGATCATCGCCGACCCGCACCACGTGTTCGACTCCCAGCACCTGCTGGACTTCGTCGCCGACGAGGACCTGGAGTTCACCCCCGGCTCCCGCTACCAGTACTCCAACTCCGACAACATCGCCGTCGCCCTGATGGCCGAGGCCGCGACCGGGCAGCGCTACGAGGACCTGCTGGCCTCCCAGGTCTACCGGCCGCTGGGGCTCACGCAGACCAGCCTCCCCTCCGGGTACGAGCTGCCCGAGCCCTACCTGCACGGCTACGCCGTCCAGCCGCCCGACCCGCCGGAGGACGTCAGCACGCAGTTCGGCGCCTCGGGCGCCTGGGCCTCGGGCGGCCTGGTGTCCACTCCGAGGGACTTCAACACGTTCGCGGCCGGGTACGCGGGCGGCCCGCTGATCAGCGACGAGACCCGGCAGCGGCAGCGGGCCTTCATCGAGGGCGCCTCCGAGCCGGCCGGCCCGGGCGCCAACCGTTCCGGGCTGGCGATCTTCGAGTACACCACCCGCTGCGGCGTCGTGCTCGGGCACACGGGCAACACCGCGGGCTACACGCAGTTCGGCGCGGGCACCCCGGACGGGCGCCGCAGCCTCACCGTCTCCGTCACCAGCCAGGTGAACCAGCGGGTCAACCCGGACCTGCTGGCCCACCTGCGCGCCGTAGAGGAGGACTTCGTGTGCGCGCTGCTGGCCGACTAGGAACTGCCCCGGCCGATCATGTGACCGCCGGATGAACTGATCGTTGTTCTAGGTATGGGGCGGGGAGAGCGCGGTGATCTGTCGGATGCCGAGTGGGAGCGGCTTCGGCCATTTATTCCGGTGAGCAACGGTCGGTGCGGACGGTGGCGTGATCACCGGCAGGTGATCGACGGGATCCTGCATTGGGTACGGACCGGGGTTCACTGGCGTGACCTGCCTGAACGGTTCGGGCCGTGGGAGACGGTCTACGAGCGTCATCGGCTCTGGTCTGCCGACGGCACGTGGGAACGTCTGCTGCAACAGGTTCAGGCCGAGGCCGACGCGGCCGGTGAGATCGACTGGGAGATCTCGGTCGACTCCACCGCCGTGCGCGCACACCAGCACGCGGCTGGTGCCCGTACCGACCCGCCGCCGGCTCTTGCCTACTCAAAGGGGGAGGAGATGGTGGAACACCAGCGCGAAAGTCCGTGGCAGAGCCTCGTCGGCCAGCTGGTGGAGGTGGTGCTGGAGGCGAGGGCCTGGGCCGCTCGCGAGGCGGCTTCACCAACAAGATCCACCTCAGTGCTGACGGCCGCTGCCGCCCGCTGTCCTTGATCCTCACGCCGGGGCAGTGGGCCGACCGCAACCAGTTCGTGCCTGTACTGGAGAAGATCCGGGTCCCCCGGATCGGGCCGGGTAGGCCCCGCAAGAAGCCGGACAGCGTCGCGGCTGACAAGGCCTACAGCAACGGCCCATGCCGTCAGTACCTGCGGCAGCGGGGCGTCCGGCGCACGATCCCGGAGAAGACCGATAGCCAGGCCGCCCGCCTGCGCAAAGGATCACGAGGCGGACGGCCGCCCTGCTTCGACGAGGAGCGGTACAAGAAGCGCAACACCGTCGAACGGGCCATCAACAAGCTGAAGAACTCCTGAGCCGTCGCGACCCGATATGACAAGCGCGGGTATGTGTTCCTCGGCACCGTCACCGTGGCGGCCCTGGTCATCTGGCTTCGCACATGACCGTCCGGCAGCCTGCAGCTATCGGCCCGCGCGGCGGTTGAGCCAGGACCTTTCCAACGCCGACAACGGCGGAGCAGGCACCGGGCCGGTGTCGTTGTAGACCGCGATGGGGTCATCCGGATTTGACCACGAGCCGACCGCCCAGAGTCGGTACACGTGCTCATCGCCCCCGGAGAGCGGCACTGCAATGGCCTCGGGTGCGGGCGGACCTGGAACACACCGGCCGACGTCCTCCCCGTAGGGCCCGCCATCGAAGAGGGCGTGCATCCAACCCCGCGGCGGCCTTCCGCTCAGATCGAAGACGTCCTCCATACCCTCCCCTTCGGTTGCGGCGATCGTACGGCAACGACAACCACGGGCCACTCATCAAGATCGGCCGGACAGTTCCTAGTAGTGCTTTGTTAGGTGGTGTCGTAGGTCTGCCATGGGGTGGGTTGTCGGCAGGTGGGGCAGGTGCCGGTCCAGGTGGCGATGAGGTGTTGGAGGAGGTCCAGGACCTGGTGGAGCGTCAGGCCCTGGCAGGGACTTTTGGGTGGGTGCGCTGTTCGGTGAGGAACAGGTGGGCGGCACTGACGAGGGTGACGTGGCGGTGCCAGCCGGTGAACGAGCGGCCTTCGAAGTGGTCCAGCCCGAGGCGGGTCGTCAGTTCCCGGTAGTCGTGTTCGATCCGCCATCGTGACTTCGCGAGCCTGACCAGGTCCCTGGTGGGGATGTCGGCGGGCAGGTTCGAGATCCAGTACCGGACCGGCTCCGCCTCGCCCTCCGGCCACTGCGCGATCAGCCAGGTCAGCGGGATCGTGCCGTCTTCGGCGGGCCTGGGGCGCCGCCCTGCCAGCCGGATGCGCAGGAGCACGAAGTGCGAGCTCATCGCGGCTCTGGAGCCCTTGCGCCAGGTCACGGACCGCCCGGATCGGCGTCCCGCGGCCAGCACGTGCTCGCGCAGGGGAAGCGGCCGGGTGCGGTAGCGCGGCAGCGGCCGTGGCCCCAGGCCGCCGTAGGGCGGCCGGTGGGGTTCGGCGCTCTCGCCATGTGCGGTCATCTCGCCCTTCACCTGGAGCACGTAGGCCAGGCGGCGGTCCCCAGACCGTGCCGGAAGTCGGCATTCGCACCGTAGCCGGCATCCGCGACCAGCGCGGCGGGCCGCAGTCCGGTGCCGGCGAGCTCGTCCAGCATGTCCAACGCGAGCTGCCACTTCGGGCGGTGGTGTTCGTCCTCGGGGATCCGGCAGGCCTCGCGCCGTCCGGCGGCCTCCGGCCCGTCCCAGGACTCGGGCAGGAACAGCCGCCAGGACAGCGGGCACGAGGCGGTGTCGGAGACCGCGTGGACGCTGACGCCGATCTGGCAGCTGCCGACCTTCCCCAGGACTTGTTTCTGAATAACTGTCAGAGTTGATCTTCCTTGTCGGCGGGCTCGGACAGAAGGGCTCGGAGCTGTTCCAGGGTGCGGGCGGGCGACCCGGGCAGCGGTGTGACGGCGATGCGGTGCAGGTCCAGTAGGCGGTGGCCGTCCTGGAACTGGTTGGAGAGGTTGGTGCGGGTGACGCCCAGCAGCTGGGCCAGGAGGGTGCTGGTGATCGCCCTG